>NZ_CP019426.1:6254652-6601805 GCF_009834515.1 Pseudomonas sp. R84
AGTGCGTTTTCGCATCGATGGCGTGCTGCACAATGTTTATCAATTCCCACCGCAGGTGACCATGGCGATTGTCAGTCGCCTGAAGAGCCTCGGGCGGATGAACGTCGCCGAAAAGCGCAAACCCCAGGACGGCCGGGTCAAGACCAAGACCCCGGACGGCGGTGAAGTCGAGCTGCGCCTTTCGACCCTGCCTACAGCGTTCGGCGAAAAAATGGTCATGCGGATTTTCGACCCGGAAGTGCTGCTCAAGGATTTCGACCAGTTGGGTTTCAGCGCCGATGACCTGCGCCGTTGGCAGGACATGACCCGCCAGCCCAACGGCATCATTCTGGTCACCGGGCCGACCGGTTCAGGCAAGACCACCACGCTGTACACCACGCTGAAAAAACTGGCGACGCCGGAAGTGAACCTCTGCACCATCGAAGACCCGATCGAAATGGTCGAGCCGGCGTTCAACCAGATGCAGGTGCAGCACAACATCGACCTGAGCTTCGCCGCCGGGGTGCGCGCACTGATGCGGCAAGACCCGGACATCATCATGATCGGCGAGATCCGTGACCTGGAAACCGCTGAAATGGCGATTCAGGCGGCGCTCACCGGGCACCTGGTGTTATCGACCCTGCACACCAACGACGCACCCAGCGCGATCAGTCGTCTGCTCGAACTCGGCGTGCCGCACTACCTGATCAAAGCCACCGTGCTCGGGGTCATGGCCCAGCGTTTGGTGCGCACATTGTGTCCGCATTGCAAGGCGCCGCTGACGCTCGAAGAAGAAGACTGGCAAACCCTGACACGCCCGTGGCAGGCGCCGTTGCCGAGCAACGCGCAACGCGCCATTGGTTGCGTGGAATGCCGCGACACCGGCTATCGCGGACGCGCCGGGGTTTACGAAATCATGCAACTGAGCGACAGCCTCAAAGCCTTCATCACCCCGGATACCGATCTCACCGCCATTCGGCGGCAGGCGTTCAAGGAAGGCATGCGCAGTTTGCGTTTGTCCGGAGCGCAGAAAGTCGCCGCAGGACTGACGACGGTTGAGGAAGTGCTGCGGGTTACGCCGCAGAGCGAGCAGAAATAAGCCGCCACGGAACCGGATCGGGGAAATGGCGATCCAACGCCGTAGTTAACCCCCAGGAGTCATCTCATCATGCGTCTCAAACTTGCTGTTGCCACACTGGCCTTGCTGTCCCTTCCCGTTGGTTCGGCCATGGCGGACAGCTTTTGGCGTAACGTCATCTCGTCCGGTGCCACCACCGGTTCGACCTACCTGACCTTCAAGGATCACAAGCTGATCATCGCCGCTCAGGACGATGCCGGCAGTTTCGTTGCCAGTGACGGCGGCATTCGTGGTCCGTATCTGGAAGCCGCGATGCAAAAAGTCCGCGCCGACAATCCGGGCCTGCAGGCGACAGACATGGAACTGGCGAATGCGATTCTGGCGAAGAACGCCGTGGCTTCCGAGTAAGCCGTTCGCTAACAGAAATGCCGCTCATATGAGCGGCGTTTTTTTGCCTGGATTTCAGGATCACCACAATCCCTTGTAGGAGTGAGCCTGCTCGCGATAGCGGTGTGTCAGGCAAATTCTCAGGTGACTGATTCACCGCTTTCGCGAGCAGGCTCGCTCCCACAGGGGAAGGTGTGCTTGCCGGGAAATCAGCGGTAATCATCCACCGGGACACAGGCGCAGAACAGGTTTCGATCGCCGTAAACATTGTCGACCCGGTTCACCGCCGGCCAATACTTGTGCGCCTTGGTGTGCGCATCCGGGGTAATTCCTTGCTCGATGCTGTACGGCCGCTCCCAAATCCCGGTGACATCCGCCAGGGTATGCGGCGCCCGTTTCAGCGGGTTGTCCTCGGCCGGCCAGTTGCCGTTCTGCACTTCGGTAATTTCTGCGCGAATGCTCAACATTGCACCGATAAACCGATCCAGTTCAGCCTTGGACTCACTCTCGGTCGGCTCGACCATCAAGGTGCCGGGCACGGGGAACGACATGGTCGGCGCGTGAAAGCCGTAATCCATCAGGCGCTTGGCGACGTCTTCCTCACTGATGCCGGTCTGCGCCTTCAACGGTCGCAGATCGAGAATGCATTCGTGGGCTACGCGCCCGTTGCGCCCGGTGTACAGCACCGGGAACGCGCCAGATAAATGCTGCGCCAGGTAATTCGCCGTCAGGATCGCCACTTCACTGGCATCGGCCAACTGCGGCCCCATCATGGCGATGTACATCCAGCTGATCGGCAAAATGCTCGCGCTGCCCCATGGCGCCGCGCTGACGGCGCCGTTCTGCGCCAGCGGCCCGTCAATCGGCACTACCGGGTGATTAGCGACAAACGGTGCCAGATGCGCGCGAATACCGATCGGCCCCATGCCCGGGCCGCCACCGCCGTGGGGGATGCAGAAGGTCTTGTGCAAATTCATGTGCGACACATCGGCGCCGATGTCGGCCGGCCGCGCCAACCCGACCTGCGCATTGAGGTTGGCGCCGTCCATGTACACCTGGCCGCCGTGTTTGTGGATAACTTCGCAGATCTCGCTGATGCCCTCTTCGTACACACCGTGAGTCGACGGATAGGTTGCCATCAGGCACGACAATTTATCCCCAGCCTCGGCGGCTTTCGACTTCAAATCTTCCAGATCGACGTTGCCCGCCTCGTCGCATTCGACGATCACCACGCGCATTCCAGCCATCTGCGCCGACGCCGGGTTGGTGCCATGGGCCGAGGAGGGAATCAGGCAGATTTCCCGCGCACCCTGCTGCCGGCTCTTGTGATACTTACGGATCGCCAGCAGCCCGGCGTATTCGCCCTGGGCGCCGGAGTTGGGCTGCATGCAGATCGCATCAAACCCGGTGATTGCGCACAGCCAGCGTTCCAGTTCTTCGATCATCAAGGTGTAACCGACCGCCTGCTCGCGGGGCACGAACGGATGCAGGTTGGCGAATTGCGGCCAGGTGATCGGGATCATTTCGCTGGTGGCGTTGAGTTTCATAGTGCAGGAGCCCAGCGGGATCATCGATTGGTTGAGCGCCAGATCCTTGTTCTCCAGTTGTTTGAGATAACGCAGCATCTCGGTTTCGCTGTGGTGAGCGTTGAACACCGGGTGGCGCAGGTACGGGGTTTTGCGCTGAAGGTTGTCGGGGATGCCCGAACTCAGGGCTTCAGCGTCAAGTTCATCGACGTTCAACCCATGATCGGCACCCAGCAATACATCGAACAGCTTGGCCACCGTGCTTTCATTGGTTGTCTCATCAAGACTCAGTCCCACACGGCCGCGACCAAGAATTCGCAGGTTGATCTGCGCAGCCTGAGCGCTTTCGATAATCGCGGTTTGCGCACCGCCGACGTCCAGCGTCAGCGTGTCGAAGAACTGCGCATTGACCCGACTGATGCCTTTGCGCTCAAGCCCGGCCGCCAGAATGCAGGTCAACCGATGCGTGCGCTGGGCGATGCGTTTCAAACCTTCCGGGCCGTGATACACCGCGTAGAAACTGGCGATGTTGGCCAACAGTACCTGCGCGGTGCAGATGTTCGAATTGGCCTTCTCACGGCGGATATGTTGTTCGCGGGTTTGCAGGGCCATGCGCAGCGCGACGTTGCCCCGGGCATCTTTCGACACACCGATGATCCGCCCCGGAATCGCCCGTTTGTATTCCTCGCGACTGGCAAAAAATGCGGCATGCGGGCCGCCGTAACCCATCGGCACGCCGAAGCGCTGGGACGAGCCGAACACCACATCGGCACCCAGTTCACCCGGTGGCGTCAGCAACAGCAAACTCAACAAATCGGTAGCGACACAGGCCAGCGCCTGCTGCGCATGCAAGTGATCGATCAGCGGACGCAGATCGCGAACCTCGCCATGGGTGTCCGGATACTGCAGCAGCGCGCCAAACACCTGGTGCTGATTCAAGTTATCCACAGCGTCGATTATCAGCTCGAAGCCAAAGCCTTCAGCGCGGGTTTCCACAACGGAAATAGTCTGTGGATGGCAATTCTCATCGACGAAAAACAGATTGCTCTTCGACTTGGCGACCCGTTTGGCCAAAGCCATGGCCTCGGCAGCCGCAGTAGCCTCATCGAGCAGAGACGCGTTGGCGAGCTCCAGACCGGTGAGATCGATAGTCAGTTGCTGGAAGTTTAGCAGTGCTTCGAGCCGACCTTGAGCGATCTCCGGTTGATACGGCGTGTACGCGGTGTACCAGCCGGGATTTTCCAGGACGTTGCGCAGGATGACGGTCGGCGTGAGCGTGCCGTGATAGCCCATGCCGATCAGGCTGGTCCAGACCTGATTCTGCTCGGCGTAACTGCGCAGTTTGGCCAGCGCGGCTTGTTCATCCAGCGCCGCTGGCAGGTCGAGCGCGCGATTGAAGCGAATGCCTGGCGGCACCGTTTGCTCGATCAGTTCGATTCGACTACCGAGGCCGAGGCTGTCGAGCATCGCCTGCTGTTCGGCGGCGTCGGGACCGAGGTGGCGGCGCAGGAAGGCATCGGGGTCGCGTAACTGGCTCAGGGACGGCAACTGGGACATGACGGGCTCTCTCTTGGCTGGCGCTCGGCGTCAATGCAACACGGTCAAACCAGCATAGCAGCCCACATCGCCACCAATTTTCAGAGCCCCCCCTTTCCCCTTGTGGGAGCGAGCCTGCTCGCGAAGGCGGTGTGTCAGTCAATTCAAATGTTTCTGACAAACCGCATTCGCGAGCAGGCTCGCTCCCACAAGGGGAAATCATCGCCCACAAAAAAGCCCCGACGGGTCGGGGCTTTGGGTATTGCTTAGCGCTTACTCGCCAATGGCAGCCCTATAAGCGGCAGCATCCAGCAGCTTGTCCAGCTCGGCCTTGTCGCTTGGCTTGAGCTTGAAGATCCACGCACCGTACGGGTCGGAGTTCAACAGCTCTGGCGAACCGCCCAGCTCTTCATTGATCGCGATGACTTCACCGCTGACCGGCGAATAGATGTCGGAAGCGGCTTTCACCGACTCGACCACACCGGCCTGATCTTGCGCAGCGAACACCTTGCCCAATTCGGTCAGCTCGACGAACACCACATCGCCCAGCGCTTCCTGCGCGTGATCGCTGATGCCCACGGTGACGGTTCCATCGGCTTCCAGACGTGCCCATTCGTGACTTTCGGCAAAACGCAGTTCGGCAGGGATATCGCTCATCTTCGGTGTCCTCGAGAAATTGTCAGCGGTCTGCCCGCCGGAAAAGGTTAGATCAAAGTTTTGCCATGGCGTACGAAGGTCGGTTTGACCACCCGTACCGGGTACCACTTGCCGCGGATTTCCACTTCGGCGCGGTCGGCGGTTGCCATCGGAACACGCGCCAGGGCAATCGATTTGCTCAGCGTAGGAGAGAAACTACCACTGGTGATCTCCCCTTCGCCAACATCGGCGATGCGAACCACCTGATGGGCACGCAAAACACCGCGCTCTTCCAGCACCAGACCGACCAGTTTGTGCGCAACACCAGCGGCTTTTTCCGCCTCCAGAGCGGCGCGGCCAATGAACTGGCGCGTGGCGGGTTCCCAGGCAATGCTCCAGGCCATGTTCGAAGCCAATGGCGAAACGTCCTGATGAATGTCCTGACCGTAGAGGTTCATACCGGCTTCGACACGCAGGGTGTCGCGGGCACCGAGGCCGATCGGGGAAATGCCGGCACCAACCAGATCGTTGAAAAAACCCGGCGCCTGACTGGCCGGCAGGCAGATTTCCAGGCCATCCTCACCGGTATAACCGGTACGGGCGATGAACCAGTCACCGTCGGTATAGCCTTCAAAGGGTTTGAGGTGCTGGATCAGCGTGGCGCGGGACTGGGTGACGAGTTCGGCAATCTTGTGCCGGGCCTGCGGGCCTTGAATGGCGAGCATCGCCAGTTCGGAGCGCTCGTGCAGTTGCACGTCGTACTTGCCGAGCTGCGCGTTCATCCAGGCCAGATCCTGATCGCGGGTAGAGGCGTTGAACACCAGGCGATAACAGTCATCGAGACGATAGACAATCATGTCATCGACGATGCCGCCACGCTCGTTGAGCATGGTGCTGTACAAGGCACGGCCGGGGCGGTGCAGGCGATCGACGTCATTGGCCAGCAAATGCTGCAGCCAGGCCTTGGCCTGGGGGCCGGTGACATCGATCACGGTCATGTGGGATACATCGAACACCCCGCAATCGCGGCGCACTTCGTGGTGCTCCTCGACCTGCGAGCCGTAATGCAGTGGCATGTCCCAACCGCCAAAATCGACCATCTTCGCGCCGAGGGCGAGATGCAGGTCATACAGAGGCGTACGCTGTCCCATGGGTTTCTCCTTCCGGGCGTGGCGAAGGTGCGGACAGTCGCTGCACAGCGTGAAAGCCTTGTAATAGAAGGCTTTCAGCCAATTTCAGCGAAAAGATCTGTCAGACGAACCGCACCGAATGCCGCGCATTGTAGCCGCATGATTCAGGACTCACTACTAAGTGTTTCGATGGGCGGAGCGGCGAATCAGGCCGATGACCGGTAACAATCCAACCAGAACCAGGGTCAGCGCCGGCAAAGAAGCCCGCGCCCATTCGCCTTCGCTGGTCATTTCAAAGATGCGTACAGCCAGCGTGTCCCAGCCAAACGGGCGCATCAGCAGGGTCGCGGGCATTTCCTTGAGCACATCGACGAACACCAGCAACGCCGCGCTCAGCGTGCCGGGCAGCAACAGCGGCAGATACACTTTGAAAAACAGTCGCGGCCCACTGACACCGAGGCTACGTGCCGCTTCGGGCAAAGACGGCCGTATACGCGCCAGACTGTTTTCCAGCGGGCCGTAGGCGACCGCGATAAAGCGCACCAGATACGCCGTCAACAATGCTGCGAGACTGCCGAGCAGCAACGGTTTGCCCGCGCCGCCGAGCCAACCGGAGAGCGGAATGACCAGTTCGCGATCCAGATAACTGAACGCGAGCATGATCGACACCGCCAGCACCGAACCCGGCAAGGCGTAACCGAGATTAGCCAGACCGACCCCGGAGTTGATCGCCGGTGTCGGTGCTAACCGGCGGGCGAAGGCCAGTAACAACGCAACGCTGACGGTGATCAGCGCCGCCATGCCACCTAAATAGAGGGTGTGCAGAATCAACCCGGCGTAGCGTTCATCAAGATCGAAACGCCCGCGCTGCCAGAACCAGACGATCAGTTGCAGCATCGGAATGACGAAGGCGCAGGCGAACACCAGGCCACACCAGCTCATCGCCGCGAAGGCCTTTAACCCTCGCAAGTGATACAGCGCCTTCACCCGTGGCCGCTCGTTGCTCGCCCGATTGGCGCCACGCGCACGACGCTCGCCATACAGCACCAGCATCACCACCAGCAGCAACAGACTCGCCAGTTGTGCCGCGCTCGGCAGGCTGAAAAAGCCGTACCAGGTCTTGTAGATGGCCGTGGTGAAGGTGTCGAAGTTGAACACCGACACTGCGCCGAAATCAGCGAGGGTTTCCATCAGCGCCAGCGCTACGCCGGCGCCAATCGCAGGACGCGCCATTGGCAGCGCCACTCGCCAGAAAGCTTGCCACGGCGACTGACCGAGTACTCGCGCGGCTTCCATCAGGCCTTTGCCCTGCGCGAGAAACGCGGTGCGCGCCAGCAGGTAAACGTAGGGATAGAAGACCAGCACCAGCACGATGATCACCCCGCCGGTGGAGCGCACGCGTGGCAGGCGCAGGCCTGTGCCGAACCATTCACGCAGCAGTGTTTGCACAGGACCGGCGAAGTCGAGCAGGCCGACGAAGACGAAGGCCAGTACGTACGCGGGGATGGCGAACGGCAGCATCAGCGCCCAGTCGAGCCAGCGTCGACCGGGGAATTCGCAGAGGCTGGTGAGCCAAGCCAGGCTGACACCGAGCAGGGTCACGCCGACACCAACGCCGACGACCAGCGTCAGAGTGTTACCGAGCAGGCGTGGCATCTGGGTTTCCCACAGGTGCGACCAGATTTGCTGATCGATGGTCTGCCAGGAGAGCAGCAGAACGCTCAGGGGCAACAGCACCAGCGCGGCGATAGCGAAGACGATGGGGTACCAGCGGCGTTGGGCGGGGTGGGCCACTTTTGGGTCTCTGGGGGATTGGGGTGTTCTTGGTTTGGGTGTTTCAGGTTGAGATTGTTGCCCTCACCCTAGCCCTCTCCCAGAGGGAGAGGGGACTGACCGAGGTGCTTATGCAAGCTACATCGACCTGAAACATCGAGTCGAACTCAGGATTTGAATCCAACTCAGATCGGCTCCCTCTCCCTCCGGGAGAGGGCTGGGGTGAGGGGCTGGATCTTGAAGCAGACAAATTTATCGAAAAAGCCTCAATTCCAACCCGCCCGATCCATCATCCGGATCGCCTCAGCCTGACGCTTGCCCGCCACTTCCACCGGCAAAGTATCGGCAATGAACTTGCCCCACGCCGCCACTTCTTCCGAAGGTGCCACCGCCGGGTTGGCCGGGAACTCTTGGTTCACGTCAGCAAAGATCTTCTGCGCCTCAGGCGTGGTCATCCACTCGACCAAAGCCTTGGCCGCTTCCGGGTGCGGCGCATGCTTGGTCAGGCCAATGCCCGACAGGTTCACGTGCACGCCACGATCGGCCTGGTTCGGCCAGAACAATTTCACCGGCAGCTCCGGCTTCTGCTTGTGCAGGCGACCGTAGTAGTAAGTGTTGACGATGCCGACGTCGCACTGACCGGCGTTGATCGCTTCGAGCACCGCAACGTCGTCAGAGAATACGTCAGTGGACAGGTTGTTCACCCAGCCCTTGAGGATCTTCTCGGTCTTCTCGGCACCATGGACTTCGATCATGGTCGCGGTCAGCGACTGGTTGTAGACCTTCTTCGCCGTACGCAGACACAGGCGCCCTTCCCAATTCTTGTCAGCCAGTGCTTCGTAGGTGGTCAGTTCGCCCGGTTTCACCCGTTCGGTGGAGTAGGCGATGGTCCGCGCACGCAGGCTCAGGCCAGTCCAGGCATGGCTGGACGAGCGATATTGCAGCGGGATGTTGGCGTCGATGGTTTTCGAAGTGAACGGCTGCAGGATGCCCATCTGCTCGGCTTGCCAGAGGTTGCCGGCATCGACGGTCAGCAGCAGGTCGGCGGTAGCATTTTCACCCTCGGCCTTGATGCGCTGCATCAGCGGCGCTTCCTTGTCGGTGATGAACTTGATCCTCACCCCGGTCTTGGCGGTGTAGGCATCGAAGACCGGTTTGATCAGTTCATCGATGCGCGACGAGTAAACCACCACCTCATCAGCGGCCTGGGCCGTGGTGCTACCGATCAGGGTCAGGGCCAGTGCGGTCAGAAGACGCTTGGGTGCCAACATGGGAGCGGTCTCTCGGTCGGGAAATGTGGGCCAAATGATAAGGACTCACATTTACCACCTCAATCGAACTCTTTTTGAAGGAGTTACCAGATGTTGCACAGGCTGAATGTTGCGGTGACTGGACTGACGCTTCGCGAGCAGGCTCGCGCCTACACTGGAATGCATTTCAACTGTGGGAGCGAGCCTGCTCGCGAAGAGGCCATCAGCCTCAATGGAGATGTCAGGGTTTGGCGAGGGCCGGAAGATCCCCGGTCAACCCGAGGGCTTCACGCACAAACAGCGCTTTCGCCTCCGGCATCTGCTCCACCAGCTTCAACCCGGCATTCCTTAACCAACGCACCGGCAACGGATCGGCCTGAAACAACCGCTCAAACCCTTCCATCGCCGCCATCAGCGCGAGGTTGTGTGGCATGCGCCGACGCTCGTAACGACTCAGCACTTTCACATCGGCCAAACGCTCACCGCGCTCCGCCGCCTGCAACAGCACTTCCGCCAGCACCGCCGCATCAAGGAAGCCCAGGTTCACACCCTGCCCCGCCAACGGGTGAATGGTGTGCGCCGCGTCGCCGATCAACGCCAGGCCTTCAGCCACATAACGCTTGGCATGGCGCTGACGCAGCGGCACGCACAGTCGCGGATCGGCACTGATCACTTCGCCGAGTCGCCCCTCAAAGGCGCGCTCCAACTCACGACAGAAATCCGCTTCATCCAGCGCCATCAATCGCTCGGCCTCACTCGGCGTGGTCGACCAGACGATCGAACACCAATCCTGCTGCCCGTCACGTTCCAGCGGCAGAAACGCCAACGGCCCGTGATCGGTAAAGCGCTGCCACGCGGTCATCTGGTGCGGTTTGCTGCTGCGCACGCTGGTAACGATGGCGTGATGCAGATAATCCCACTCACGCGTCGCCACACCGGTCAGACGTCGCACTGCCGAGTTGGCACCGTCAGCGGCAATCACCAACGGCGCACGTAACTGACGACCGTCAGCCAGCGTCAGCAGCCAGTCATCACCCGAGCGACGCATCTGTTCCAGCCGCGCATTGGCCAGCATGCCCAGATCACAATCGTGCAAGCGATCGAGCAAGGCATCCTGCACCACACGGTTTTCGACGATATGGCCAAGCACCTCGGCGTGCACACTGCTCGCCGAGAAATGGATCTGCCCGGTGCCGCTGCCGTCCCAGACATGCATGTCGGTGTACGGGCTGCTGCGGCGTTTGGCGATGCCTTCCCAGACGCCGAGGCGTTCAAGAATGCGCTGGCTGGCTGCCGACAAGGCACTCACTCGCGGTTCAAACGCGGCTTCGGCGTCGAAGGGTTTGACGCTCAGCGGGCTGCCGTCGAGCAGCAGGACTTCGAGTCCGCTGTCCTGCAACGCCAACGCCAAAGCGCTGCCGACCATTCCGGCTCCGACAATCAGCAGATCTGCGCGCATTTCCATGCTTTAAGCCTGTCTCGCTTGCGGCTTGAGCCGCACGTAAAGGGTTTTACCGACCCGCGCCACCAGATTGCCGGCGCCGTCATGAATGTCGACCTGCAACTGTGGCAGGTATTTCTCGCCATTGGCGGTTTGCCGGCGAATCTCGGCGAGCAGTGTCTCGTCGATGCTGAACCGGGCGAACACCGGGCCTTTGCCCGGCGCGATGAAATCGATGTCGGCTGCCTTGTCCCAAACGATGTAGCGCGAGCCAAGGTTCTCCATGAGCATCAGCATGAAAAACGGATCGACCATCGAATACAGGCTGCCGCCGAACTGGGTACCGACGTAATTGCGGTTGTACCAGCCGAGGCCCATCGACACCTGCACATCGCGAAAGTCATCGCTGATGTGCCGAACCCGCACACCGGCGCCGAGGTACGGCGGGTAGAACGTCATCACCCAGCGCATCAATCGCGCTTTGCCGAATTTAGCGGTCAGCCACTTAAGCATCCGGACGCGTTCCCAAGCCCATGGCCTGACGCGCAAACCAGCGCTTGGCCGGTGGCAGCAGATCGAGGCCGAGCAGGCCGATATTACGGCCCAGCGAAACCAGCGGCTGCGTACTGCCGAACAGGCGCGTGACCTGATCGGAGAAACCGACGGTGAGATCCTGATCGAGACGCTGACGCTCGCGATAAGCCTGCAATGTGGCGAAGTCGCCCAAAGGTTTGTCACTCGCCAGCAATGCAGCGGCCAAGGCATCGGCATCGCGCAGCGACAGGTTGAAACCCTGCCCGGCAATCGGGTGCAGGCTGTGCGCCGCGTTGCCGAGTACAGCCAGATGCGAGCGCACTTGTTCTTCGGCTTCGACCAACGTCAGCGGATAAAGATGTCGTGCGCCAACCTGTTTCAACGTGCCGAGGCGGTAACCGAACACGCCCTGCAATTCGCTGAGGAAATCGCGCTCGCTCAGATCGGCCAAGCGCTGCGCGTCCATGCCCAAACGGGTCCAGACCAGAGCGCAGCGGTTTTCCGGCAGTGGCAGCAGCGCCATCGGCCCTTCGTCAGTAAAGCGCTCGAAGGCCATGCCGTTGTGCGCTTCGCTCGGGGTGATGTTGGCGATCAGCGCGCTCTGGTTGTACGGACGCTGGCGCACGTTGATGCCCAACTGCTCGCGCAGACCGGAGCGACCGCCATCGGCGAGCACCGCGAGGTCGCACTCAAGGGTGGTTTCATCATTGAGGGTCAGGCGATAGCCATCGGGCAGCGGCTCCATGCGTGTGACTTCCGCCGGGCAACGCCAGCTGATCACGTCTTTGTCGACGTGCTGCCACAGGCATTGGCCGAGCCAGGCGTTTTCCACCACGTAACCCAGCGCCGGCACACCCTCTTCCATCGCCGACAAGCGCGCGGTGGAGAAACGACCACGGTCGGAGACGTGAATCTGTTTGATCGGCTCGGCGCGGCGGGAGATTTCCTGCCACACGCCCAAGCGTTGATAAATCTGCCGCGAACCGAAGGACAACGCCGACGAGCGTGCGTCGTAGCTCGGCTGCCAGCTGTCGCCGGGAGCGAACGGTTCGATCAGCACGATCTTCCAGCCACGCGCCTTGGCCCCGGCCTGCAAGGCCAACGCCAGACTGGCG
Source organism: Pseudomonas sp. R84 (assembly GCF_009834515.1). Classification (NCBI taxonomy): domain Bacteria; kingdom Pseudomonadati; phylum Pseudomonadota; class Gammaproteobacteria; order Pseudomonadales; family Pseudomonadaceae; genus Pseudomonas; species Pseudomonas sp. R84. The sequence continues at coordinate 6,267,038 of NZ_CP019426.1, forward strand.
CCGACCAGACCGCCACCGATGATTGCCAGATTGACTCGACTCATGCCGCGTGTGTCCTTGCTTGTGCCATCAGCGCTTCGATTTCTGCGACGGTTTTCGGTACGCCGCTGGTGAGGATTTCACAGCCCGTTTTGGTCACCACCACGTCGTCCTCGATGCGCACGCCAATGCCGCGCCATTTCTTCGCAACGTTCTGATTGTCCGGAGCGATGTAGATGCCCGGCTCCACGGTCAGCGCCATGCCGACTTCCAGCACGCGCCATTCGCCGCCGACCTTGTACTCGCCGACGTCATGCACATCCATACCCAGCCAGTGGCCGGCGCGGTGCATGTAAAAGGCTTTATAGGCTTCGCTGGCGATCAATTCGTCGACCTCGCCTTGCAGCAAACCGAGTTTCACCAGCCCTGTGGTAATCACTCGCACTGTGGCTTCATGCGCCTGATTCCAGTGCTTGTTCGGGGCGATTTCGGCGAATGCGGCTTCCTGCGAGGCCAATACCAATTCGTAGATCGCTTTCTGCTCCGGCGAAAACTTGCCGTTGACCGGCCAGGTGCGGGTGATGTCACTGGCGTAGCAATCGATCTCGCAGCCAGCGTCGATCAGCACCAGATCACCGTCCTTGAGCAGCGCATCATTCTGCTGGTAATGCAGGATGCAGCTGTTGCGCCCGGCGGCGACGATCGAACCGTAAGCCGGCATTTTCGCTCCGCCCTTGCGGAATTCGTAATCGAGCTCGGCTTCGAGGCTGTACTCGTAGAGCCCGGCCCGACTGGCCTGCATCGCGCGGATATGCGCCTGCGCCGAGATCCGTGCGGCTTCGCGCATCACCTTCACTTCTGCCGCCGATTTATACAGGCGCATGTCGTGCAGCAGATGATCCAGGGCAACGAATTCGTTCGGTGGCTGGGCGCCGAGGTGCGCCTTGGAGCGGATGACGTTGATCCAGTCCATCAGGTGGCGATCGAATTCAGGGTTGCTGCCCATCGCTGAATACACCCGGTCACGGCCTTCGATCAGGCCGGGGAGGATGTCGTCGATGTCGGTGATCGGGAAAGCGTCGTCGGCACCGAAGTCGCGGATCGCGCCCTCTTGCCCGGCGCGCAAGCCGTCCCACAGTTCGCGTTCGGCGTTGCGTTCACGGCAGAACAGCACGTACTCGCCATGCTCGCGGCCGGGCATCAAGACGATGACGGCTTGCGGCTCGGGAAAGCCACTGAGGTACTGGAAGTCGCTGTCCTGGCGGTAGACGTGCTCGACGTCGCGGTTGCGAATCGCCACCGCGGCGGCGGGCAAAATCGCAATGCTGTTGGGCTCCATCTGCGCCATCAGGGCCTTGCGGCGACGGCTGTATTCCGCTTTCGGGATATGGGTCATGGGCAGATGGCGTTCCCTGGCACGCGATTAATGCAGCGACGGCTTGGCGGCTGGCGTCACGTCGGCTTTCTTGGTTTCCGAGAACAGCAGCAGCGGCGCAACGCGCAGGTATTCCATGACTTCCATGTAGTCGGTTTCGCCGTCTTCGGATTCTTCCAGGGCGTCTTGCACTTGGGAAATGGCAGCCAGATCCTGCAGCACCTCGGTGGCCTCAGTGCTGAGCATGCTGCTGTCGCGGCAGTTCAGGCCAAACCCGCTGAGGAAGCCCTGGCACCACTCGCCCAGTGCAGCGGCGCGGTCGGCCAGCGGTGCGTCATCGGTCGGCAGCAGCAGAACGACAGTGACGTCGTCGCCGGTCAGCTCGCCTTTGACCATCTCTTGCAGGCCGATCAGGGCGTTGCGGACGTTGTCCTGGATGTCGCCTTCGAGCAGTTCGGCGGCGTCGATCAGCCAGCCTTCGTTATCGAAGCCGGCACCGGCGCAACTGCGCCCGAGCAGCACGCCGTGCAGTTCGGCAGGCGAGACGTTATGGCCGCTGGCAGTCAGCAGGGTGGCAAAGGCTTGGTACGGGGAATTCGCAATGGTCATGGGCAGCTAGGCGCCAGACGGCGCTATGTCTAGAATGAAGGCCTTGTATCCTACATCGACAGACTCGCCAAGACTATTAAAGGCTGTCCGCCAGCTACCACCCATCAGACGAACACGTGGACACAATGGAAGACACCGACCTGCAAGCGCTGATGGCCAGACTCGAACTGCTGATTGGCCGAGTCGAGCAACTAAAGAGTCAAAATGCACTCTTACTAGCTCAGGAAAAGACCTGGCGCGAGGAACGCGCTCACCTCATTGAAAAAAACGAAATCGCCCGGCGTAAAGTCGAATCGATGATTTCGCGCCTCAAGGCCTTGGAGCAAGACTCATGAGTTCAAGCAATAGCGTTACCGTGCAGATCCTCGACAAAGAGTATTCGATCATCTGCCCGCAGGAAGAACGCAGCAATCTGGTCAGCGCCGCGCGCTACCTGGATGGCAAGATGCGCGAAATCCGCAGCAGCGGCAAAGTCATCGGTGCCGATCGCATTGCTGTGATGGCCGCGCTGAACATCACCCATGACCTCTTGCACAAAGAAGAGCGCCCGGATATCCAGGCCAGCGGTTCGACCCGTGAACAGGTGCGTGACTTGCTCGATCGTGTCGATCTGGTGCTGGCCGACGATCAGAACACCACCAAGGGCTGATTCGACTGGCTGCTTGCGGTATACTCGCGGCACTCCCTGGGGTGCTTGCCAGTTGACGATGTCCCTGAGCCGATTCGCACTACCCTGGAAGTTGCACGTTGGGCTGGTGTGCATGTCCGCTAGACGGAAAGCCTTAAAGTCTACTGCATCTTCCACCTTGAACTTTCGGGTTCAAGGGCTAAGTTGACAGCGGTTCATCCGGGGAGCCTGATTCGAATCCGATGTCGGTGAAAACCGCCATCGGATTTTTTATGCGTACGTTTTCGTCCAACCTGCCGAAGCCGAACCATGACCGAACCCGCGCTGCTGCCCCGCCCGCAACTCCGCCGCCTGCTGCGCAAGGCGCGCCGTTCGCTGAGCAAAAGCGAACAACGCGAGGCCGCCAAAGGCCTGTACCGGCAATTGGCGCAAGACCCGCACTTTCGCCGGGCCAAACACATCTCTCTGTATCTGCCCACCGACGGTGAAATCGATCCGCGCCTGCTGCTGCGTGAGGCTCAACGTCGGGGCAAAGCTACCTATCTGCCGGTACTCAGCGCCTGGCCGCGGACCAAAATGGTTTTCCAGCGCATTCGCCCGGGAGAAAAACTAAAACCCAATCGCTTCCGCATTCTCGAACCGCAAGCCAATCTGGCTCGGCAACGCAAGGTCTGGGCGCTGGATCTGGTGTTATTGCCGTTGGTCGGGTTTGACGATGTCGGCGGACGCCTGGGGATGGGCGGCGGTTTCTATGATCGCAGTCTGGCCTATCTGGCCCGCCGTAAAAACTGGCGCAAGCCGACGTTGCTGGGGCTGGCCCATGAGTGTCAGAAGGTCGAGCGATTGGCGCAGGCGAGCTGGGATGTACCGTTACAAGGCACGGTCAGCGACAAGGCGTGGTATTTCGCAGGATAGGACGCCGCGCAGATCAGCGGCGTCGGGAAAGCAGTTTCAGCGTTTGAAGGCTGTCGACTGTTGTACTTGCTGTGCAACTTCTATCGGCGCATCGGCCTTGTTCGACCACAGGCTCTGCGCGTAACCGGTGGTCACGACACCCAGGCCAAACAAAATTACCAAAGTCCATAGTAAATCCGGTTTGCGTTTCATCGATTGCCCCCCTCAAGGCACATCATCACGATGACAGCAGCGGTTTCCGTTTGTAGGCCGTGCAGCAGCGTCAAGCTTTAAAGGCCGGCATTTTGCGACAACGTGAACCTGCGCGCAAACGCTGACGTCAACCGACTGTCGGTTTGTCATAAAATTGCCCGACAACCTGCCCAATGACCGTTTCAGGAGCAAAAAACCATGGCCTATTGGCTGATGAAGTCCGAGCCCGACGAACTCTCGATCAAAGGTCTGGAAAAACTCGGCAAGGCACGCTGGGACGGGGTTCGAAACTATCAGGCGCGTAACTTTCTGCGCGCGATGGCGGTGGGCGACGAGTTCTTTTTCTACCATTCCAGCTGCCCGGAGCCGGGGATTGCCGGGATTGGCAAGATAATCAAGGCGGCGTACCCGGACCCCACCGCACTGGAGCCGGAGAGTCATTACTTCGACCCGAAGGCGACGCCGGAGAAGAATGCCTGGAGTGCGATTGACGTTGAACACGTCGAGACGTTTGCGCGGGTGTTGAAGCTGGATTATCTGAAGCAGCAGACGGCACTGGCGGAGATGCCGTTGGTGCAGAAGGGCTCACGATTGTCGGTGATGCCGGTGACGGCGGAGCAATGGGCTGCAGTGATGGCGTTGAAACCTTGAATCATCCTTCGCCTTAGAGATTGCCTTCGCGAGCAAGCTCGCTCCCACAGTGGATTTGTGATGATGCACATTTTTGCATCCACCGAAGAACCTGTGGGAGCGAGCCTGCTCGCGAAGAGGCTCGCCCGGACAGCAGAAGTCTTACTGAATGATCAGGTTGTTGAACAACAGGTCCTCAACCACCGGCTTGCCGGTCTCGTCATTCATCACTTGCTGAGTCTGCTTCAACGCTTCCTGACGCAGCTTCTCTTTACCTTCGATGCTGCCCATCGCCTCGGTGGTCTGCTGCGTAAACAGCGCCACCAGTTGATTGCGGATCAACGGTTCGTTGGCCTTGACCAGTTTCGCCGACTCTTCGCCCGTCACACGCAGCGCCACGTCAGCCTTGTAGACCTTGAGCTTCGGTGTGCCATCCAGCCCGTAGTTACCCACAAACGGCGGGCTCAGGGTGATGTAGCTTACCTTCGGCGCCTCGCCTTCTTTGGCTTCTTCGGCCAGCGCTGCCACAGGCAGAGACAGGGCCAGCAACAACATGATCCACGCTTTCACAATTCGCTCCTTATCCGGTTTGCGGCCTAGCATAACGACCCGCCGCGCAAGCACAAGCTTATGGCTGACTATCAGGGCCGGGTATGCTCGTTGACCCGTTGACTGACACACCTACACTTATCGGCCATCACTCCCAAAGGAATAGCCCTGATGAAAGCCGTGCTGTGCAAAGCCTTCGGCCCTGCCGAATCGCTGGCGCTGGAAGAGGTCGCCAGCCCCGCCCCGAAGAAGAATGAAATCCTGCTGGACGTGCACGCCGCCGGGGTCAACTTCCCGGACACGCTGATCATCGAGGGCAAGTACCAGTTCAAGCCACCCTTCCCGTTCTCGCCGGGTGGCGAAGCGGCAGGCGTGGTTCGCGAAGTCGGCGAAAAAGTCAGCCACCTCAAGGTCGGTGACCGGGTCATGGCCCTGACCGGTTGGGGCAGTTTCGCCGAACAGGTCGCGGTGCCGGGCTATAACGTGCTGCCGATTCCGCCATCGATGGATTTCAACATCGCCGCGGCCTTCAGCATGACCTACGGCACTTCGATGCACGCGCTCAAGCAGCGCGCCAACCTGCAACCGGGCGAAACCCTGCTGGTGCTCGGTGCCTCCGGCGGTGTCGGCCTGGCTGCCGTGGAAATCGGCAAAGCCATGGGCGCCCGGGTGATTGCTGCCGCCAGCAGTGCCGAGAAACTCGCGGTGGCCAAAGCTGCCGGCGCTGATGAGCTGATCAATTACAGCGAAACCAGCCTCAAGGATGAAATCAAACGCCTTACCGACGGCCAAGGCGCCGATGTGATCTACGACCCAGTCGGCGGCGATCTGTTCGATCAAGCTATCCGCGCCATCGCCTGGAATGGTCGCCTGCTGGTGGTGGGCTTCGCCAGCGGGCGCATTCCGGAACTGCCGGTAAACCTCGCCCTGCTCAAAGGCGCGGCAGTGCTCGGCGTGTTCTGGGGCTCCTTCGCCCAGCGCCAGCCGCAGGATAACGCGGCGAACTTTCAGCAGTTGTTCGGCTGGTTCGCCGAGGGCAAGTTGAAACCGCTGGTGTCGCAGGTGTACCCGTTGAGCAATGCGGCGCAGGCGATCAATGACCTTGGCCAGCGCAAGGCGGTGGGCAAGGTGGTGGTGCAGGTGCGCTGAAGGACTCTCACCAGTAAGGCCGGGTTTATCCGGCCGTTTTTTTTAAAACTTTCGTTACCACTAATAACTAATAACCGGTAGTAACTATATACCGCAGTCGTTACAGCAGATCACAGTAGTTTGATCACATACAGACACAAGGAGTAACTGTATGAGTGATCAAAACTGGCAACCGGGCCAGCCCTTACCTTTAGGCCTAACAGAAATCAACCCTTACAAAACGCCAACTTACTCACCGAATGCGGGCGGGGGATACGACCGCACTGGGCGAACGAGAAATAGAAGCCGAACCGGCTCAGACTTATTCAGCCAGTTATCTCACCAAGACATCGCCGACATCAATGAAGCCATCATCATTTCGCAAACGATTCAAAAAATCGAAGCCAGCAAGGCAACTATCGCTAATGATCACCAGATAAAATCCAGTCAGCTTGCTGCCACTCTTCAATCCGAGATCATTACAATCACTGCTAACTTGGGTGGTGTGCACGGCATTACGCCTGTCGAAGCACTTACCCACCAACAAACAGCATTAACCTACTTGATACATAAAAAACCCTTGAGCAAAACAGTAACCAGGCAAGAGCAAATGCAGGTGGTTGGCAACAATTGGTTGGGTAGCGCGGCACAAGCAAGTGGCTCGCCGGTTCCTGCACAGATTGCCGATCAGTTGCGTGGTCAGGAGTTCAGGAATTTTGATAGATTCAGGGAAAGCTTCTGGAAAGCGGTTGCAACGGATGGGTCACTAAGGCGACAGTTCGGTAAAGTTGATTTGGAGCAAATGGCCAACGGCGCAGCACCTTATGCGGAGCCTTTGGACACCGTCGGCGGCAGAGAAAAAATTGAAATACACCACAAGCACCGAATTGCTGATGGCGGAGAAGTATACGGTCTGGAAAACCTAAGCATCCTAACTCCAAAAGCGCACGTAGAATTGCATAAAAAAGGTACTCCACAATGAATTTCAAAGATAAGTTAGAGGATTACACAGAGGTAGAATTCTTAACTTTTTTAAGAGGCTTCTTCGAGAATGACAGTGGTCTTTCGGGCGATGCCTATAGTGAGTATTCCTCCAGGCGGATGCGGCATTTTGAAAAAGTAACAGAACATCCAAGGAAACGGCTGGTTTTAACTCGTCCAATAGGACGCGAAGATAGCCCAGAAGGAGCGCTCGAAGAAATCAAAGAATGGCGCCTAGCAAACGGCAAACCTGGCTTTAAACCAGAGTAATAAAAAATAGCGCCACACTCTGTGGCGCTGTCTAGCTAAGAATCAAAGCAACTCACGAATTTCCACAGGCAGCAGACTCACAAATTTGCGCGTTGGACTCTCTCGACAACTCCTCACAATCATCGAAACTCGCTTGTTCATCTTCGCAATCATCGCCAGACGCTGTTCATCCGGCAGCTGAGTCTTGTGGAAGACGTTCGTAAGATAGGCTCGGGTTTGTACGAACGCCGCCGAATCGATCCATGAATACTCAGCAATATTCGCCAGATTCTCGTTAACCGAACGGCATCGCAAAACTTTCAGTTGCTGATTGACATGAATGGGCTGATCCAGATCGAGCCGAAAGACCATCGGCGCGACGACTTCCTGCTTTTCGGGTTTGTCCTCCTCAACGGCCCAAGGCTTGAAACGCCACTGCGCCAGCGCAACTCTGACCGCTTCAGCCAGATCGGGGTGGTCACTTTTCAGAATGCTGATTTCGCTGACAGAGCCGTCCGCCCTGACGACGAAACGGGCTTTCACCTCTCCCGTAACCCCCGCCCGGAACAATGCCAATGGATAAATGGGTCGTGGGTTGTCTTCGGGAATCAACAGCGCTCCCGCCGCTTGCACCACACCGCTGACCGACAACAAAAGCAACGCCACAATCCACCGCATGTTCCGCCCCCTAGCGCTCGAATGCCAATCCCGGCAACAGCACAAAGGTTACGGAGCAATGACGCTTAACTGAATGGCACAACTTCTGCGTTGGGTGCAGGACATTTCCCAACGCACGACGGTAAATCGGGCGATCACGCCACGCGAATGCTCAAAGGTAACTTTTCTGACGGATCCTCTTACCGCTTCAGCCTGCAACATCGCCGGGCATCAGTTGTTCCTGAACCTTCTCGCTTCGCGACTGGATCAAATGCCCCTTGTCATCGAAGCGCAGAACAATCAGCCAGTCGTAAACATCCACCGGCCATTTCGGTTGGCCGATCAGCATCGGGCCATCACCGCCTAAGGCGGCAATCAGTTTGTTGATATGGCTGTGGTGCCAGGCAATCAGCACGGTTTTCGCCTGATTGCTCTTGCGCAGAGAGCTGACCAGTTTGTCGACGTCGTTATTGGCAAACGGCTGTTCAATCGGCAGTTGCAGGCGCTGCGACAGCGGAATCAGGGTCTGCCGGGGGCGGATGCTTTGCGCGCTGTCAGCGGTCGCGATCAGACGGTGGGGCGTGAGTATCTGGTCGTCCAGCTGCAGCGAGGTGAAATAGTCGGCGTAGGCAGCGGCGCGCTGTTCGCCCCGGGCATTGAGTTCACGACCCACCTCAGGCTTTTCCGCATGGCGAATGATCAGCACAGTGACATTGCGTAAACCTGGCGCCGCAGAATCCTGCGCATAACTCAGCGCCAGCACTGCAACAGTGAGCGCTACCGCAACCAGCAATCTGGGCAGCAACATGCGAACTTTCACGGCCATCATTTTTCTCTGCGATCAGTCGGTCGATTGATCGCGAGTCTAAGTCACAACGTCTCGACCGCCACAAAAACGCCCTGTTCTTACAGCTGAGCGACAGGTTCGTAAAAGAACATGCGACTTCCAACATTTTCCGCTATTTGCTCGATGCGAACCGGTGCTATTTTCGGTAACGAAACTGTAACATTCGCATCCGCAGTCAAAACAAGAAATCTGGAGCTCTTGAATGTTTGCTTTCTTTCGTCCTGCCGCACATCAGGCTCCATTGCCTGAAGAAAAAATAGACAGCACGTACCGACGCCTGCGCTGGCAGATCTTCGCCGGTATTTTCTTCGGCTACGCGGGTTATTACCTGCTGCGCAAAAACTTCTCGCTGGCCATGCCGTACCTGATCGACGAAGGCTACAGCCGCGGCGACCTGGGTCTGGCGATGTCGGCGATCGCCATTGCTTATGGCTTGTCGAAATTCCTCATGGGCCTGGTGTCCGACCGTTCCAACCCGCGTTACTTCCTGCCGTTCGGCCTGCTGGTGTCGGCTGGGGTGATGTTCATTTTCGGTTTCGCGCCGTGGGCAACGTCCAGCGTGACCATGATGTTCATTCTGCTGTTCATCAATGGTTGGGCCCAGGGCATGGGTTGGCCGCCAAGTGGCCGGACCATGGTGCATTGGTGGTCGCAAAAGGAACGCGGCGGCGTGGTTTCCGTGTGGAACGTGGCGCATAACGTTGGCGGCGGCCTGATCGGCCCGTTGTTCCTGCTCGGCATGGGCCTGTTCAACGACTGGCACGCGGCGTTCTACGTACCGGCAGCCGTGGCGCTGGGCGTGGCCGTGTTCGCGTTCATCACCATGCGCGACACCCCGCAATCGGTCGGCCTGCCGCCGATCGAGAAGTACAAGAACGATTACCCGGAAGGCTACGACGCCAGCCACGAAGACGAATTCAGCGCGAAAGAGATCTTCGTCAAATACGTGCTGCGCAACAAAATGCTCTGGTACATCGCCATGGCCAACGTCTTCGTCTACTTGCTGCGTTATGGCGTGCTGGACTGGGCACCGACCTACCTGAAGGAAGCCAAGGGTTTCACCGTGGATAAAACCTCGTGGGCCTATTTCTTCTACGAGTGGGCGGGTATCCCGGGCACGCTGCTGTGCGGCTGGATGTCGGACAAGATCTTCCGTGGCAACCGTGGCCTGACCGGCATGGTGTTCATGGCACTGGTGACTGTCGCAACGCTGGTTTACTGGCTGAACCCGGCCGGCAACCCGACCGTCGACATGATCGCGCTGTTCTCGATCGGCTTCCTGATCTACGGCCCGGTGATGCTGATCGGCCTGCAGGCGCTGGAGCTGGCACCGAAGAAAGCCGCTGGCACTGCGGCGGGCTTCACTGGTCTGTTCGGTTATCTGGGCGGTTCGGTCGCGGCCAGTGCCGCGATGGGCTACACCGTTGACCATTTCGGCTGGGACGGTGGTTTCGTGCTGCTGGTGGGTGCTTGCCTGCTGGCGATGGCCTTCCTGGCCCCGACGCTATGGCACAAGCAAGTCGCCAGTCAGAGTCGCGAAGCCGTCGCCTGATCGGACTGTGATTGACAGCGCTTGAGCCGCGCCTCCAGATTGCGGTCTGGCATGGCGTGGCTGCGCAGGGCGTGGGCGGTCTGCTCGACATAATCGCGAGTGGTGCCGTAACGCCCGCTGGCGCTTTCGAACACCTGGCTCAGCACGTGATCCGGCAAGTTGCCGGCATAGCTGGGCAGGTGTCGCTCCAATACAAATCCCAAGGCCTGCACCTGGCTACCGTCGGCAAGACGGCAGTTGAGCCAGTGTGGCCGATAGGATGGCACCGGCATCTCGCGTTTCCATAGCGCATACAGCGCCGCATCCAGATTGTCTTCCGGCAAGCGATAGGCAAAGCCGCTGCACGAACCGCCGCGATCCAGACCAAATACCAGACCGGGCATTTCCGGCGTACCGCGGTGCTCGTGCGACCACAGATACAAACCGCGATGGTAGCCATGTACGCGCCCGCGAACCCGCTCCACCGCCGAGCATTCCGGCCGCCAGATCAGCGAACCGTAAGCGAACAGCCACACCGGCCCGCCCTTGTGGCGCGCCATGGTCGATTGCATGGAAGCGAGAAGTTGTTCGTGCGTCAGCTGCGGCCCAAGATCGAGCCGCGGAGGGTAATTCAGATTCAGAAAAGCGTTTTCAATGGCGCTCATGGCGAATAGCGTTCAGCTCCCCGCGGGTGAAGAATTACTTAATAGAACGCACCGCTGTAACAATAAGGCACATATGTTTTAAGGCAATTTGAGTGCCATGGCACAGTTCTTAATTGATTGCCTGATTGATATATAACCTAGCGGTATTTATGCAATTAGATAAATACCGATCGGCTATATAGAGAGTTATAACGGATTCAGGAGCGAGGGGCGTAAGCGAACACGTCTGCGCGCATTTGATGAGCGTCCATCCCCGCTTCAACCAACGCGTCCAGCGTGCCGTAGACCATGGCTGGCGAGCCACTGGCGTAGACGTGCAAAGGTTTCAGGTCGGGAAAGTCTTCACAGACCGCCTCATGCAGCATGCCGCAGCGCCCTTCCCAACCGCATTGATCGCTGACGACTTTGTGCAGGAACAGGTTGGGCAATTTCAGCCATTCGTCCCAATGTTCGATCTGATAGAAATCTTCCGGACGGCGCACGCCCCAGTACAGATGCACCGGATGTTTGAAGCCGTTGGCGCGGCAATGCTCGATCAGCGCGTGAATCTGGCCCATGCCGGTACCGGCGGCGACCAGCACCAGCGGCCCGTCGGGCAATTCAGCCAGATGCGTATCACCGAACGGCAGCTCGACGCGCACCATAGCGTTGCGTTGCAGCTGTTCGATCAGGCTCAATGCACTGGCTTCGCGCGCCAGCACATGGATTTCCAGATCACGTCCGCCGTGCGGCGCCGAGGCCATGGAGAATGCTGATTTCTCACCGTTCTCGCGCTCGATCATCAAATACTGCCCGGCGTGATAGCGCGGCGGCTTGCCGGCCGGCGCGCGCAAACGCACACGCCAGGTGTCACCACCCACGTCGCGGCACTCGATGACCTGACACGACAGGCTGCGCACCGGCAGTTCTCCCGGCGCGAGCACGCCATCCCACAGCAGGATGCAGTCTTCCAGCGGCTCGGCTATGCAAGTGTAGAACTCGCCGTGGTCGTGGACCTTGCCCTCCTGGGCGACGCGGCCTTCAACCAGCAACGCCGCACACACATGACAATTACCGTTGCGGCAGCTTTGCGGGCATTCGTAGCCCAGACGCCGCGCGCCGTCGAGAATCCGCTCACCGGGCTGTATCTCAAGCACTGCTCCGGAGGGCTGCAGGGTTACACGCATCAATCTATTCCTAACTGATTCCAGATGGCATCGATCCGTTGGGTGACGGCGTCGTCCTTGACGATCACGCGGCCCCACTCGCGAGTGGTTTCGCCCGGCCACTTGTGGGTGGCATCGAGGCCCATTTTCGAACCCAGGCCGGAGATCGGCGAGGCGAAGTCGAGGTAGTCGATCGGCGTGTTATCGATCATCACCGTGTCGCGCTTGGGGTCCATGCGCGTGGTGATGGCCCAGATCACGTCGTTCCAGTCGCGGGCGTTGATATCGTCGTCGGTAACGATAACGAACTTGGTGTACATGAACTGTCGCAAAAACGACCATACACCGAGCATCACGCGCTTGGCATGCCCCGGATACGACTTCTTCATGGTCACGATGGCCATGCGATAAGAGCAGCCTTCGGGCGGCAGGTAGAAGTCGGTGATTTCCGGGAACTGCTTCTGCAGGATCGGCACAAACACTTCGTTCAGCGCCACGCCAAGGATCGCCGGCTCATCAGGCGGACGGCCGGTGTAGGTGCTGTGGTAGATCGGTTTGATCCGGTGGGTGATGCGCTCGACGGTGAACACAGGGAAGCTGTCGACTTCGTTGTAGTAACCGGTGTGATCGCCGTACGGGCCTTCATCGGCCATTTCGCCCGGATGGATCACGCCTTCGAGGATGATCTCGGCAGTGGCCGGCACTTGCAGGTCGTTACCACGGCACTTGACCAGCTCGGTGCGATTGCCGCGCAAGAGCCCTGCGAAAGCGTATTCGGACAGGCTGTCCGGTACTGGCGTCACCGCGCCGAGGATGGTCGCCGGGTCCGCGCCCAATGCAACGGACACCGGGAACGGCTGGCCCGGATGCTTCTCGCACCACTCGCGGAAGTCGAGAGCGCCGCCACGATGGCTGAGCCAGCGCATGATCACCTTGTTGCGGCCGATCACTTGCTGACGGTAGATACCGAGGTTCTGGCGTTCCTTGTTCGGGCCTTTGGTGACGGTCAGGCCCCAGGTGATCAGCGGGCCGACGTCGCCGGGCCAGCAGGTCTGCACCGGCAGCATCGCCAGATCGACATCGTCGCCTTCGATGACCACTTCCTGGCACACCGCGTCTTTGACGACTTTCGGCGCCATCGAGATGATCTTGCGGAAGATCGGCAGCTTCGACCACGCGTCCTTCAAGCCCTTCGGCGGCTCGGGTTCCTTGAGGAAGGCCAGCAGTTTGCCGATTTCGCGCAGCTCGCTGACCGACTCGGCGCCCATGCCCATGGCCACCCGCTCTGGGGTGCCGAACAGGTTGCCGAGTACCGGGATGTCGTAGCCGGTGGGCTTTTCGAACAGCAACGCCGGGCCCTTGGCCCGCAGCGTGCGGTCGCACACCTCGGTCATTTCCAGCACCGGCGAGACGGGAATCTGGATGCGTTTCAACTCTCCGCGCTGCTCAAGCTGCTGCACGAAATCCCGAAGATCCTTGAATTTCATTGACGATGGCACCCTCAAAATAGGCGTACATCCTACCTGCTCTGACGGGCAAACAGCAGCCCGTCAGAGCCTGGCATCATTCAATTGTCGCTGGTGCCCAGCATCAATGGCGCAAACAACGGGCTCAGTCTGGCGCTGCCAACGTCCGAAAGATGATCGGCATCCTTGTACTGCGAGTGGCCGTCGACATCGATAGCGCACAAGCCGTCCTTGCACATCAACGGCGTCGGATCGATGACATGAATGCCGGAATCAGCGGCGCTCATCGAGCCGAACAACGACGTGAAAAACTGCTGGCGAGCCAAGTGTTCGTTGAGCGGGCGACCGAGACCTTCTGCCGAACGGCCGATGCGCGCCAGACTGGTCAGACGGTCGATGAAGCTCTTGTGTTGCAGCGGCACTTCCTTGAACAGCCAGACTTGCACTCCCGCTTCACGCAGCTCGGCCACTTGCGCCTTGAGGGCGGCGGCCATGCGCTGCTCTGCCTGGCGTGGGTTGTCCTTGCGATCAAGCAGGAACTGTAGATCGCCATCGCCGTCTTCACGACCATAAACGTACAGGCTCCAGTTCGCCGCCAGCACCACGTCCTTGATCCCCAGACTCGTGACGCGGTCCATGTTGCGCTGGTTGAAGTCCTTGCACTGCGGGCGCAAGTGGTCATCGATGATCGGCGGGCACCCGGTCAAACTGTACAGCCACACCGGCTGCACGTTGCGTCCGGCATTGCCTTCGATGGCTGGCAACAACGCTGCGGCGTGACTGTCGCCCCAGAACATTTTGGTCGCCGTAATATGTTGATCACCGCCCACAAGGCAGGTCTTGGTCAGTGCCTTGTCCGTGCTCAAGTGCATGCACTTCGACTGCCCGGCGTTCCACTCGCGCGATTGCGCATATTCCAGCGCCTTGCCGGTCAGACGCTGCGGAACGCCGTCTGCCGAGCGAATCGCCGAGCCGGTGATCGCCAGCACGGTGATCGACACCAGACCGCCGACCAACACCGAGTTACGACTGGCGAATACACGTTTCTCACGAAACGGCAGCTCGATGTAACGCAGGCTCAGCCAGGCCAGCGCCAACGCAAGTGCCATCCAGCCGAGCGCCTCCAGCGGTTGGATGCCATCGATGGAGATCGCATTGGCGTACACGTAAACCGGCCAGTGCCACAGGTACAGCGAGTAGGACAGCAGGCCGATCCAAACCAGAACGCGGACACTCAACAACCGGCCCGCCCACGTTGGGCCCTGTGCGCCAGACCAGATCAGCGCCGTCGTGCCCAATACCGGCAGCAATGCTGCCCAGCCCGGGAACACCGTGGACTTGTCGAATGTGAACACCGCCACCAGCACCGCCGCCAGGCCGGCCAGGCCAACACACTGACGCAGCCACGGCCGCGCGACATGCTTGGGCACGGGCATCACCGCCAGCATGGCCCCGCACAGCAGCTCCCACGCGCGGGTCGGCAACGAGAAAAAGGCAAACTCCGGACGGCGCTCGATGTAGATGATGTTCAAGCCGAACGACACCAGCAGCACGGCAAACAACATCCAGCGCCAATGGCGGACATAGCGCATCAGCAACACCATCATCAACGGGAAGAAGATGTAGTACTGCTCTTCCACCGCCAGCGACCAGGTATGCAGCAGTGGTTTGAGCTCCGACGCCGGCGCAAAGTAGCCGTCTTCACGCATGAACAGGATGTTGGAAATGAACAGCGACTGGTAACGAATCGTTCGCCCCAGTTCGGCAAGGTCCTTGGCCGTCAGCAGCAGCCAGCCCAATGCCAGCGTCACGATAACCACGACGGTCAATGCCGGCAGGATACGCCGGGCACGACGGCCCCAGAAATCCAGAAAACTGAAACGCTGTGCGCTGATTTCGCGGAACAGAATCGAGGTGATCAGAAAGCCGGAAATGACGAAGAACACATCAACGCCGACAAAACCGCCGCTGAATGTAGTGAATCCGAAATGAAACAGTACGACGGGAATAACCGCCAGTGCCCGTAATCCGTCGATATCACGGCGATTGCCAAACGTGTGCATGAAAAAACCTTACCTGTTCTGGATACAAAATCCCTTGAAGGCGCGAAGTTATCAGCCGCGCAAACTTCAATCCAGATACAAATAATCCAAGGCAAAAAAAAGCGCCCTTTCGGGCGCTCCTTTTCAAACGTGTTTCGTATTACTTGCGCTTCATCGACAAGAAGAACTCGTCGTTGGTCTTGGTCGTCTTCAGCTTGTCGACCAGGAACTCGATGGCAGCCACTTCGTCCATCGGGTGCAGCAGCTTGCGCAGGATCCACATACGCTGCAGTTCGTCGTCGGCGGTCAGCAACTCTTCGCGGCGGGTGCCGGAACGGTTGATGTTGATCGCAGGGAACACACGCTTCTCGGCGATCTTGCGATCCAGAGGCAGTTCCATGTTGCCGGTACCCTTGAACTCTTCGTAGATCACTTCGTCCATCTTCGAGCCGGTTTCAACCAGCGCGGTGGCGATAATGGTCAGCGAGCCGCCTTCTTCGATGTTACGCGCAGCACCGAAGAAACGCTTTGGCTTCTCGAGGGCGTGGGCATCGACACCACCGGTCAATACCTTGCCGGAGCTCGGGATCACGGTGTTGTAGGCACGGGCCAGACGGGTGATGGAGTCGAGCAGGATCACCACGTCTTTCTTGTGTTCGACCAGGCGCTTGGCCTTCTCGATCACCATTTCAGCTACCTGTACGTGACGGGTCGGCGGCTCGTCGAAGGTCGACGCAACCACTTCACCGCGCACGGTGCGCTGCATTTCGGTTACTTCTTCCGGACGCTCGTCGATCAGCAGCACGATCAGGTGAACTTCAGGGTTGTTACGAGCGATGTTCGCTGCGATGTTTTGCAGCATGATCGTTTTACCGGCTTTCGGCGGTGCGACGATCAGACCACGCTGGCCTTTGCCGATCGGAGCGCACAGGTCGATCACACGACCGGTCAAGTCTTCAGTGGAACCGTTACCGGCTTCCATCTTCATGCGCACGGTCGGGAACAGCGGGGTCAGGTTCTCGAAGAGAATCTTGTTTTTCGCGTTCTCCGGGCGATCGAAGTTGATCGTGTCGACCTTGAGCAGAGCGAAATACCGCTCGCCTTCCTTCGGAGGGCGGATCTTGCCAACGATGGTGTCACCGGTGCGCAAGTTGAAGCGGCGGATCTGGCTTGGCGAGACGTAGATATCGTCCGGGCCGGCCAGATAGGAAGCGTCAGCGGAGCGCAGGAAGCCGAAGCCGTCCTGGAGAATCTCCAGCACGCCATCACCGGAGATTTCCTCGCCGCTTTTCGCGTGCTTTTTCAGCAGGGAGAAAATCACGTCCTGCTTGCGCGAACGGGCCATATTTTCTATGCCCATCTGTTCGGCCAATTCGAGCAGTTCGGTAATCGGCTTTTGCTTGAGTTCAGTCAGATTCATATAGGAATGACGTAATCATTTATGGAGGGGGGGAAATTAAGCTTTTGGCTTAATGAGGCCGCGCCGCAGAGAAGGCGACAGGATCGCGAACTAATTCGAAAAGGAGTGCGTCGGCGACGGCTAGCAGGGGGCAATGGAGAAACCAGTGCGGGGCCGAATGTACCACCTGAGTTTCGGAGCGTCTAGCCCTGAATACGCAAAAAGCCCCGCTAATTGCGGGGCTTTTTTTCAGGCACTTTACAGCGACGCTTAGATGTTGGCGTCGAGGAAAGCCGCCAGTTGCGACTTCGACAGGGCGCCGACTTTGGTCGCTTCAACGTTGCCGTTCTTGAACAGCATCAGCGTCGGGATACCACGCACGCCGTGCTTGGCCGGGGTTTCCTGGTTTTCGTCGATGTTCAGTTTGGCAACGGTCAGCTTGCCTTTGTAAGTCTCGGCAATCTCGTCCAGAACCGGAGCGATCATTTTGCAAGGACCGCACCATTCAGCCCAGTAATCGACCAGGACAGCGCCTTCGGCCTTGAGTACGTCGGCTTCGAAGCTAGCGTCGCTAACGTGTTTGATAAGATCGCTGCTCATGGAATTCTCCAGGTTGTAAGCAAAAAAACGTGGCCCATCATAGCCGCCCTTCCCCTGTTCAGGAAGCCGCAGTTGATTGAGTCTTGCTATGGCACTCGATGAGTTTGGGTATAGCTCAAGTCACGCCGTGGCGGGGGCGATGAAGGAAATTCCGGTGCGCAGTGCGGCGTTGCGCACGTGTTCCTGCATGGCTTTTTGCGCCGCAGCGGACGCCCGGCGTGCGAGGGCCCGCAGAATCTTGCGGTGTTCCTGCCAGGTCTCCATGGCGCGCTCGGCGCGGATGAACGGTAGTTTCTGGCTTTCCAGGAACATCTCGGCGCTGGCCGTGAGGATGTTCAGCATCGCCTGATTGCCGCTGGCCAACAGTATGCGCCGGTGGAATTCGAAGTCGAGTTTCGCGGCGGCGTCGAAGTCGCCGGCCTTCAACTGGTCACGCATGGCCGCAACATTGTCTTCCAGCGCATCCAGATCGAACGTGCTCAAGGTCACCGCCGCCAGTCCCGCCGCAAAACCTTCCAGCGCATAGCGCAACTGAAAGATATCCAGCGGCGACGCCTGCGCTGCAAACGACCAACCCGGTGCATTTTCGCCGCGCGACAGCTCCACCGGCGACTGCACGAACACGCCTTTGCCCGGCTGAATACTGACCACGCCCAGCGCACTTAACGATGACAGTGCCTCGCGCAACGACGCCCGGCTGACGCCCAGTTGCAGCGCCAGATCCCGTTGCGACGGCAAGGCATCGCCCGCGCCGAAACCCTGCTCGGTGATCAGTTTGCGGATCGCTTGCAGCGCCACTTCGGGTACTGCACGGGAAATCGAATTCATGGTTTTTCAGACGCGCCAGGCCAATGTGCGGCTAGTTGTAAAGCTATTCGCCGAGTCCGGCAAGTCGTGCCCCAGCGGGGTTCGATACTGCGGAGCGATGCGCGATAGCGGTGCGAAAAACAACCTGACTGTTCAGACCAGTAAGACCGAACAAACCCGCTGAAACCGCGGCCTGCCACGACGAAAGCCACGTATTGGCACGGCCCATGCTCTGTCCGAACGCAGAAATCACTTCCCGCCGATCCGGAGATTGTTCATGACCAAGCGTTACAGCGCCCTCCTCGCCGCTCTGTTTTCCTCTCTGTTGCTCAGCCAGGCTCCCGCTCACGCCGATGGTCTCGACGACGTGGTCAAGCGCGGCACGCTGAAAGTCGCCGTGCCTCAGGACTTCCCGCCGTTCGGCTCGGTCGGCCCGGACATGAAGCCGCGCGGTCTGGACATCGACACGGCGAAACTGCTGGCCGATCAACTCAAGGTCAAACTCGAACTGACCCCGGTCAACAGCACCAACCGCATCCCGTTCCTCACCACTGGCAAAGTCGATCTGGTGATTTCCAGCCTCGGCAAAAACCCCGAGCGCGAGAAAGTCATCGACTTCTCCCGCGCCTATGCTCCGTTCTATCTCGCCGTGTTCGGCCCGCCAGACTCTGCGATCGCCAGCCTCGACGACCTCAAGGGCAAGACCATCAGCGTCACCCGCGGCGCCATCGAAGACATCGAACTGACCAAGGTCGCCCCCGAAGGCGTGACCATCAAGCGCTTCGAAGACAACAACTCGACCATCGCCGCTTACCTCGCAGGGCAAGTTGACCTAATCGCCAGCGGCAACGTGGTGATGGTCGCAATCAGCGAAAAGAACCCGAAACGCGTTCCAGCCCTGAAAGTGAAGCTCAAGGATTCGCCGGTCTACGTCGGCGTGAACAAGAACGAAGCGGCGCTGCTGGCCAAGGTCAACGACATCCTGACCACCGCCAAGGCTGACGGCGCACTGGAAAAGAATTCGCAGACCTGGCTGAAAGAGCCACTGCCGGCCGATCTCTGATCGACTGCGCGGGAGACCTTCATGGCTTATCAGTTCGATTTCATGCCGGTGGTGGAAAACACCGACCTGTTGCTGCGCGGGGCGCTGTTCACCCTTGAGCTGACCGCCATCGGTGCGTTGCTCGGGGTCGGCGTCGGAATTGTCGGGGCGTTGGTGCGGGCGTGGAACATCCGCCCGTTCTCGGCAATCTTCGGCGTCTACGTCGAGTTGATCCGCAACACGCCGTTTCTGGTGCAGTTGTTCTTCATCTTCTTCGGTTTGCCGTCGCTTGGCGTGCAGATTTCCGAATGGCAAGCGGCGGTGCTGGCGATGGTGATCAACCTCGGCGCCTATTCGACCGAGATCATTCGCGCCGGCATTCAGGCGATTCCTCGCGGGCAACTGGAAGCCGCAGCGGCGCTGGCGATGACGCGTTTCGAGGCGTTCCGTCATGTAGTTTTGCTGCCAGCGCTGGGCAAAGTCTGGCCGGCGCTGAGCAGCCAGATCATCATCGTCATGCTCGGCTCGGCGGTGTGTTCGCAGATCGCCACGGAAGAGCTGAGCTTCGTCGCCAACTTCATTCAATCGCGCAACTTCCGCGCCTTTGAAACCTACGCGCTGACCACGCTGATCTACCTGTGCATGGCGCTGCTGATTCGCCAGTTGCTCAATTGGATCGGTCGCCGCTACATCAGCAGGAGCCGCGCATGAGCGATTTCACTTTCTGGGACATCCTGCGCAACCTGCTCGTCGGCCTGCAATGGACGCTGGCGCTGTCGCTGGTGGCGTTCATTGGCGGCGGGATCGTCGGCCTGCTGATATTGATCATGCGCATTTCGAAAAACCCTGTGTCGAGCAGCATCGCCCGCACCTGGATTGAGCTGTTCCAGGGCACGCCACTGTTGATGCAGCTGTTTCTGGTGTTCTTCGGCGTGGCGCTGGCCGGGATCGAAATCTCGCCGTGGATGGCCGCAGCGATTGCTCTGACCTTGTTCACCAGCGCCTATCTGGCAGAGATCTGGCGTGGCTGCGTCGAGTCGATCGCCAACGGTCAGTGGGAAGCCTCGGCGAGTCTGGCGCTCAATCCACTGGAACAGCTGCGCTACGTGATCCTGCCGCAGGCGCTGCGCATTGCTGTGGCGCCGACCGTGGGCTTCTCTGTGCAAGTGGTCAAGGGCACCGCGGTGACCTCGATTATCGGTTTCACCGAGCTGACCAAGACTGGCGGCATGCTTGCCAACGCCACGTTTGAACCGTTCATGGTCTACGGCCTCGTCGCCCTCGGCTACTTCCTGCTCTGCTACCCCTTGTCCCTCAGTGCGCGCTACCTGGAAAGGAGACTGCATGCCTCTGCTTAGAATTTCCGCCCTGCATAAATACTACGGCGATCACCACGTGCTCAAAGGCATCGACCTCAGCGTCGAGGAAGGTCAGGTGGTCGCGATCATCGGCCGCAGCGGCTCGGGCAAATCCACCTTGCTGCGTACGCTCAATGGTCTGGAGTCGATCAACGACGGCGTGATCGAAGTCGACGGCGAATACCTCGACGCCGCCCGCGCCGATCTGCGCAGCCTGCGGCAGAAGGTCGGCATGGTCTTTCAGCAGTTCAATCTGTTCCCGCACCTGACCGTGGGCGAAAACGTCATGCTCGCGCCGCAAGTGGTGCAGAAAGTGCCAAAGGCCAAAGCGGCGGAGTTGGCGCGGGAGATGCTTGAGCGCGTGGGTCTTGGGGAAAAATTCGATGCCTTCCCCGATCGGTTGTCCGGCGGTCAGCAGCAGCGTGTGGCGATTGCCCGGGCATTAGCGATGTCGCCGAAGGTTTTGCTGTGCGACGAGATCACCTCGGCGCTCGACCCGGAACTGGTCAATGAAGTGCTCAGCGTCGTGCGGCAGCTGGCCAAGGACGGCATGACGCTGATCATGGTCACCCACGAAATGCGCTTCGCCCGCGAGGTCGGCGACAAACTGGTGTTCATGCACCATGGCAAGGTGCATGAGGTGGGGGATCCGAAGGTGTTGTTTGCCAATCCGCAGACGGCGGAACTGGCGAACTTTATTGGTACGGTGGAAGCGACAGCCTGAAGATCTTCTGAAGCAGTGATGCCCTCTTCGCGAGCAAGCTCGCTCCCACATTGGAATGCGGTCACCTATGGGAGCGAGCCTGCTCGCGAATGGCCGCGCCGCGATCTCCAGACTTTCTGCGCTGAATCAACGGTTTGAACCATGCGCGTTGGCGCCAGCCTTTGATCGTGGCACGATGTCGGGGTTATCGACCGAGACCCCCTGATCATGCCGCAATCCCAAGCCAAGAATCTGTCCCTGATCGCCGCAATCGACCTGGGCTCCAACAGCTTTCACATGGTCGTGGCCAAGGCCCAGAACGGCGAAATCCGCATTCTCGAACGTCTAGGCGAAAAGGTTCAGCTCGCCGCCGGCATCGACGATGAGCGCAAGCTCAACGAAGAATCGATGCAGCGCGGCCTCGATTGCCTCAAACGCTTTGCCCAACTGATCAACGGTATGCCGCTGGGCGCCGTACGCATCGTCGGCACCAACGCCCTGCGTGAAGCGCGCAACCGCCTCGAATTCATCCACCGCGCCGAAGAAATCCTCGGCCACCCGGTGGAAGTCATCTCTGGCCGTGAAGAGGCGCGTCTGATCTACCTCGGCGTGTCGCACACCCTTGCCGACACCCCCGGCAAACGCTTGGTCGCCGACATCGGCGGCGGCAGTACCGAATTCATCATTGGGCAACGCTTCGAGCCATTGTTGCGCGAAAGCCTGCAAATGGGCTGCGTCAGCTTCACCCAGCGCTACTTCAAGGACGGCAAGATCACCCCGGCCCGCTACGCCCAGGCGTACACGGCGGCGCGGCTGGAGATCATGAGCATCGAACACGCTCTGCACCGCCTGACCTGGGATGAAGCCATTGGCTCCTCGGGCACCATCCGCGCCATCGGTCTGGCGCTGAAAGCCGGCGGCCATGGCACCGGCGAGGTGAATGCCGAAGGTCTGGCCTGGCTCAAGCGTCGCCTGTTCAAGCTCGGTGACGTCGACAAGATCGATTTTGAAGGCATCAAGCCGGATCGCCGGACTATTTTCCCGGCAGGTCTGGCGATTCTCGAAGCGATTTTCGACGCCCTCGAACTGCAACGCATGGATCACTGTGACGGTGCGCTGCGTGAAGGCGTGCTCTACGACCTGCTCGGCCGTCATCACCATGAGGACGTGCGCGAGCGCACCCTGACCTCGCTGATGGAGCGTTATCACGTCGACCTCGAACAAGCGGCGCGAGTTGAGCGCAAAGCCTTGCACGCGTTCGATCAAGTGGCTGTGGACTGGGAGCTGGATGACGGTATATGGCGCGAACTCCTCGGCTGGGCGGCGAAAGTGCACGAAGTCGGCCTCGATATTGCGCACTATCACTACCACAAGCACGGCGCCTACTTGATCGAGCATTCGGACCTCGCCGGCTTTTCCCGCGAAGACCAGCAGATGCTCGCGTTGCTGGTGCGTGGCCATCGCCGCAATATTCCGAAAGACAAGTTTGCCGACTTCGGTGACGACGGTGACAAGCTGATTCGCCTGTGTGTGCTGCTGCGCTTTGCGATCCTGTTCCACCACATTCGTGGCACGCAGACGATGCCGCAGGTGGTGTTGCACGCGAAGGGCAACACCCTGGATGTGGAGTTCCCGGAGAACTGGCTGGATGAAAATCAGCTGACTCAGGCGGATTTCGGCCTTGAGGCAGATTGGCTGACGCGGGTGGGGATTGTGCTCACGGTCCACTGAGCCTCGATTGGGCATAAAAAAGGCGATCCTTCTGGATCGCCTTTTTTATTGGGTGTTCGGCTGGGATTTAGTGGTGTGCGTGAGATCGATGCCCCTCACCCCAGCCCTCTCCCGAGGGAGAGGGAGCCGATCTCCGTTGGCTTCGAAGCCTGAGTTCGACTCGGTATTGCAAGTCGACGTAACCCTGATCACCCCGGTCAGTCCCCTCTCCCTCCGGGAGAGGGTTAGGGTGAGGGGCTCTGGCTCTTGGCTTTAGCTGCTCACCGGCAAAATCGGGCTACCCAACCGCTCCAGCAACGTCGCCTGCGCACTGCGCGGGTTCTGGTTGCCGGTAGGCGTGTTGCGAATGTAACGACCATCCGACTGCAAGCTCCAGCTGTGGGTGTTGTCGGTCAGATACAGTTCCAGCTCTTTCTTCACCCGGGTCAGCAGTTTTTTGCCTTCGACCGGGAAGCAAGTCTCAACGCGCTTGTCGAGGTTGCGCTCCATCCAGTCGGCGCTGGAGAGGAACATCTGCTCGTCGCCGCCATTGAGGAAGTAGAACACGCGGGTATGTTCGAGGAAGCGGCCGATGATCGAGCGCACATGGATATTGTGCGAAACCCCGGCAATCCCCGGACGCAGGCAGCACATACCGCGCACCACCAGATCGATGCGCACACCGGACTGGCTGGCCTTGTACAACGCGCGGATGATCTTCGGATCGGTCAGCGAGTTGAACTTGGCGATGATGTGCGCGGGTTTGCCGTCGAGCGCAAATTGCGTCTCGCGGGTGATCATGTCGAGCATGCCCTTCTTCAGGGTGAACGGCGCATGCAGCAGCTTCTTCATGCGCAGGGTTTTACCCATGCCGATCAACTGGCTGAACAGTTTGCCGACGTCTTCGCACAAAGCGTCGTCGGAAGTCAGCAAGCTGTAGTCGGTGTACAGCTTGGCGTTGCCGGCGTGGTAGTTACCGGTGCCGAGGTGCGCGTAACGGACGATCTCGCCCGCCTCGCGACGCAGGATCAGCATCATCTTGGCGTGAGTCTTGAAGCCGACCACGCCGTAGATCACCACCGCACCGGCCGCTTGCAGACGGCTGGCCAGTTGCAGGTTGGATTCTTCGTCAAACCGCGCACGCAGCTCGATGACCGCTGTCACTTCCTTGCCGTTACGCGCGGCATCCACCAGCGCATCGACGATCTCGGAGTTGGCGCCGGAGCGGTACAGGGTCTGACGCACAGCGAGAACGTGCGGGTCTTTGGCGGCCTGACGCAGCAGGTCGACCACCGGGGTGAACGACTCGAACGGGTGCAGCAAGAGAATGTCCTGCTTGCTGACCACGCTGAAGATGTTTTCGCTGTTCTGCAGCAGTTTCGGGATCTGCGGGGTGAACGGCGTGTATTGCAGCTCCGGATGACTGTCCAGGCCGGTGATGCTGAACAGGCGTGTCAGGTTGACCGGGCCGTTGACCTGATACAACTCGCTCTCGCTCAGGTTGAACTGCTTGAGCAGGTAATCCGAGAGGTGTTTTGGGCAGGTATCAGCGACTTCCAGACGCACCGCATCGCCGTAACGACGTGAGAACAACTCGCCACGCAGGGCGCGGGCCAGGTCTTCGACGTCTTCGGAGTCGAGCGCCAGGTCGGCGTTTCGGGTCAGACGGAACTGGTAGCAGCCTTTTACCTTCATGCCTTGGAACAGGTCATCGGCGTGAGCGTGGATCATCGACGACAGGAACACATAGTTGTCGCCCGGGCCACCGACTTCTTCCGGCACCTTGATGATCCGTGGCAGCAAGCGCGGCGCCGGGATGATCGCCAGACCGGAGTCGCGACCAAAGGCGTCGATACCTTCGAGCTCGACGATAAAGTTCAGGCTCTTGTTCACCAGCAACGGGAACGGGTGCGTCGGGTCGAGGCCGATCGGGGTGATGATCGGCGCGATCTCGTCGCGGAAGTAGCGGCGCACCCAGGTCTTCAGCTTGACCGTCCAGTTGCGGCGCCGGATGAAGCGCACTTGGTGCTTTTCCAGCTCCGGCAACAGGATGTCGTTGAGGATCGCGTACTGACGATCAACGTGACCGTGCACCAGCTCGCTGATCCGCGCCAGCGCTTGATGCGGTTGCAGGCCGTCGGCACCGGCCTGTTCACGAGCGAAGGTGATCTGCTTCTTCAGGCCGGCGACGCGGATTTCAAAGAATTCGTCGAGGTTGCTGGAAAAGATCAGCAGGAACTTCAAGCGTTCCAGTAACGGATAGGACTCGTCCAGCGCCTGCTCCAGCACGCGGATGTTGAATTGCAGTTGCGAGAGCTCGCGGTGGATGTACAGGCTGCTGTCATCCAGGCCCGGTATCGCAATCACTGGCGCCGCCGCGACAGGTTCGGTGACTGGCGCGGGTGGCGCAGGCTCCAGTTCCGGCGGGGTCTCGGTGATTTGCTCGACCACCGGCTGAGCTTCTTTTACTGCAACTTCCGTGAGTCCTTCGGTATTCATTGAATGTTCCTGGGAGGGCTATTTCTGCTCTCGTAACAATTGAGCGGCGCGGACAGCAAAGTAAGTCAGGATGCCATCAGCGCCGGCACGTTTAAAGGCGGTCAGTGATTCGACAATCACCGCCTCGCTCAACCAGCCATTCTGGATCGCCGCCATGTGCATGGCGTATTCGCCGCTAACCTGATAGACGAAGGTCGGCACTTTGAAGGCATCTTTTACCCGGAAAAGAATGTCCAGGTAGGGCATGCCCGGTTTGACCATGACCATGTCCGCGCCTTCAGACAAGTCCGCACCGACTTCGTGCAGCGCTTCGTCGCTGTTGGCCGGGTCCATCTGATAGGAGGCCTTGTTGGCCTTGCCGAGGTTCGACGCCGAACCGACCGCATCGCGGAACGGGCCGTAATAGGCGCTGGCGTACTTGGCGGAATAAGCCATGATTCGCACATTGACGTGACCGGCAATCTCCAGCGCTTCGCGAATCGCCTGAATGCGACCGTCCATCATGTCCGACGGTGCGACAACCTGCGCGCCGGCTTCGGCATGGGACAGCGCCTGACGAACCAGTGCGTCGACGGTGATGTCGTTCTGCACGTAGCCTTCTTCGTCGAGAATGCCGTCCTGGCCGTGGGTGGTGAACGGATCAAGCGCAACGTCGGTGATCACCCCCAGCTCCGGGAAACGCTCACGCAGGGCGCGGGTGGCGCGCTGGGCAATGCCTTCCGGGTTCCAGGCTTCGCCGGCGTCGAGGGATTTCAGTTCAGGAGGGGTAACCGGGAATAGCGCCAGCGCCGGGATACCCAGCTCGACCCACTTCGCCGCTTCTTCTAGCAGCAAATCGATAGTCAACCGCTCTACCCCGGGCATCGAGGCCACGGCTTCGCGACGGTTTTCACCGTCTAGCACGAACACCGGCAGGATCAGGTCATCGACCGTCAGCACATTTTCCCGCACCAGCCGACGCGAAAAATCATCACGACGATTGCGGCGCAGGCGCGTGGCAGGGAACAGACGGTTGGCGGGGGTAAAGCTCACGGCGGACTCCTGAGCCCGCGCAAACGGGCGAGCGTGACAGTTATAGACGGCCATTATGACCAACAGATGACAGTTGTGTGAGACCTGTGTCACGTAGCCGCATTCCATTCTCAGTGTAGGAATTGTTCACGTCGAGACACATTTGGACACTTTCATGAATGTGTCCGAAGGGTTAGGCTGCGCGTTCATTTCGCCAGCACCCAGACAATGCTCCAACAATTTCTGCATGACTTTGGCTACTTTGCCTTGTTCCTCGGCACGTTTTTCGAAGGCGAAACCATTCTGGTGCTCGCGGGCTTCCTCGCGTTCCGTGGATACATGGACATCAACCTGGTGGTGGTTGTGGCGTTCTGCGGCAGCTATGCCGGCGATCAGCTGTGGTACTTCCTGGGGCGCAAGCACGGGCGCAAATTACTCGCGCGCAAACCGCGCTGGCAGCTGATGGGCGACCGCGCGCTGGAGCACATTCGCAAGCATCCGGACATATGGGTGCTGAGTTTCCGTTTCGTTTACGGTCTGCGCACGGTGATGCCGGTGGCGATCGGTCTGTCGGGTTATCCGCCGGGCCGTTATCTGCTGCTCAACGGCATCGGTGCGGCGATCTGGGCGACCGCGCTGGCGGCGGCGGCTTACCACTTCGGCGCGGTGCTTGAAGGCATGCTCGGCAGCATCAAGAAGTACGAGCTGTGGGTACTCGGCGCGCTGCTGATTCTTGGCGTTGGCCTGTGGCTGCGCCGCCGCTTCAAGAATGCGCGGCTGGCCAAACAGGTCTACGCCGACGAGCAAGCCGCGAAAGCTGCACTGCTGAATCAAGCCGAAGAGTCCAAGCCCGCCGAACCGAAGACGCCAGCCGAGTAACTCGTTGGCGACTTGCTGCAAGCCCGCCGGCACTGAGCGGGCTGGCCGCCCCTCTCAGTCAGATACGTCACTTTTAACCTCGCTGCTCTGGCGCATTCACGTTCGCCAGCGGCGTTCTCACGCCAAAAATCTCTCGCTCGTTACGTAGCAGGCAACCGCAAATAATGAACACCCCGGCGTTGTTGCGATCCATGTAGAAAGCGTTCCATGCAGGTGCAGCCACCACTTGAGCCTATGGCAACGCGCGATAATTTAGTGGACATTTAGCGCCATGAATCTGGAGAGAAACCCATGAGCAAAAAAGTTGCAGTGATCCTGTCCGGCAGTGGCGTGTACGACGGCGCCGAAATCCATGAAAGCGTGATCACCCTGCTGCGCCTCGACCAACGTGGCGCGCAGGTACAGTGCTTCGCCCCGAACATCGCGCAATTGCACGTGATCAACCACCTGACCGGCGAAGAAATGCCCGAGTCGCGCAACGTCCTGGTGGAATCCGCGCGCATTGCCCGCGGCAACATCAAGGACATCCGCGATGCTGACGTCGATGATTTCGATGCGCTGATCGTGCCGGGCGGTTTTGGTGCGGCGAAGAATCTTTCGAACTTCGCCGTCGAAGGCGCTGGCTGCAGCGTGCAGCCGGAAGTGCTGGCGCTGGCCGAGGCATTTGCCGAAGCGGGCAAACCCGTCGGCCTGATGTGCATCTCGCCGGCACTCGCGGCGAAGATCTACGGCCCGGGCGTGACCTGCACCATCGGTAACGACACCGACACCGCCACGGCGATGAACAAGATGGGCGCCACCCATGAGGATTGTGCGGTAACGGAAATCATCGAAGACAAGGCGCGTAAACTGGTGACGACCCCGGCTTACATGCTGGCGCAGAACATCAGTGAGGCGGCTTCGGGGATCAACAAGCTGGTCGACCGTGTGCTCGAACTGACCCACGAAAACGACGCCTGATCCCCCGCAGCACACACGACAACTGTGGGAGCGAGCCTGCTCGCGAATGCGGTGTGTCATTCAACTCGATGTTGTCTGATACAACGCCTTCGCGAGCAGGCTCGCTCCCACAGGGGATTTGTGTAGGGCTTAAGGTTTTCGCGTCAGTCGGGTGAGAATCCGGTCCAGTGCATTGGCGAACGCCTGCTTCTCGCGATCGCCAAACGGCGCCGGCCCGCCGCTCATCTGGCCCTGCTCGCGCAGATCGGTGAACAGGTTGCGCACGGCCAGGCGCTCGCCCATGTTCTGCGCATCGAACTCCTTACCGCGCGGATCCAGCGCCGCGACGCCCTTCTTCACCAGCCGGTCGGCCAGCGGGATATCGCTGCAGATCACCAGTTCACCAGGCACCGCGTGCTCGACCAGATAATCGTCTGCCGCATCCGGGCCGCTCGGCACCACGATCAGTTTGACGATGGCCAGCCCCGGTTTGATCTGCGGCTGCCCGGCCACCAGCACCACTTCAAACTGACGCTTGAGGGCGAACTTCACCACCAGATCCTTCGCCGCCCGTGGGCAGGCGTCGGCATCGATCCATACACGCATTTTCTTTACCTCTAAAAGCAAAAGATCGCAGCCTGCGGCAGCTCACAGAGTGCGCGTCGTGCCGCAATATTGCGACATGCTACGCCCCTGTAGGAGCTGCCGAAGGCTGCGATCTTTTAAGGGAGCACTCAATCAAGCAGCCGAAACCCGCCGCTTCTCCGCCACCCAACTACGCCCATACAACACACCAATCGCCAGAATCGCCACCGCCTGCGCCGTTAACGAATACGCATCGGCATGAATGCCCAGCCAATCGAATTCAAAGAACGCCACCGGCCGCGTGCCGAAGATCCCGGCTTCCTGCAAGGCCTTCACACCGTGCCCGGCAAACACCACCGACAGCGCACACAGCAGCGCCGCGTTGATGCTGAAGAACAGCGTCAGCGGCAGTTTCGCCGAACCGCGCAGAATCACCCACGCCAGACCCACCAGCAGCACCAGCGCCGTCGCCCCGCCCGCAAGCACCGCGTCATGCCCGGCAGGACCGGCCTGCAACCACAGGGTTTCGTAGAACAGGATCACTTCGAACAACTCGCGGTACACCGAGAAGAACGCGAGGATCGCGAAACCGAAACGTCCGCCGCCACCAACCAGGCTGCTCTTGATGTAATCCTGCCAGGCCGCTGCGTGGCGACGGTCATGCATCCACACGCCGAGCCACAAGACCATGACACTGGCGAACAGCGCTGTTGCGCCTTCGAGCAGTTCACGCTGCGAGCCACTGACATCGATCACATACGCTGCCAGCGCCCAGGTGCCGAGGCCGGCCAGCAGCGCCAGCCCCCAACCGACGTTGACGCTGCGCACCGCCGATTGCTGGCCGGTGTTACGCAGGAAGGCGAGGATCGCCGCCAGCACCAGAATCGCTTCCAGACCTTCGCGCAGCAGAATCAGTAAACCGGAGATGTAGCTCAGCGACCAGCTCAGACCATCGCTGCCAAGCAGGCCGGCAGACTCTTTTAGCTTGGCCTTGGCCACGTTCAGGCGCTGCTCGGCCTGCTCGACCGGCAAGCCGTCCTGCAACGATTGCCGGTACGCCATCAGCGATTTTTCGGTGTCCTTGCGCACGTTGGCGTCGACGTTATCCAGCGAGCTCTCGACCAGCTCGAAGCCTTCCAGATAGGCCGCGACCGACAGGTCATAAGCCTGATCGTGATCACCGGAGCGATACGCCGCCAAGCTCTTGTCCAGCGTTGCGGCGGTGTAGTCGAGCAACTGCGCCGGACCACGCTTGACCTGCGGCGGCTGCGCGCGTTGCGCACGAAATGTCGCCGCCGCTTGCGGGCCTTCGGCAGCCTGCACTTCGGCCGGGGTCTGGCGGGCCAGATCGGCGATGTTGTAGCTCTTCTCCGACTTGGCCGCCGCCGGATCGGCGCTGAAGCCGGCGATGTAAGTCGCCAGATCCCAGCGCTGACGATCGTCAAGCTGATCGGCAAACGCCGGCATGTCGGTGCCTTCGACGCCTTGGCCGAGGGTGTTGTAGATCGCGTACAGGCTCAGGTGATCCAACCGCGCCGCATCACGCAGATTGGCGGGTGCCGGGGTCATGCCGAGTCCCGCCGGGCCGTCACCGGCGCCGCTGTCACCGTGGCACACCGAGCAATTCTGCGCATAGAGCGGTGCGCCGCGAGTCGGATCCGGAGTGATGATCGGTGCCTGGCTGACTTCATAGGCTACCGCCAGTTGCGCGCCCAGTTGCCGCGCCTGACGAGCCACTTCGGCGCCGTCCTGCTTCGCGGTGATCGCTGCCTTCAATGCGCTGACACCTTGCTCCAACGCAGCTTTTTCAGGCTTGGCCGGCATGCCGGCGATCAAGCCTTGCAGCGCTTGGGTGAACTCCAGTTGCTCGCGATATTCGGAGTCATCGACCACCTTGCCTGCGGCTACCGTCGGCGGGTAGTCGGCGCTGATGTAGTCGAGCAGGTGCAGCGCTTGCGGTGCGCCTTCCGCGGTATCGGCCAGCAGATTGAAGCTGCTCAGGGCAAACAGCGGGAACACCAGCCAGGCCAGGAAACGGGACGAGGCAGTCATGAAGAATTCTCAAATGGAAATGCGAAGTTACATATTGTTCACTTCGAACGCATTTCCCTCAAGCTTTGTCGATGCCGCGTCAGACATGACGCGAGCTATCGGAGAAAAAAACGACACATCACTTAGCCACTATTGCACCCTATACTGAGCTAACTGTCGCATTTCCCGCTCAAGGATGAACCCCTTTCATGCGCCATCGCTTGCACTTGCCCCTGTTGATCGCCGCCGTTGTGCAACTGAGCGGCTGCGGTGCGTATCGCAATTACGATATGGAACTGCAACAGACCACCGACCAGTTCAAGGCCGGCAACATCGACAGCGCCCTGTCCGTGATCGAAGCGAACAATCCGGCCCCGGAAAAAGACCTGCTCTACTATTTCGAAAAGGGCGCCGTACTGAGTGCCGGCGGCGAGTTTGCGCAGAGCCAGACCACCTGGCGCAGCGCCGAGCAGATGATCATCGAGCGCCAGGACACCATTGAAACCACCGGCGACAAGTTGCTCGCCGCCATGGGCGATCACTGGGGCAGCATCATCAATGACAAGCTGCGCCGCTACGATGGTTACGACTACGAAAAAGTCATGCTGACCACACAAATGGCCCTCAACCAACTGGCCATGAATGATTTTGACGGCGCCCGTGCCGACATCAAGAAAACCCACGAGCGCGAAGCGCTGATCGCCCGCCAGCGGGAGCTGGAATACGAGCGTGTCGAAGAAGCGGCCAAGGCCAGCGGCGCCCGCGTCCATTACAAGGATCTGCAAGGCTACCCGGTGGTCATGCTGGAATCTTCCGCCGTCATCGCCTTGAAGAACGGCTATCAGAGCGCGTTCAGTCACTATCTTGCCGGCTTCACCTATGAAGCGCTGGGCGAGAAAGATCTGGCAGCGCCCGGCTATCGTCAGGCAATAGAACTGCGTCCGGACATGGCGTTTTTCCAGCAGGCATTGCGCGACCTCGACAGCCCTGGACTGAAGGTAGACGAAAGCGATGTGCTGATCATCGTGCAGAGCGGCCTGGCGCCGGCTCGCAGTTCCGTGCGCGTGCCCTACCCGGTGAAGTTGGCGGACGGGCAAGTCATCGTTGCCAATGTATCGTTTCCCGTGATGGTCCCTGACACTTCGACCCCGGCGTTCAATCAAGTGAGCATCGACGGTCGTCAGAAAAAGCTGATCGCCGTCAACAGCATTACCGACATGTCCTTGCGTACGCTGCGTGACGACATGCCGGGCATTATCCAGCGCACAACCTATCGGGCATTTCTGGCGGCCGATGTTCAGGCAACGGACAATCGACGCGATCCGAGCAAAGCCTCCTACGTCACTCACTGGGATGGCTTCGAGCAAGCCGACACCCGTACCTGGCGAACCCTGCCCAACCTCACCCAAGTTGTGCGCCTGCGCCTGAAAAAAGGTGAGCACCTGATCAGCCTGCCCAACGCGCCCGGGGCTGCGCCACTGAAAATCCGCATCGACCAGAACCGCCAGGTCATCAACTTGCGTGCCTTGGGTGATCGGGTGTTTGCCAATGGCAGCGCATTCCAGTCGGACGGGGCGTCGGCAAGGAGCGTGGTATCCAACCTGAAATAAGCAATGGCACCAAACTAACAAGTGAGATTAAAAAGCTATTACATAGCCATCACCGCCTGCTTATAATGCCGCGCCCGCGTTATTGCGCTCGGGCATTAAAGCTCCTCAGGTTATGAGGAATTGGCAGGAGGCCAGCGCCACTGCCGATGGGTCACACCAGCCCGACCAGCATCCGCGGCTGTATTACTCCAGGGAAGAAGTACCCCCATGGCATTCCGCGCCCCCACTCTGATCGCGCTCAGCGCCGTCACGTTGCTGTCCGGCTGTTCGGCGTTTCGCAACTACGACTCGGAACTGGCACAGACCAACCAGCAACTGGCCACCGGCAACGTCGACGCCGCGCTGACTTTGCTGGAAAAGAACAACACCGGCCCCGACAAAGACCTGCTCTATTACTTCGAGAAAGGTGAGTTGCTGCGCGCCAAGGGCGACCTTTCGGGCAGCCAGAATGCCTGGACCAGCGCCGATGGGGTGGTGGGTCAGTGGGAGGACTCGGTCAAGCTCGACACCGGTAAGTACCTGGCTCAGTTCGGCAGCTTCATCGTCAACGACAAAGTGCGTCGCTACGAAGGCTACGACTACGAAAAAGTCATGCTGACCACGCAGATGGCCCTGAACCTGCTGGCGGTCAATGACTTCGACGGCGCACGTACTGCGATCAAGAAAACTCACGAACGTGAAGCAGTGATCGCCGACCTGCGCGACAAGGAATACCTCAAGAGCGAAGAAGAGGCCGAAAAAGAAGGCATCAAGACGCAGTACAAGGACTTGCAGGGTTATCCGGTCGCCAGCCTCGACGCACCGGAAGTGGTGGGTCTGAAGAACAGCTACCAGAGTGCCTTCAGCCATTATCTGTCCGGCTTCGTCTATGAAGCGCTGGGCGAAAAAGGCCTGGCTGCACCGGGCTACCGCAAGGCTGCCGAACTGCGCCCGAACACGCCGCTGCTGGAGCAGGCGCTGGTCAATCTCGACAAGCCGAGCAAGTCCGACGACAGCGACATTCTGATCGTGGTGCAAAGCGGTCTGGCGCCGGCCCGTGATTCGATCCGTGTGCCACTGCCATTGCCGATCTCCAACAACGTGGTGATCACACCGCTGTCGTTCCCGATCATCAAACCTGACACCTCTACGGCGACGTTCGCGCAAATCGGCGTCGACGGTCAGCAGGTCGATCTGACCGCGCTCAACAGCACCACCGCCATGTCCCGCCGCGCCCTGCGTGACGACATGCCGGGGATCATCCTGCGCACCACCGTGCGGGCGATCACCAAAGGCGTGGCGCAGAAGCAGATCAACGAAACCAACCCGCTGGCCGGTCTGGCCGTCGGTATCTCTTCAGCTGTGCTCGAAGGTGCCGATACCCGTACGTGGCGCACCCTGCCGGACTACACCCAAGTGGTGCGTCTGCGTCTGAAAAAGGGTGAGCATCAGGTTACCCTGCCAAGCGCCGTGGGCGGTTCGGTGGTCAAGGTCACTGTCGATCAGCGTTATCAAGTGATCACTTTGCGCGCCGTGGGCAACCAGGTGTTCGCCGGCGGCCTCGCCGCACACGTCATCCCGAGCGCCGGCGCGACCAACGTCGCCAGCCTCAAACAACCTTAAGAACGGAGTCTTTGCATGCGTTTCAAACTCATCGCCGTCGCCGCCCTCGCCTTGCTGGCGAGCGGCTGCGCCACCCCGCCACCGCCAGAGCCGGGCAGCGCCGCGAGCAAAGTCGTGGCCATGGGTCCGCAGAAACACATCGTCGTCGGCGCCATGCGCGTCGCCCGCGAAAACGGCTTCATGACGGTCAATGTGCAGTTGAGCAACACCCTCAACAGCAACAAGATTTTCTACTACCGCTTCGCCTGGCTCGGCGCGGAAGGCTTCCCGATTGCCGAAGAAGAAGTCTGGAAAAGCCAAATGATGTACGGCGCCCAGACCAGCTTCATTCAAGGCATCGCCCCGACCCCGAAAGCCGTGGACTTCCGTCTGGAAATCAAGACGCCGTAAGCCTGCCACCCTATTCCTGTTTTAGAGAGCACTCCCATGTTTGCACGCTTTTCCTGCATCGCCGTTATCGCCCTGCTGGCCTCCGGTTGCGCCAACACTTCGCCGACCCTGGGCAGCAAGAACATCAGCTACGGCGACACCAAAGCGGTTGAAACCGTGACCAACGAATTCGGTTCGACCGACCTGCAAATGATCGCCGAGTCGATGACCCGCTCGCTGGCCCAGTCCGGCATTCTGCAGGGTCGTCCGGTCGTTCAGGTCTACGACGTGAAGAACAAGACCAGCGAGTACATCGATACCCGCGAAATCACCACCAGCATCAAGACTCAGCTGATGAAAACCGGTGTTGCGCGTTTCGCCAGCGACAACAACGCCATGCAAAGCCAGGTTGACCAGCTCAAGCTGCAAAACCAGAGCGGCCTGTACAAGAAGAGCACCGTGGCCAAGACCGGCAACATGGTTGCCGCCAAGTACCGCATCGAAGGCTCGATCAGCTCGATCGTCAAGCGCAGCAGCGACTACAAGGACGTCTTCTATAAATTCAGCCTGCAACTGATCGACGTTGAAAGCGGTCTGGCCGAGTGGATGGACGAAAAAGAGATCCGCAAAACCACGGAGCGTTAATTGATGCGCGCATGGATTGGCATGATGGCCCTGGCTTGCGCGTTCAGCGTGCAAGCGGCCCCGAAAGTCGCGGTGACGGATCTGGCGTATCAGGAACGTGTGGAGCAATACATCCACATCGTTTCCGCTCAGAGCAATCATCGCGAGGGTTACTACAGCTCCAGCGGCTCGTCGAGCTACAACGAGATCGAAGCGAGCACCAGCTACATCGAGCAAGGCGAGCTGCGCAAATTCACTGGCGACATCAAGGGTGAAATCCTGCGTACCGGCATGTTCCAACTGGTGCAAGGCACGCCGTACACCGCGTCGTCCAAGGGTGACGTCTACGACGTGATCAAGCGGATCAAGGCCGGCAACTTCAAAGGCGCCGACTATGTGCTGTTTGGTACGGTGTCGGACATCGACTTCACTCAGGACGTCAACGAGCTGGCGCACACCGACAGCTATTCGGCGGTACTGGGCCTGACGTTGGTGGCGGATTTCAGCCTGATCAACACCAAGACCTTCGAAATCACTTCGGCCTTCACGGCGATGGGTGAAGCGCAGGACACCAAACTGGTGAACCATCGCGACATCAAGATCTCGCTGAACCGCCCACGAGTGGTGCGTGACGTGTCGAAGGCGCTGGGTGAAGACGTGGCCGGGCAACTGAGCATGCAGCTCGGTGGCGGTGGTTACGAGCAGCCGCGCGAAGCGCCGCAGCGCAACAATCTGCCGCGCGATACTGCGCCAGTGATTCTGCGCTGATGACTGGCCCCTGATCATTCCCATGCTCCGCGTGGGAATGCATCCCGGGACGCTCTGCGTCCCAGCCAAAAAAAAGGCGACCCGCAAAGGTCGCCTTTTTTGTGCCCGCGATGTTTACGCCGCCGCTTTACGCAACGTCGCCATAAACGCCGCTGCACCGATGAACAGCCCGGCAAACGTGCGGTTCATGCGCTTCTGCTGCTGCGGGGTGCGCAACAGACGCAGCACCTTCGACGCCAGACCGGTGTAGCCCGCCATCACGATCAGGTCGACGCAGACCATGGTCACGCCAATCACCAGATACTGAATCAGCAACGGCGCATGCGGGTTGATGAACTGCGGCAGCACCGCCAGCATGAAGACCAAAGCCTTGGGGTTGCTGATGTTCACCAGAAAGCCACGGAATATTAGCGCCAGCGGTTTGCCGATCGGCCGTACAGCCGCGTCATCACTCATGTCCATGGGCAGCGCGCGCCATTGCTTGATGGCCAGATACACGAGGTAAGCCACACCAAACCATTTGATCGCGTGGAAGGCCGTGGCCGAAGCGGTCAGGATCGCGCCAACACCGGCGCCGACAATCGCAATCTGCACCGCCAGACCGATTTGCAGGCCAAGGGCGTTCCAGTAACCACGCCAGAAACCGTATTGCAGACCGCTGGACATCGACGCAATGGCGCCAGCACCCGGGGACAGACTGATCACCCAGCAGGCGGCAAAAAACGCCAGCCATGTTTGAAGCTCCATCGCACACCTCGACTCATGCTCGTGACAAATGCCTAAGCTAATGCGGGTTTGAATGGATGACTACCAATTTTTGCTGAATGTTGCAGGTGCTGCTGAGGGCCCCTTCGCGAGCAAGCTCGCCCCCACATTTGATCGCGGTCTACTGTGGGAGCGAGCCTGCTCGCGAAGGTGCCAGATCAGACGCCGCAGAAATCACTTTTCGAAACCACTCGACGGAAACACATCCGTCCCGCGCCAACGTCGCACCGAGCGCTGGAAAAACAAGCTGTTCGGCACCTGCACCATGGCGCTGCCGGTCCCCAGCTCCTCCGCCTCGATCAACGTGGTGTAAAGCAGATTGATCGCCACCACCCGGCCTTTGACGCCAGGCTTGTCGGTGGTGTCCACCAGCTCAACGATATCGCCCAACCGAAACGGTCCGACAGTGAAGATCAAAATCGCGCAAAGCAGGTTCGACAGCACACTCCACATCGCAAAGAACGCGACCGCCGCCACCGCGACGAAACCCGACAGAGCCGTCCACAACACCGTGGCAGAAACGCCAAGGCGTTCCAACACGAAGATCAGCGCACTGCCCATGATCAGCCAGCGCAGCACACCACGCAGCGGCATCAGCAACTGCGGCGGGAACGGATAGCGCTCACCCAACCGGGTCAGGCCTTTGGCGACGAAGCGCTGGGTGAGGTAACCGGCCAGCAGGATCAGCAGAATCTGCACGACAAACCAGATCGGCTCGACCCACTCCGCCGGCAGCGGCAGCTTGAACGCATCCATCAGGACAGCGCCTCCAGCTCCGCTTGCATGCTTTCCAATACCTCGAGGGCTTCCATCCACGCCTCTTCCAGCTCGCCTTCACGAACCTTCAGCTTGGCCTGTTCGGCGAGCAGATCACGCAATTCGTTCTTGCGTGCCGGCTCGTAGATGTCGCTGTCGCCGAGGCTGGCGTCGACCTTGGCGAGCTTCTCGTGAAGCTTGCCCAACTCGGCTTCGAGCTTGTCGGCTTCACGCTTGTGCGGGGCCAATTGCTGACGCAACGCAGCTGCGGCCTGACGCTGAGCCTTCTTGTCGGTCTTGTCCGGGTTCACCGGCGTATTGCTGACTGGCGCGTTGCGCTGGCGGTATTCCACCAGCCAGCGCGCATAGTCTTCGAGGTCGCCATCGAACTCTTCGACCTTGCCGTCTGCGACCAGGTAGAAGTTATCGGTGGTGCTCTTGAGCAAGTGCCGATCGTGAGACACCACCAACACCGCACCGCTGAATTCCTGCAGCGCCATGGTCAGCGCCAGGCGCATTTCCAGGTCGAGGTGGTTGGTCGGTTCGTCGAGCAGCAGCAGGTTTGGTCGTTCCCAGGCGATCAGCGCCAAGGCCAGACGCGCCTTTTCACCACCGGAGAAATTCAGCACTGGCTCATCGATGCGTGCGCCACGGAAATCGAAGCCGCCGAGGAAGTCGCGCAGAGTCTGCTCGCGTTCGCTCGGCGCCAGACGCTGCATGTGCAGCAACGGACTGGCCTTGGAATCCAGCGAGTCGAGCTGATGCTGAGCGAAGTAGCCGACCACGGTGTTCTCGCCACGGGTCAGGCGCCCGGCGATCGGAGACAGCTCGCCGGCAAGGTTCTTGATCAGGGTCGATTTACCCGCGCCGTTCGGCCCGAGCAGGCCGATCCGCGCACCCGGGGTCAGTTGCAGCTTGACCTTCTCGAGGATGGTTTTGTCGCCGTAACCGAGGCTCGCATCAGACAGATCGATCAGCGGGCTGGAGATCTTGCTCGACTCGCGGAAAACGAAATCGAACGGCGAATCGACGTGGGCCGCCGACAGCTCTTCCATCCGCTCCAGGGCTTTGATCCGGCTCTGCGCCTGACGGGCCTTGGTCGCTTGCGCCTTGAAGCGGGCGATGTAGCTTTCCATGTGCGCACGTTGCGCCTGCTGCTTCTCGTAGGCCTGTTGCTGCTGGGCCAGACGCTCGGCACGGGCGCGTTCGAATGCGGTATAGCCGCCGCGATACAAAGTGATCTTGCGCTGATCGACATGCGCCACGTGGTCGACGACTTCGTCGAGGAAATCGCGGTCGTGGGAAATCAGCAGCAAGGTGCCCGGGTAGCTTTTCAGCCACTCTTCGAGCCAGATGATCGCGTCGAGATCCAAGTGGTTGGTCGGTTCGTCGAGCAGCAACAAGTCCGACGGGCACATCAAGGCCTGCGCCAGATTCAGACGCATCCGCCAGCCACCGGAGAAATCACCGACCTGACGATCCATCTGCTCGTTGGTGAAACCCAGACCGGCGAGCAACTTGCGCGCTCGTGCGTCGGCGGTGTAACCGTCGGCGCTGTCGAGTTCCGAGTGCAGGCGGGCCTGAGCGGCACCGTCGTGCGCGGCTTCGGCGGCGGCGAGGTCACGTTGCACCTCGCGTAGACGCAGGTCGCCATCGAGCACATAGTCGACGGCAAGCCGCTCGAGCGTCTCGATTTCCTGGCGCATGTGGGCGATGCGCCAGTCGGCCGGCAAGAAGCAGTCACCCGAATCCGGGTGCAGTTCACCCCGGATCAAAGCGAAAAGGCTCGATTTGCCGGCGCCGTTGGCACCGATGAGGCCGGCTTTGTGGCCGGCGTGCAGGGTCAGCTCGGCGTCTTCTAGCAGACGTTGCGGGCCACGCTGTAAAGTCAGGTTCTGAAGTCGGATCATAATGGCGGCGGAGTCTACCAGCTTCGCTCACAACTGGCGCGAGTAGCACGATGTCCTCTGACCTGTGGAGCTTTTCCCTTGCCACCTACGCCCGACCGGGCGTGGAAGACGCCTGCCTGCAACTGCAAACGGCGGGGGCCAATGTGTGCCTTCTGCTGTGCGGTTTATGGCTGGAACAACGTGGCGCAACCTGCGACGAACAACGCGTAAGGCAGCTTCATGCGTTGACCGGACCGTGGGATATCGAGGTGGTGCAGCCGCTGCGAACCCTGCGCATGCAATGGAAAGCGCGGGCGGTGGATGACGCGGTTTTGAAAGGCATGCGCGAGCAGATCAAATCACTCGAGCTGGAAGCTGAGCGAGCGTTGCTGTCACGGCTTGAGGGTGTGGCGCAGGAGTGGATGCAAAACGACGCAGGCTCGGCAACCTGGCTGGAAGAATTGGCCGGCACAGCGGCCAGCCCGAACCGCGACGCGCTGCAAGTGCTGCGCGTCGCGGCAACCGGCACTTAGGAAGCGCTGGTCGGGTTGTTGCTGACGCTCGACGCAGCGGCTGGCGATGGCGTAGTCGATGGCGTCGAGGTAGTAGCGGCTGGAGCAGGTGCCGATGGCGCAGCCGACGCTGCCGGTGCGGCTGGCTTAGCAGCAGGCGCGGTAGCCGGTTTAGCAGCAGCTGGTTTGGCAGCGGCTGGCTTTTTAACGGCTGGTTTTGCGGCAGGTTTTGCAGCTGGCTTGGCGGCTGGTTTTGCAGCAACAGGCTTGGCAGCAGCGGCCGGTTTAGCGGCTGGCTTGGCTGCCGGTTTGGCGGCGGCATTCACGGCTGGTTTGGCAGCAGCTTTTGCTGGCGCTTTTGCAGCAGGTTTGGCGGCAGCTGGTTTAGCGGCAGTCTTGGCAGCTGGTTTTGCAGCAGCAGGTTTAGCTGCGGCGGTTTTCGCTGGAGCAGCTTTTGCTGCAGCTGGTTTGGCGGCTGGTTTAGCAGCGGCGGCACGGGTAGCCGGCTTGGCAGCGGCAGTACGCGCAGCAGGTTTTGCCGCCGTGCTTTTAGCCGCTGGTTTTGCAGCGCTCGCCGCAGCAGGTTTCTTCGCTGCAGGTTTTGCGGCCGCTTTGGCAGCTGGTTTTGCAGCGGCTTTCACCGGTGTTTTTGCAGCTGGCTTGGCAGCGGTTTTAGCAGCAGCTTTTGCAGCAGGCTTGGCCGCCGCGGTTTTCGCTGGAGCTTTTGCAGCAGCAGGTTTGGCAGCTGCTTTCTTCGCCGGTGCCGCTGCCGGTTTGGCTGCACGCGAGGACAACACTTTGCCCACGGCTTCTTGAACGCGACCAACACCTTGGGCCAGTTTCAGGCTTTCCTGGGCATCGCGCTTGAGTTGCAGAATGTAGCTGCGGGTGTCGGACTGACGATCCTTCAAGGCATCGAGAAGGTCTTCCAGTTCTTTCACTGCGCCCTTGGCTTTGGTCTGTGCCTTGGCTTTGCCGGCGGCAGCTGCGTCCTGCAATTTGGTGCGGGATTTATGAAGTTTTTCCTGCGCCTTGCCGCGTTGCTTTTCCAGTTTGGCGAGCAGTTTTTCAGCATCAGCCAAGGCTTGGGAGCAAGCGTTTTCCAGATGCTCGAGCAAGCTGCCCGAGAGTTGTTGGAGTAAGTGCAACGGAGTATTTACAGGCTTCTTGGTGGCCGACATGGTTTACCTCCTGGCTGACGTGGGTGCGGCTCATACTAGACCTCTGCAGTTACCGCCGCTAGGGCATCTTGACAGTATCGATTGCGTTGCGTTGCACCGAATCGAAAATGTTCTGCGCGAAGTCAAAAGCAGTTCACCGTTGCAGACGTTCGCGCTGGCATAATCCACCGCATCTCAGGACGGAGAGTGCCCATGTCGCGCTACTTTTTTTTATCCCTCTGGATGATTTTTTCGGCCGCTCACGCGGACGAAAAAACCACCGCGAACGATGCTCACGATCTGGCCTACAGCCTCGGTGCCAGCCTCGGTGAACGGCTGCGCCAGGAAGTCCCGCAATTGCAGATTCAGGCGCTGATCGATGGCTTGCAGCAAGCCTATCAAGGCAAGCCGCTGGCACTGAGCGAAGCACGCATCGAACAGATTCTGGCCGATCATGAAGCGCAACATGCCGAACATTCTGCGCAGCCTTCGAGCGACGCGGCGATGGAAAACGAGCAACGTTTTCTGACCGCTGAAAAAGCCAGACCGGGCGTAAAAGAACTGGCCGACGGCATCCTGCTCACCGAGCTGACACCTGGCAATGGCACCAAGGCCGGGCCTGACGGAAAAGTGCAGGTGCTGTATGTCGGTCGACTGCCGGATGGCACGGTGTTCGATCAAAACACTCAGCCGCAATGGTTCAACCTCGACAGCGTGATCGCGGGTTGGCGCACCGCGCTGCAGAACATGCCGGTGGGAGCAAAATGGCGACTGGTGATTCCGTCGGATCAGGCCTATGGCGCCGACGGTGCCGGCGACCTGATTGCACCGTTCACACCGCTGGTATTTGAAGTGGAATTGCGTGGCGCGACGAGTTGATCGGGCAATAAAAAACGGTGCGCTTTCGGGCGCACCGTTTTTTTTGATCAGGATTCGGGATCAGGCCTGAACCGGATCTTCTTCCTTGTGTGCTGTGTGCAGCACTTCAATCAGGCAGTCTTCCAGCTCGAAGCGCTCGTGCAGCAGGCCGCCGAGTTCCTTGAACTTCTCGGCTACGCATTTGCCTTCATCGCACAGATCGTTGAAGGCGAGCAGCTTCTCGGTGATGACGTCGATGCGCGGATAGATCGTCTCGGCGAGTTCCAGACCACGCTTGTCGTTGAACGCCTTGGCTTCGCCAGTCAGCTGTTCGTAGATTTCGAAGTGCCCGGCCGAGACGTAATCGACCAGCACACCGCAGAATTCCTGCAGAGGCTTGCGGCTCTCGGACAGCGACTCAGGCTGTGCACCGAGTTTGTCGTAGGCACCGATCAGATCTTCACGCTCTTGCAACCAGCGGTCGATCAGCAGATGAACTCCACCCCAACGTTCCTGAGCATTCTGACAACTTTCGAGCATGGCGATCTCTCTTCCCTTGTGGGTCATGCTGCTCTACACCCGCGCCCCTCTTTTGATTTTGCCTTGGGGAACGGCCGGGCAGAGCGTCATCGAGCAACATAAATCCAATGACACGTGCGGGCCAGATTATGCCCGCGCGCCTATGGCTTCAAGGTACGCAGGAGATAAAGTTCATACAAGTGTTTAATCCCGCAGCAGCACCGAGTGCGACGCTTCGCCGCTGAGCGGGCGTTGCAGAGCACTCCAGACCAGCCGCAACAATTGATACACCGCCAGAATCGAGACGGCGACAAAGAACAACAGGCTCCACTCCGGGATGCTCAGGTCGAACAGGGTCCAGGAAATTTCCGCACAATCGGCACCGCCGCTAAACAATGTTTGCAAGGCACAAATCCATGGCAGACCGCTGAATAAGGCCTCGGGAGCTGGCGAGCAATTGAGCAGGTGCAGCAGCGGATCGCTCTGTATCAATACCTGCCGCCAGGCCGCCGTGGTGCCTCCCATGCTCGCGCCCAAGGTCAACAGCCAGTACAACCACAGACCAACACGCCTGGGGCCGTGCACCGCTGCCACACCACTGGACACGCACAGTAGCGTAAGGAACAGACGCTGCACCAGGCACAGGCTGCACGGCGTCAGGCCGACAGCATATTCAAGATAATAGGAAGCTCCCAGAGCAAAGGCCCCCGCAGTGAAAGCCATGAAGAACAAGGAGCGTGAGCAGGCCAACGACATGGCTTTTCCGTAACAGTAGAGACAGACGGTTACGGTAGAGGAAAGCGTGTCAGCCTTTCAAGGCAAGGCCCTGCCGACAGTTCACCAGAGGTGTAGGGAAAACCCGACAGGTTCGATAGGAATCGGTGTAGCCCGTTGTAGGAATTTGCCTCAGGCGCTCAACGAAGTGGAAAATTCAGCCACAAAAGGTAAGCGAGGGAGCGAACTCCCTCGCCACTTCAGACATGGGCCGGAACCGGCAACGGCGCGGCCAGCAGGCGCTCGTCCAGCAGACCAAGGCCTTCCTGGAACAACTGATTGCTGCGCTCGGTATCGCCCAACTGGGCGAGCAGGCGCGCCAGCTCCGCACAGGCCTCGGGATTGCGCTGCACACGCAGACTGCTTTCCAGGTAATCCCGTGCCTTGCCCCACAGACTGGTTTGCAGGCACAGTCGGCCGAGGGTCAACAGCAAGCTCGGATCGTTCGGATGATCCTTCAG
This sequence comes from Pseudomonas sp. R84, assembly GCF_009834515.1. NCBI lineage: Bacteria > Pseudomonadati > Pseudomonadota > Gammaproteobacteria > Pseudomonadales > Pseudomonadaceae > Pseudomonas > Pseudomonas sp. R84. Next base: position 6,310,856 of record NZ_CP019426.1, read on the forward strand.
CCAGCCTTCGGCGGTTTGCAACTGACGCGCTGGATCGCTACCGCGCACCAGACCGTAGAGACGGGTCAGATGGCTGTCGTACTTGCGCTTGAGGGCATTGCGCAGCACTTCTTCCGCTTCGACCTGAGCGCCCAACTGACGCAGTTGTTCGGCGTACGCCAACACCAAGGGTGGCTCCTGACGTTGAGCTGAGGTGAGTTGCTCCCAAGCGCGCGTGAGCGACTGCAAGCCAACGGTCCCGTCCTCTTCACGCTGCGCTGCCAGCGACAGGTTTTCACCCCAGGCGCGGCGTTCCAGTTCAGCCAGTTCGGCGGGTGGCAGGACTTTGTCCTTGCGCAACTCCGGCAGCAAACGAATCACCGCCGACCATTCGCCGCGCTGCTGATACAAGCGCTGCAACTGACGCAGCGTCTGTGCATTGCGCGGATGGCGATCGTGCATCGCTTGCAGGGTGACCAAGGCACCGTCGGTATCGCCACGGTCGGTCTGCAACTGCGCATGACTCAGAGCAATAGCCAGTTCTGCTTGAGGCTGACGCTCCAGTGCGCGCTCCAGCAAACGATCGCACTCTTCGTAATTGCCTTGCTCATTGGCTGCGCGGGCAGCGCCGAGGTAGTACAGCAATGGCTGACGCTCGGCTTCAGCTGCTCGATAAAGATGACGCTGAGCACTGGCCCAGCGACCTTCGGCCAGATCCAGTTGACCGTGCTCGATCGCTACCTGCACGCGCCGACTGCGGTTACGGCGCGACCAGGGATTGACCACGCCCGTGGAGGTCATGACCAGCTCGACCAACGCCTTGATGCCCCAGATCAGCAGCCACAACACTGCGATCACCGCCAGTGTCGCCCACAGGCTCGACTCGTAGCGGAAGCTCTTGTAGGCCACCAGCACGTAACCGGAATGCTCGGCAATAGCCAGACCCAGTGCCGCCGTCGCCGCTATCACCAGAAACACAATCACATACAGGCGTTTCATGGCGTAGCCTCCTGCGCGGTGCTGGCGGCAGGTTTGGCGAAAGGTTTCACCGATTCTTCGGCATTGACGTTGCGCCGCTCAAGATAGGCTTGCACCGCACTCAGCGTGCCGGCCAAGTCCGGCGTCGTGACCGTGACCGGTTCCTTGCTTAGCTCGGCAACCTGTTCGAGCATCACTTTGCTTTGCGGATTGTCCGGGTTGAAATTGCCCTTGAGGACATCACGCGCCTCAGCCAGCGCCTGGGTGTAGACCGGCGCCTGACCGTTGAGCGCGGCCCACTGCGCCTGCTCCAGCGCCAGGCTCAGGGCCAGACGCACTTGACTCAGGCTCTGCCCGGCCAGCAGCGGCCGCACATTCTTGTCGGCATTGAAATCGATACGGATGTAGCGCGAGACCTTATCCCACCACTGCGCCCAACGACTGGCGCCATCACCGTCGGCAGTCAGGCCCAGCAGCGATTCACCGCGATCCTTGTACTCCGGCGCCAGCTCGGTGAGGTCGATGACTTGATCACGCAGCGCGCCGAGACGCAGGAACAAACCGGTACGATCCGGTTGTGCAGTGCTGCGCAGCGCCACGAGGGTTTTCGCCACTTGCTCGCGAGCGGCGAAGGAACCGGGATCGTTTTGCTCACGGAGGATTTCGTCAGCGCCCTGCACCAGCGCTTGAGCGCTGCTGATGTCCTGCAGCGCCGAAAGACGCAGGCTGGCCAGACGCAGCAGATGCTCGGCCTCGGCCAGGCGCCAGTCCTTGCGGCTGGCGCCCAGCACCGTTTCAAGACGTTGATTGAGGCGCTGTTGGTCGCCCTGGAGTTGCGTCACCAGACGCTGGCGCTCGGCAAGTTCGTCGGCCCCTGGCAACTGCGCGAGGCGCTCGGTCAGGCGCTGTTCATTGAGCTTCAGGCTCTGCGCCTGATCGTTCAACGCCTGCACTTCACCGGACTGCTGCTGAGTGTTGGTCTGCAGGTGACGGACCTGCCAGACACCCCAGCCGCCGATCGCGACACCGGCGGCGCCGAGCAACAAGGCGACGATGGCCAATCCATTGCCTCGGCGCGGCTCTGTGGCCGGCGGTGGAGCTTCAACCTGGGGTTCAATCACAGGCTGGACGTCATCTTTTGGCAAGGCTGTTTCGCTCACGTATCCATCCTTTGCATTAGAAAACGGGTACGGGATGCTCCCGTAACGCCGTCAGCAAAGCCGCGGCACTCGCGCCGCGGCAATCCACAACTGTTTGAGCCCCGGCGGCAAGTGCCAGCTCGGCGACTCTTGGGCTTGGAACAAACAACGGCAATTGCGCAATTGTTGGCCAGGCATCGCCGGCCATCTGACGCAGGTGCTCGAAACCCTGTCCACTGCTGACCACCAGCCCGTTCAAGCGTTCCGCTTCGATCCGCCGTGGCAGTTCATCCGGGGCATAGGCTGGCAGGTCGCGTCGATACAATTCCAGATACTCGACACTAGCACCTAGCTCACGCAAACGCTCGGCGAGCAGTTCACGCCCACCCTCTCCACGCAGGATCAATACCTGCGCCCCGGGCTGACCGACCGCTGCACGCAGACGCGGCAATTGCAGCAAGGCTTCACTGTCATCGCCATCGGCCGGGAAGCTGACGTCGAGGCCATGCTCGCGCAGAATCTGTGCGGTCGCCGCGCCGACGCTGAACCACGGCATTGTCAGCGAAGACGAGTTGCCGAGCAGATCCAGCGCAATGCGTGCCGCCGGCTTGCTGACCACGATCACCGCGTCGCAACGCGGTAACCGCGCAATCGCCTGACGAATATTGTCAGAGACCGGCAGCGCAACAATGTCCAGAAGCGGCAAACAACTACTGAAAAAACCCTGCACTGCCAACGTCTGCGCCAGCGCCGTGCAGTCATCCGCAGGGCGGGTCAGCAGCAGGCGCCAGCCAGTCACTCGTGACCCGCCTCGCCATAGACCGCTTTGAGAATATCGTCGGCGCCCTGGCTGAGCAGATCTTCGGCCACCTTCACGCCCAATCCTTCGGCATCGGCACGTGGCGCACGAGCTTCGGCGCTAAGCAGCTTGCCACCGCTCGGTTCACCGACCAGACCGCGCAACCACAACTGCTCGCCTTCCAGCACGGCGTAGCAGGCGATCGGCACTTGGCAGCCGCCATTCAGATGTTTGTTGAGGGCACGTTCGGCAGTGACGCGCGACGAGGTGTCGGCGTGATGCAGCGGTGCGAGCAAGGCGTGGATTGCAGTGTCAGCGCTGCGGCATTCGATACCGACTGCACCCTGGCCACCGGCCGGCAGGCTGTCATCGACACTGATCGCCGAAGTGATGCGGTCTTCAAAACCGAGGCGGATCAAACCGGCTGCCGCGAGAATAATTGCGTCGTACTCGCCGGCGTCAAGCTTGGCCAGGCGGGTGTTGACGTTGCCGCGCAGGAAGCGAATTTGCAGATCCGGGCGACGGGTCAGCAATTGCGCCTGACGACGCAGGCTGGAGGTGCCGACAATGGCGCCGGCAGGCAACGCATCGAGGCTGGCGTAGGTATTGGAAACGAAGGCATCACGCGGGTCTTCGCGCTCGCAGATGCAGAACAGACCGAGGCCTTCCGGGAAGTCCATCGGCACGTCTTTCATCGAGTGGACGGCGATGTCGGCTTCGTTTTCCAGCAACGCGGTTTCCAGTTCTTTGACGAACAGACCCTTGCCGCCGATTTTCGACAGGGGCGAATCGAGCAGCTTGTCGCCGCGACTGACCATGGGCACCAGCGTCACCAGCAGACCCGGATGGGCCGCTTCCAGACGGGCTTTGACGTATTCGGCCTGCCAGAGGGCCAGCGCACTTTTACGGGTGGCGATGCGGATTTCGCGAGAGGACATGGATCAATCCGTACTGAATAGATACGGCGGATAATAACAGCTCAGCCAAATCCACTTTGACCTGAATCAGAGTCGGCGCGGCCTCCCTGGCCTGCAATGCCCGGTTAAAAGGAGCTGGAGCCGTCCGGAATGACCGGGTTACAGGCCCTGCATCATTTTGCGCACACCGGCCACATGCCGACGGCTGACAATCAGCGCATCACCATTGAGACCTTTGAGGAACAGCTGGAAATGCCCCAGCGGCGTACGTTGCAGACGTTCGATACGGTCGCGGGCAACCAAGGCGTTGCGGTGGATACGCACGAAGCGCTCGCCGAATTCGTCTTCGAGAGCCTTGAGTGGCTCGTCGAGCAGCACTTCGCCGGCCTCGTGGCGCAAAGTCACGTATTTATGATCGGCAATGAAATAGACCACCTGATCCAGAGGGATCAGTTCGATGCCTTTGCGGGTGCGCGCACTGATGTGGCTGCGCGGGCCGGTGCCACTTTCGGCAGCGGGACGGGTCAGGGCCGAGAGTTGCGCCCGGTTGGGACGTTCAGCCCGTTTCAGGGCGTCATGCAGATGTTCAGTTCGCACGGGTTTCACCACATAGCCCACGGCGCTGGCCTGCAGGGCTTCCACGGCAAATTCATCGGGGCTGGTGCAAAACACCACGGCCGGCGGCGTTTCGCGTTCGCACAGACGGGCAGCGACCTGCAGGCCATCAAGGCCTGGCATACGGATATCGAGCAGCACGATATCCGGCTTGTGGCTGTCGATCAGTGCCAACGCCTCTTCGCCATTCGTGGCGCTGGGCTCCAGAACTGTATAACCCTCGAGCTCGCTCACCATTCGGCTGAGGCGCTCGCGAGCCAGTGGTTCGTCATCAACGATCAGGACATTCATATTGCGCTGGATTCCTGCGTGAGTCTCGCACAAGGATAGCGTAGACAGGTGAAGTGACGTCCGTCACCGCGATCCACGCTAAGACTAGCCCGAGCGCCAAAAAGTGCCGTACGTCGGCCAGCAATATTTGCCAGTGTCCGGGTCGTACTGCTCAAAGCCCGCTGTTTCCTGCGTTTCTCACGGGGTTTGCCGAAGGACAAAACACCCACCCCCTCTTCTTATAGTCGGCGGCCAGACCTTTGCGCGATCCAGAGCCGCGTCGACCCTTATGTCCAACTGTAGACGCTCGCCGGGCCGATATTGCTCAATCGAAAAATATCCTTGCGCAAAACCTCCGGGGCCAGCGGCGACTATGGCGCACACAATGAGAAAAAAACGTATCGACCAGTGTCAGCGACAGGATTGGCAACCCTGTTATTATCCGCGCCAGCGTTCCACGCCTTCTTTCTTCAAGCCGATACGAGCGAATTCATGAGCACTGACAAGACCAATCAGTCCTGGGGCGGCCGCTTCAGTGAACCCGTCGACGCCTTCGTCGCCCGCTTCACCGCCTCCGTCACTTTCGACCAGCGCCTGTATCGCCACGACATCATGGGCTCGATCGCCCACGCCACCATGCTGGCCAAGGTCGGCGTGCTGACCGATGCCGAGCGCGACAGCATCATCGATGGCCTGAAGACCATTCAGGGCGAAATCGAGGCCGGCCAGTTCGACTGGCGCATCGATCTCGAAGACGTGCACATGAACATCGAAGCACGCCTGACCGACCGCATCGGCGTCACCGGTAAAAAGCTGCACACCGGGCGTAGCCGCAACGACCAGGTCGCCACCGACATCCGCCTGTGGCTGCGTGACGAGATTGATCTGATCCTCGCCGAAATTACCCGCCTGCAAAAAGGCCTGCTGGAGCAAGCCGAGCGCGAAGCCGCGAGCATCATGCCGGGCTTCACCCACCTGCAGACGGCGCAGCCGGTGACTTTCGGGCACCACATGCTGGCCTGGTTCGAAATGCTCAGCCGCGACTACGAGCGTCTGGTCGACTGCCGCAAGCGCACCAACCGCATGCCACTGGGCAGCGCCGCGCTGGCTGGCACCACCTACCCGATCGACCGTGAATACACCGCGCAACTGCTGGGCTTCGACGCCGTCGGCGGCAACTCGCTGGACAACGTCTCCGATCGCGACTTCGCCATCGAATTCTGCTCGGCCGCGAGCATCGCGATGATGCACTTGTCGCGTTTCTCCGAAGAGCTGGTGCTGTGGACCAGCGCGCAATTCCAGTTCATCGATCTGCCGGACCGTTTCTGCACCGGCAGCTCGATCATGCCGCAAAAGAAAAACCCCGATGTGCCAGAGCTGGTGCGGGGCAAGACCGGCCGCGTGTTCGGCGCACTGATGGGCCTGCTGACCTTGATGAAGGGCCAACCGCTGGCTTACAACAAAGACAACCAGGAAGACAAAGAGCCGCTGTTCGACGCCGCCGACACCCTGCGTGACTCGCTGCGGGCCTTTGCCGACATGATCCCGGCGATCAAACCCAAGCACGCGATCATGCGTGAAGCGGCGCTGCGTGGCTTCTCCACCGCGACCGATCTGGCGGATTATCTGGTGCGTCGTGGTCTGCCGTTCCGTGATTGCCACGAGATCGTTGGTCACGCCGTGAAATACGGCGTGGACACTGGCAAGGATCTGGCCGAGATGAGCCTGGAAGAACTGCGCCAGTTCAGCGATCAGATCGAGCAGGACGTGTTCGCCGTGCTGACCCTGGAAGGCTCGGTGAATGCCCGTGACCATATCGGCGGCACTGCGCCGGCGCAGGTCAAGGCTGCTGTGGTTCGCGGTCAGGCGCTGATCGCCAGCCGCTAAAAGCCAAAAGCTTCGCGAGCAGGCTCGCTCCCACAGATTCTGCGTCGAACACGTAATCGTGTTTCAGCACATAACTCTGTGGGAGCGAGCCTGCTCGCGAATGCGATCTTCAGAACAGCAAAAAAATCACTTCTTGGCAGCGATCATCGCCAAAAACGCCGGCATCGCCGCTTCCTTGTCCGCCGCAATCTTCTGCACATGCGGATTCTGCTCCAGCCGTTCCAGCAACGCCTTCGCCTGCGGCATCTCCGCCAGCAAATCGATCCCGAACAGCTTCTGCCCGACCGCACAGGCCAGCGGCACGCTGTAGAAGAAATACAAATCGGCAATGCTCAGACTGTCGCCCGCCACGTACGGGGCGAATTTGCCGTGACGGCCCAGCGCAGCAAAACCCAGTAGCAATTCAGTCTTGGTCTTTTCCTTGATCGCGTCCGGCAAGGTCATGCCGAAGAACGCCTCGCCATAGCAGGCACGCCCAGGCAACTCGATGTACAGCTCGATTTCCTTGGCAATCGCCAACACCTGCGCGCGCTCGAATGGATCGCTTGGCAGCAGCGGTGTGCCTTTCTGGGTCTGCTCGAGGTATTCAAGGATGATCGCGGTTTCGTTGATAAAACCGGCGTCTACACCGAGCACCGGCACTTTGCCGCGCGGGCTGATGGCCAGTGATTCAGGGGTCGACGTCGGGTAGAACGTGACCTCTTCGAACGGCAGGCCTTTTTCCAGCAGCGCCAGCTTGACCATGTTGTAGTAGTTGCTGACTGAGAATCCGTAGAGCTTGAACATCACATAGCCTCCAGGCCGTGCGGGGTGGGCAGGGCCTGTTTATAGATCGCACAGGCGAATCGCGCCAGCAGCATCACCCCGCGGAATGCGGGTAAACTGGCGCCTTTCCATGAGGAGCCTGCCATGAGCGAGCCGACAGACATCGACAACGACGACGAAGAGTTCACCGAGGCTACGTTGATCGAAGCCATCGAGAACCAGATCGAAAGCGACAACCCGCCAGCGGCCAAAGCGACGTTCAACAAGCTGACCTTGGTGGGTGTGGAGCGCGAAGAGATCCTCAACCTGATGGCGCACGTGCTGGCCTGCGAGATTGACGCGATGCTCGATGAAGACCGTGCGTTCAATACCGAATGGTACGAAGCGGCGCTGCGCGCACTGCCAGAGTTGCCACCCGAAAAGCAGTAACAACACATTCCCCCCTGTGGGAGCGACGGTGCGACGATTCGACTTGCTCGCGAAGGCGTTTTATCAGTCAACTTATTTGCTGAATGACACACCGCTTTCGCGAGCAGGCTCGCTCCCACACAATTTGTCACCCATCCATCCAGCCAACTCTCCGGCCCCGACTACACTGGAATCCGCCTCAAGACAAAATCCCTGATCTGAGCACTGGACATGCCGCAAAAGCGGGTTCACCTTAGGGACGCTGTCGTCCAATTCCTAGAAAGTCTGGAGTCCTTATGTCGCTTACCCCTGAGTTGGTTGCCGAACTGGAAGTCCTCGCACTCTTTCCCCTGGACAGTTCCCAGGAAGGTTTGAAAATTCATCAGACCGCTGCCCCGAAACATATTTCTGCCGCCAAACGCCTCTTTGAAAAAGACCTGACGGATCAGCCCGATGGCGGGTATCTGACCAGCCTCGGTCGCGATGCCGCACAAAATGTGCAAACCGTGCTGACCATTCTGAGAGAGCAGGAAACCGCCTGATCCTTCCCGACTTTGCCCACGGGAACTCCTGCCACGGGATTTCCGCGGGCCTGCCCGGCCTCCCGCGATATAAATCTGACGTCAAAAAACAAATTCAGCTTAAAAGTCCCGCTGCGCTAAGGCTAAACTGCCTGACATTCCGAGACCCTCTACGTCCGAGCCTGCGAGCCGGTTTGAGCTGACATGACGCGCACCCACGAAATCCGCCCCGACCTGGACGAAGGCATTGACCGCAAGGTCCTCAGCCAGCTGCGCGCGCGTTTTCTCAAACTCAATGAAGGCCGCCTCGGCCGCGCCCTGGAAGGTTTGTCGACGCGCCAACAGAGCGTGTTGACGCTGTTGCCGCTGTTCTTCCACGTCAACCATCCGCTGCTGCCGGGTTATGTCTCGGGCAGTACGCCGGCCGGTCTGTCGAATTACGAGCCGGACACCAATACGCTCGCCGAAGCGCAACGCCTGACCCGTTCGTTCTCCTACAAGCCGCGTCACGGCAGCAACCCGCCACGACCGATCCACGGCCTGTTCCTGATGGGCAGCCTTGGCACGCTGGCACAGGCCGATCAGAGCGACATGGACGTGTGGGTCTGCCACGCGCCTGACTTGAGCGAAAGTGAACTCAGTGAGCTGAGCAAGAAATGTCAGTTGCTCGAAACCTGGGCTGCGAGCCAGGGCGCCGAAGCGCATTTTTTCCTGATCGACCCGGAGCGCTTCGTCAAAGGCGAACGCGACACCCAGCTCAGCTCGGAAAACTGCGGCAGCACTCAGCACTATCTGTTGCTGGACGAGTTTTACCGCACCGCAATCTGGCTGGCCGGGCGCACGCCGATCTGGTGGCTGGTGCCGGTTTACGAAGAAACCGCCTACGACCTCTACACCCACACCCTGCTGTCCAAGCGTTTCATCCGCGCCGACGAAACCCTCGACCTTGGCCACCTGGCGAGAATCCCGCCAGGCGAGTTCATCGGCGCCGGGTTGTGGCAGTTGTTCAAAGGCATCGAGTCACCGTACAAATCGGTGCTCAAACTGCTGCTGACCGAGGTCTACGCCAGCGAACACCCGCAGGTGCAGTGCCTGAGCCTGCGCTTCAAAAAAGCCGTGTTCGCCAACCAACTGGATCTGGATGAACTGGACCCGTACATGGTCGTGTACCGGCGTATCGAGGAATACCTCACCGCGCGTAACGAGCCGGAGCGGCTGGAACTGGTGCGCCGCGCGCTGTACCTGAAGGTCAACCGCAAGCTCACCGGCAACAGCCGCACCCAGAGCTGGCAACGCACGTTGCTGGAACGGCTGGCCAGCGAGTGGCATTGGGATCAGCGACAACTGACCCTGCTCGACAGCCGCAGTCAGTGGAAAGTCCGCCAGGTCAGCGCCGAACGCCGCGCGCTGGTCAATGAGCTGAACTACAGCTATCGCTTCCTGACCCAGTTCGCTCGCACCGAGCAGACCGTCAGCCTGATCAACAAGCGCGACCTCAATGTGCTCGGTCGCAGGCTCTATGCCGCCTTCGAGCGCAAGGCCGACAAGGTCGAGTTCATCAACCCCGGCATCGCCCCGGATCTGGCCGAAGACACCCTGACCCTGGTGCAGTCGCGCAACAAGAAGGAGCCGGGACAAACCCAGTGGGGCCTGTACAACGGCAGCCTGACCGCATTGGAGTGGGAACACTTCGCGCCAATCAAGCGCAGCCGCGAGTTACTGGAGCTGTTGACCTGGTGCCACCGCAACGGTGTGATCGACAGCAGCACGCGCCTCGCTTTGCATCCCGGCACCAGCGACCTGAGCGAGTTCGAGCTGTTCAACCTGCTCGGCAGCCTGCAGCAGTGCATCGCCCTGCCCTTGGCCACCGTCGCGGAAGAACCGCTGCTGCGCGCCGCGGTGCCGAGCGAAGTGTTGATTCTGGTAAACGTCGGGATTGATCCGCTCAAACATCACCGCGACCTCAATATCCTGATGACCACCGAGCGCACCGACTCATTGAGTTACGCCGGCGTGCGCGAAAACCTCGTGCTGACGCTGGATCAGGTCACGCTCAACAGCTGGAACGAAGTACTGGTCAACCGCTTCGACGGCCCGCATGCCCTGCTCGACTGCCTGCGCGATTACCTCAACAATTTGCCACGCGGGCCATCGCAGCCGTCGCTGAAGGTGCGCTGCTTCTGCCACAACCGCGCGCAGTTCATTGCCCGCCGGGTTGAAGAAATCATCGACACCGCGCAGAACCTGCTGCTCAGCGAGTTGAATCACCGCTATCTGATTCAGGTGCAGCAGCATTATCACGTACTGGAATTAGTGCCGGGCCAGGTCAACCACGTCGCCCTCGCCACCCTGCCGGCGCTGGTCGATTACCTCGGCGAGGAACAGCCGCGCTACAGCCCGCTGCACCTGGACCCGATGGCGCTGGAGGAACACGACCTCGCGCTGATCCTGCCAATGGGCCAGCCGGAGTGCATTCAGGTGTTCTACCGCATTACCGAACAGCAAGCCGAGCTGTACGTATTGGATGAATTCAATGCGCTGTGGCAGCAGCATTTGCCGTACCACGACGAGCAGAGTCTGCTGGTGCCGCTGCAGCGCTTCCTGCAATCGATCCTGTTCCGTCGCGAAGCCGTGTTGCCGATGGATGCCGGCCCGGGTGCCCGTCTCGAAACGTTGTATTACCAGTTATTGCCTTCGGGGCCGGGACGCGCACGACGGGTCGAAGCGCGGCCGGCACCGCAGACGCCGGTGAACAAGCCGTTCTACGACGTGCAGGCGATCGTCGGCAAAGCCGCACCGGGCGAAGTGCAGGTCACTCTGTACTGCAATCAACGGGAATTCAGCGAGCTGGAACATGGCGACCAGCTGTTCAGCGTGGTCGCCCGGGAGATCGTCGAGCAGCGCCGCGACAGCGAACGCTATCGCTGCTACATCACCGACCTGGACCTCTCGGGCCTGCTCGGTGACGGGCAGAGTTCAAGCAATCTGTATCTGCGCTACAAGGCTGACCTGGAGCGCGCTCTGAACGAGGCACTCGAACAGGTCTGAGGCGGATTACTCGGGAAACGCGCCACCGTTGGCCGGTTGCGATTCGACTTCCAGCAAAGTCAGTTTGAGGGTCTTGCCACCGGGTGCCGGCCAGTCAATGTGCTGACCGACCTTCAGGCCCAGCAACGCGCTGCCGACCGGGGCCAGAATCGAGATCTTGCCTTCATCGGCGTTGGCATCCTTTGGATAGACCAGCGTCAGGTGATAGTCCTTGCCACTGCCTTCTTCGCGGCAATGCACACGGGAATTCATCGTCACGACATCGGCGGGCACTTCATCGTGGCCGACCACGGTATCGGCGCGGTCCAGCTCGGTTTGCAGCGCAATCACGCCCGGCGCAGCCTGGTCTTTCTCGTTCAGGTTGTCGATCAAGCGCTCCAGACGTTGCACGTCCAGACGGGTAAGGGTGATGGAAGGTGCGGTCATGATCCGGGCAGACTCCTTTCTTCTGCACACAAAAAAAGCAAAACCCCGCCAAAAAAGACGGGGTTTTCACCAGGCCTCGATGGGTTGAGGCGTGTTCGGACACTATCACAGCTCAAAAAATATACAAGTCACGCCCCGCCGCACTGCTTGCGCTGCGACGCCTGCGCGCAAATTACCCGTCGCCGCTCGTCGTCCGCCGAACGCCATTCGCGAATGTCCTCGACATGACGGAAGCAGCCGAGGCAGACCTTTTGTTCGTCCAGCCGGCACACGCCGCTGCATGGCGAAGGCACGGCCGGGCTGATGTTGCTGTAAAGCGGCTTCGGTGGACGAACAGGAGCGGTGTCGGTCACGGAATCACAGACCTTCGAAGTCGAATTCAGCGCCAGCCTGCTGCTGGACGATGCGCTCGAGCATTTCGCCCAATTGCTCTTCGCTCTTGTCGCACATCCAGCGCTCGCTTTCTTCGTCGTAGTCGAAGTGGAAACCACCGGACACCGCCGCCAGCCACAGCTGACGCAGCGGCTCCTGGCGGCTGAAGATCAGCTGCGAGCCGTTTTCGAACTTGACGGTGAGCACACCGGCCGAGTTCTCCATGTCGATATCCAGATCACTTTCGTCAAAGATGTCTTCCAGTTTTTCCTGGGTTTCATCGACCAGATCGTGAAAACGGGCTTCGGACAAACTCATTGCGGCAACCTCAAAAAATGTCTGATCAGGCTCAAGCGCCGAAAGATACGGACGCTGCCGGCCGATTGCAAAGATTAACGACCAAGCACCTGCCGGCCCAGTAACACCGAACCCTGTGGGAGCGAGCCTGCTCGCGAATGGCCGGCACATCCAACATTATCGCTAGCTGACACTCCGCTATCGCGAGCAGGCTCACTCCTACAGGAGATTGCGGCGGTTCGGGCAGCTTTGGGCGAGCCCCGCCGGACGGGAACCCCCTCGCATAGGCAAGCTGCCGGGTGGCCGGTATACTCCGGCGCAATTAACGCATTTTCAAGGATTTCGCCATGAAGCGCCTGATCTCTTCCCTTGCTGCGCTCGTCGCGGTTGCCTGCCTCGTTTCGGCCTGTGGTCAAAAAGGCCCGCTGTACCTGCCGGATGACGATCAGGACCCGGCCGAGCAAGCCCAGTCTTCGCAGAAGCAACCGTCCAAAGCACACAAGCACGACGTTTACCAATAAGGGATCGCCATGGACGCTTTTAACTACCGTGGCGGGGAACTGTTCGCGGAAGGTGTGGCGCTGTCCGCCATCGCCGATCGTTTCGGTACGCCTACTTATGTGTACTCGCGCGCGCATATCGAAGCTCAGTATCTGGCTTACGCCGATGCCTTGGCCGGCATGCCGCACCTCGTCTGCTTTGCGGTCAAGGCCAACTCCAACCTCGGCGTACTGAATGTCCTGGCCCGTCTCGGTGCCGGTTTCGACATCGTTTCCCGTGGTGAACTGGAGCGTGTACTCGCCGCTGGCGGCAGTGCTGACAAGATCGTCTTCTCCGGTGTCGGCAAGACCCGTGACGACATGCGTCGCGCACTGGAAGTCGGCGTGCACTGCTTCAACGTCGAATCCACCGACGAGTTGGAACGCCTGCAAGTGGTCGCCGCCGAGCTGGGCGTTCGCGCCCCGGTATCGCTGCGGGTGAACCCGGACGTCGATGCCGGCACCCACCCGTACATTTCCACCGGTCTCAAAGAGAACAAGTTCGGTATCGCCATTGCCGACGCCGAAGACGTGTACGTACGCGCCGCGCATCTGCCGAACCTGGAAGTGGTTGGCGTCGACTGCCACATCGGTTCGCAACTGACCACGCTGCCACCGTTCCTTGATGCCCTCGACCGCCTTCTGGATCTGGTCGATCGTCTCGGCGATTGCGGCATTCACCTGCGCCACATCGATCTCGGTGGTGGTTTGGGCGTGCGTTATCGCGATGAAGAGCCGCCATTGGCTGCCGACTACATCAAAGCCGTACGCGAGCGTCTGAACGGTCGTGATCTGGCGCTGGTGTTCGAGCCGGGCCGTTTCATCGTTGCCAACGCCGGCGTGCTGCTGACTCAGGTCGAGTACCTCAAGCACACCGAACACAAGGATTTCGCCATCGTCGACGCGGCGATGAACGACCTGATTCGCCCGGCGCTGTATCAGGCGTGGATGGACGTCACGGCGGTCAAACCGCGTGACACCGCTGCGCGCAAATACGACATCGTCGGCCCGATCTGCGAAACCGGTGACTTCCTCGCCAAGGATCGCGAATTGGCCCTGGCCGAAGGCGATCTGCTGGCCGTGCATTCGGCCGGCGCCTACGGTTTTGTGATGAGCTCCAACTACAACACCCGTGGCCGTGCCGCTGAAGTGTTGGTAGACGGTGATCAGGTTTTTGAAGTGCGTCGCCGCGAGACCGTGGCCGAGCTGTTTGCCGGCGAAAGCCTGCTGCCGGAGTAAGCCATGCTGCTGCGTTTTACTAAAATGCACGGCTTGGGCAATGACTTCATGGTTCTCGACCTGGTCAGCCAGCACGCGCATATTCAGCCGAAGCACGCCAAGCAATGGGGCGACCGCCATACCGGCATCGGTTTCGACCAGCTGCTGATCGTCGAGGCACCGAGCAACCCGGACGTGGATTTCCGTTACCGGATCTTCAATTCCGATGGCTCGGAAGTCGAGCAGTGCGGCAACGGTGCGCGCTGCTTTGCGCGCTTCGTGCTCGACAAGCGTCTGACCGCGAAACGACAGATTCGCGTCGAGACCAAGGGCGGCATCATCGAACTGGACGTGCGTAACGACGGCCAGATCGGTGTGAACATGGGCGCCCCGCGTCTGGTGCCGGCGGACATTCCGTTCGAAGCGCCGGCGCAGGCCATCAGCTATCAGCTGGAAGTCGACGGCACCACGGTCGAACTGGCTGCCGTGTCGATGGGCAACCCGCATGCGGTATTGCGCGTGCAGGACATCAACAGCGCACCGGTGCATGAACTGGGGGCAAAAATCGAACACCATCCGCGCTTCCCGGCGCGAGTGAATGTCGGTTTCCTCCAAGTCATCGACCGTAACCGTGCGCAGTTGCGCGTGTGGGAACGCGGCGCCGGGGAAACCCAAGCCTGCGGTACCGGCGCGTGTGCAGCAGCTGTCGCTGCGATCAGCCAGGGGTGGATGGATTCGCCGCTATTGATCGACCTGCCCGGCGGGCGTCTGTCCATTGAATGGGCGGGCCCTGGCCAACCGGTGCTGATGACCGGTCCGGCAGTGCGTGTATACGAAGGACAAGTACGTCTTTGAGTGAGCAGAAACCATGACCGATAAGCCTCAGGTACCCGCCCGACAGTCCGACGAATCAGCGTCCGAAAGCCTGGAGGCGGCAGCGGTTGCTGCGTACCTTGAGGCGCATCCGGACTTCTTCGTCGAGCACGAAGAACTGCTGCCCGCCCTGCGCATTCCTCACCAGCGCGGTGATACCGTTTCGCTGGTCGAGCGGCAGATGACCATTCTGCGCGACCGCAACATCGAGATGCGTCACCGCCTCTCGCATTTGATGGACGTCGCCCGCGACAACGATCGCCTGTTCGACAAGACCCGCCGCCTGATTCTTTCTCTAATGGACGCCGCCAGCCTGGAAGACGTGGTGATCAGCGTCGAAGACAGTCTGCGCCAGGATTTCCAGGTGCCTTTTGTCAGCCTGATCCTGCTCGGTGACAACCCGGCACCGGTCGGTCGCTGGGTCACTCACGCTGACGCCCAAGTCGCCATCGGCGGCTTGCTTACCGAAGGCAAAAGCGTCAGCGGCAGCCTGCGTGAGCATGAACTGGACTTCCTCTTCGGCGAAGAACAGCGCAAGCAGATCGGCTCCACCGCCGTGGTCGCGGTCAGTCATCAAGGCATCCACGGCATTCTCGCGATCGCCAGCCGTGATCCGCAGCACTACAAGAGTTCGGTCGGCACGCTGTTCTTGAGCTACATCGCCGAAGTCATGGGCCGCGTGCTGCCACGGGTCAACAGCTCCCTGCGCTCGGTACGCTGAACATGGAACGACAACTGGACGCTTACTGCGAACACCTGCGCAGTGAGCGGCAGGTGTCGCCGCACACGATCTACCATTACCGACGCGACCTCGACAAAGTGTTGGGCTGGTGCGTCAAACAGAACATTGGTAGTTGGGCCGCGCTGGACACACAGCGGATGCGGGGCTTGATCATTCAACTGCATGGCAAAGGCCAATCCTCCAGCAGCCTGGCCCGGCTATTGTCGGCGGTGCGTGGGCTCTATCGGTACCTGAACCGCGAAGGTTTGTGCGAACACGATCCTGCGAACGGCTTGTCGACACCCAAGGACAAACGTCGGTTGCCGAAAGTCATCGACACTGACCGCGCCCTGCAATTGTTTGAAGGTGCAGTGGAGGACGATTTCCTAGCCCGACGGGATCAGGCGATTCTTGAGCTTTTCTACTCCTCGGGTTTGCGCTTATCAGAGCTGACAGGGCTTAACCTTGAACAACTCGACCTCGCCGATGGGATGGTTCAGGTGCTCGGCAAAGGCAGCAAGACTCGCCTGCTTCCAGTGGGGAGAAAGGCGCGTGAAGCCCTAGAGCTATGGCTGCCCTTCCGCGCCATGGCCAACCCGGTAGACGATGCGGTATTTATCAGCCAGCAAGGTCGGCGCCTAGGTCCTCGTTCGATCCAGCTAAGAGTCAAAGCGGCAGGAGCGCGGGAACTGGGACAAAACCTACACCCGCACATGTTGCGACACTCCTTCGCAAGCCATTTGCTGGAGTCTTCCCAAGATCTGCGAGGGGTGCAGGAACTGCTAGGCCATTCGAATATCACGACCACCCAGATCTACACCCACTTGGACTTCCAGCACCTTGCAACGGTCTACGACAGTGCCCACCCACGGGCCAAACGCATGAAAGGCGATGATTCATGAGCATCCAGTTGATCACCTTCGACCTCGACGACACCCTGTGGGACACCGCGCCAGTGATCGTCAGCGCCGAAGCGATATTGCGCGAATGGCTGAGCGAACATGCGCCGAACCTGGGCGCGGTGCCGGTCGAGCATTTGTGGGCGATTCGTGAGCGTGTATTGGCTAACGAACCGGGGCTCAAGCATCGGATCAGCGCGCTACGTCGGCGGGTGTTGTTTCATGCGATGGAAGACGCTGGATATGCCCATGGCGAAGCTACCGACCTGGCAGACAAGGGTTTTGAAGTGTTTCTGCATGCGCGGCATCAGATCGAAGTGTTCCCTGAAGTCGAGCCGGTGCTGGAGATCCTCGCCAATCACTACGCGCTTGGCGTAGTCACCAATGGCAATGCCGATGTGCGCCGGTTGGGGCTGGCGGACTACTTCAAGTTTGCGTTGTGTGCGGAAGATATCGGCATCGCCAAACCGGATGCCCGGTTGTTCCACGAAGCCTTGCAGCGCGGTGGCGCCACGGCCGAAACCGCCGTACATATCGGCGATCATCCGGGCGATGACATTGCCGGCGCGCAGCAGGCGGGGTTGCGGGCGATCTGGTTTAACCCGGCGGGTAAGGTCTGGGAAGCGGATCGCCTGCCGGATGCCGAGATTCGCAGCCTGAGCGATTTGCCAGCCGTACTCGCGCGCTGGAATGCCTCCTCGAACTGATCTACCACCCCCCTGTGGGAGCGAGCCTGCTCGCGAAGGCAATCTGTCATCCAATATTGATGTTGACTGACCCGCCGCTTTCGCGAGCAGGTTCGCTCCCACAAGGGAATTGCGTTCACTTCAATTGCGGAATTCCAGGCATGAAAAAGCCCGCAGCGACGGCGGGCTCTTTCAGCAAGCAAGCGGCACGCCTCAGATAGGGCGGCTGCCGTACTTGTTGTCTGGCTTCTTCGGCGGATCGGCGACCACGTTGGCCTCCACTTCCTGAACCTTGCCGCCACGCGACAGGAACTCTTCCATGGCCTTGGCCAGGGCGTCGCGTTCCTTGTTCTTGGCTTCAATGCTCGGCAACTCGTCTACCGACACCGCAGCCTTGGCTTTGCCTTTGGCAGCCGGGGCCGGCGTATCGTCGCCACCATCGTCGTCAGCAACGTCTTCCGCTGCTGCTTCCAGACCTTCCTCGGCCTCGTCTTCGTCGCCTACTTCGAGGTCGTCGTTTTCCAGATCATCGTCGCTCATGTTCTACCTCATGACTTGCGAAAAGCAGATTAGTTATAGACCAGCTTTGGCAACTGTCGAAAGTCGCCGTTAAAAAATCAGTAACCATTGGTGACCAACGGTTTATGCCCCTTCACCGTGCAAGGTGGCGAGGACTTTTCGGGCACCGCCATGATCACGGTGCTCGCCCAGATAAACGCCTTGCCAGGTTCCCAGTGCCAGACGACCTGCCGAAACCGGCAGACTGATCTGGCAGCCAAGCACGCTGGCCTTGAAGTGCGCCGGGAGGTCGTCCAGGCCTTCGTCGTTATGCTCATAGCCGTCTGTTCCTTGTGGGATCAGACGATTGAAAAATCGTTCGAAGTCGCGACGTACCGCCGGATCGGCGTTCTCGTTGATGGTCAACGACGCCGAGGTATGCTGCAGCCACAAATGCAACAGACCGACCCGGCACTGCCTGAGTTCAGGCAGGCCAGCGAGTAACTCGTCCGTTACCAGATGAAAGCCCCGGGGCCGTGCCCGCAGGGTTATCAGAGTCTGTTGCCACATACAGTTCTCCGCACGTTCGGGGCGCATTCTAGCGCGCTCTGGGAAAAAACAAAGGCCCTAATATTCGCTCAATGATGTAAGCCATTGGCCGGTGAAAAACCGCCGTCGTAAACACGACTAAAGGCGTACGAAAAATCCTTTCAGCCTGTCGCTTAATGACAAATCCCGGACAAAAAAATGCCCGGCGAACCGGGCAATTTTTTCAGTGCGCGTACTTACAGGTTGTAGCCGCGTTCGTTGTGTTGTGCCAGATCGAGGCCAACCGACTCTTCTTCCTCGGTCACACGCAGACCCATGACGGCGTCGAGGACCTTGAGGATGATGAAGGTGACGATCGCGGTGTAGATCACCGTGAAGCCCACGCCTTTGACCTGAATCCACACTTGCGCACCGATGTCGGTGACGGTGCCGAAGCCACCCAGAGCAGGAGCTGCGAATACACCGGTGAGGATCGCGCCGAGAATACCGCCGATACCGTGTACGCCGAAGGCGTCCAGGGAGTCGTCATAACCGAGCTTGCGTTTCAGGGTGGTGGCGCAGAAGAAGCACACCACACCTGCGGCCAGACCGATGACCAGTGCGCCCATCGGGCCCACGGTGCCAGCTGCTGGAGTGATCGCTACCAGACCGGCAACTACACCCGATGCGATACCCAGTGCACTTGGCTTGCCGTGGGTGACCCACTCGGCAAACATCCAGCCCAGTGCGGCGGCAGCGGTAGCGATCTGAGTGACCAGCATCGCCATGCCGGCGGTGCCGTTGGCCGCCGCAGCGGAACCGGCGTTGAAGCCGAACCAGCCGACCCACAGCATCGCCGCGCCCATCAGGGTGTAACCCAGATTGTGCGGAGCCATCGGGGTGGTCGGGAAGCCTTTGCGCTTGCCCAATACCAGGCAGGCAATCAGACCGGCCACACCGGCGTTGATGTGCACCACGGTGCCGCCGGCGAAGTCGAGTACGCCCCAGTCCCACATCAGGCCGCCGTTGCCGGACCAGACCATGTGCGCGATCGGTGCATAAACCAGGGTGAACCAGATGCCCATGAAGATCAGCATCGCGGAGAACTTCATCCGCTCGGCGAACGCACCGACGATCAGCGCCGGGGTGATGATCGCGAAGGTCATCTGAAAGGTGATGAACACCGCCTCAGGGAACAGCGCCGCAGGGCCGGTCAGGCTCGAAGGCGTGACACCGGCGAGGAACGCCTTGCCCATGCCGCCGAAGAACGAGTTGAAATTGACGACGCCCTGCTCCATACCGGTGGTGTCGAACGCAATGCTGTAGCCATAAATGACCCACAGGATGCTGATCAGACCGGTAATGGCGAAGCACTGCATCATCACGGAAAGAATGTTTTTCGAGCGAACCATGCCGCCGTAAAACAGCGCCAGGCCGGGGATGGTCATGAACAGCACGAGGGCTGTTGAGGTGAGCATCCAGGCGGTATCGCCGGAATTGAGGACCGGGGCCGCCACTTCGTCTGCCGCCATAGCAAGGCCGGGCATTACGATAGACAACAGGGCTCCTAGCCCTGCGAATTTACGCAGAGTCATATTGTTTTCTCCTGGGGCGTTGGGGTTTGTGGCGGCGCTTAGATCGCGTCGGTATCGGTTTCGCCGGTACGGATGCGAATCGCCTGTTCCAGATTGACCACGAAGATCTTGCCGTCACCGATCTTGCCGGTGTTGGCCGCTTTGGTTATCGCTTCGATAACCCGATCCAGATCCTTGTCGTCGATGGCCACGTCGATTTTCACCTTGGGCAGAAAATCGACCACATATTCCGCGCCGCGATACAGCTCGGTGTGACCCTTCTGCCGGCCGAAGCCTTTGACTTCAGTAACGGTAATGCCCTGCACGCCGATTTCGGACAGCGACTCGCGCACGTCGTCCAACTTGAACGGCTTGATGATGGCAGTGACTAGCTTCATGAAAACTCTCTCCCGAATTGGTGGACTTGCCCCAGGAAAACAAACCCGACTCAAGTCTAAGCGCAGTGCCTGGCTTTGTAACGCATCGTCGGCCGTACCTGCCCGACTGACGCCAGCTAACCGCTGCCGACGAAACTCCCCGCTCCGTCTGCCGCACTGCATTCGTCACAGCGACTGCATCAGTGCATGGGTCGAAGGTGACTAAGCAGAAACCTTGCCATCTCGCCAAAAACCTCTGATTTCAATCCCTTGGCCTCTGTCGCACGCCATCCCGTGCAAAACCCCATCCGGATACGCACAACAACGGTGCGTCGCCATCCGTCCGCCTGCGCGAAAAGCGTGCATCCCTGACCACGAGATTGACTATAGACACTGCGTGATACACTGCCGGCCATTGTTTCCAGGACATCCACCATGCTCGCGCCCAAAGACTTCCTCGACGCCCTGAGCGGCACCGCCTCCCGCCTCTTCAGCGGCGACACCCCGCTGCCGAAAGCCGAAATCGAAAGCCAGTTCAAGATGCTGCTGCAGAGTGCGTTCAGCAAACTCGACCTGGTCAGCCGTGAAGAGTTTGATAGCCAGATGGTTGTGTTGGCGCGTACTCGCGCTCGACTTGAAAGCCTCGAAGCCAAAGTCGCCGAGATGGAAGCGAAGCTGACGCCGCCCGCTGAATAATCCGCGCCCCCTGTAGGAGCTGCCGAAGGCTGCGATCTTTTGATCTCCAGCCCTTCAACCATCCCGGCAACGTCCTACAACCTGCACCACCGCCGTCCGATTGCGCCGAAAAGCCCAGGTTTCTAAGCTCACCCGATGCTGAATGTTCAGCACCGGGTTTGGCGACCCGAACAGCTTAAGGCGCACGACAACCATGATGGCGGCTACATTTACCGCCACATCGTTTCATGGCGGTTGTGCGTGGGAGACCTTCGGGTCTGCCGGGTTCCTTTTGCTCCGGTTCGCCAACCCGCGTACAACTGCCACCCAATCGTTTGGCGACGATTGAGGGCAGCCCCTTAAGCAAGAGGAACTGCTCCATGAATCAAGAAGAGACTTATCTAAGCCCGCACATCTTCACCCGCCACAAACTCCCCCTCCACGCCCTTCTCATCCAGAACCAACCCTGGTTCTGCGCCCGAGACCTGAGCCGCCTGCTGCACATCTACCTCAACGAACGCATGCTGCGAAAACTCGACCCCGACCAATACCAAACCCGCAAAACCCTGATCCACAACCAGATCGAAAACACCCTGCTGATCAGCGAATCCGGCATCTACGCCCTCCTCGTCTACCACTACTGCCCCGAATACCGAGCGCTACGCGAATGGATCACCCACCAGGTCATCCCTACCCTGCGCGACGCCCAACATCCCAGCACAAGCGAACGCCCACACCTGAGCCTGCTCAGTTGGCCGGACATGACGTTGAGTTTGTTGCACTGGAATAATCAGCCGTGGATACGGCTGCAGGATGTGCCGTTGATGGTGGTGGAACGGGAACAGACCAAACGCCCAATGACGGGGCCATGGTGGAAAAGAGCTTCGCGGATGCTGCAATCGCTATAAACCCGCATGCCGGAGCTGGGCCCTGCGCAAATCGTAAGTCGATTGGAGATTCATCCAGAACTCAGGCGTAGTGTCGAGATGAGTGGCAAGGCTGATTGCCAGATCGGCGCAGATCCTGAGCTGGCAATTCACAAGCTTTTCGAACTCACTCTCGCGCCATTTCGTGGGCATGGCCAGCTCCATGACAGTCATGCCCAACGGCTCCATGAATTCCTTATTCAGAACCTCGCCCGGATGAATCGGGCGCATACCATTGCGGTGCATTTTTCGCCTCCAGAGGCTGCATTGAGTGGCCAAACTGGAACATCCGACTCCTGGATACAAGACCTTCATACCCCTTTCGCCGGCGTCCTACACCTATTAGGGCATGGCCCTACAAACATCAGCGTCTGCGCCTGATTACGCGACTTTTCCTCCTTGTACTACGGTGGCCAACAAAGCATCTGTCACCCAAAAAACGAGGCCTCAATGAAAGACAAAAAGAGAAGGGCAAAGCTAGAAGAGATTGTTGGATATCACGCTGAAGCACTTCGGTTAGCCGGAGGTATTTCAGCCAATCAGCGTCATTTTATTGAGGTAGCGGCCAAGTACGGTAAAGAACTCGAACCGAATGGTTGGCTGGCCGGGGGAGGAAGCCAAGTAAGAAATCTCGAAGAAGAAAACTAATGTGGCGCCTCTACTGAACGTGGAAGGGCACCTTGGCAACATCCAGTGAAGGTTTGCCCTCGCATCCGTGTCGCCTGGATTCGCTCTCCCAACTACCCTTCAAAAACCCGCAGGAAGCGGCTCCCCGATTCAGCTCAAGGAACGACCATGTCCCTCTCCATCGTCCACAGTCGCGCCCAGATAGGCGTGGAAGCCCCCGCTGTCACCGTCGAAGTCCATCTGGCCAACGGTCTGCCGTCGCTGACCATGGTCGGCCTGCCCGAGGCGGCGGTGAAGGAGAGCAAGGATCGGGTGCGCAGTGCGATCATCAACTCCGGGCTGCAGTTTCCGGCGCGGCGGATCACCTTGAATCTGGCGCCGGCAGATTTGCCCAAGGATGGCGGGCGGTTTGATCTGGCGATTGCCCTGGGGATTCTGTCGGCGAGTGTGCAGGTGCCGTGTCTGACGCTGGATGATGTGGAATGTCTGGGTGAGTTGGCGTTGTCCGGCGCAGTACGAGCGGTGCGTGGCGTGTTGCCGGCAGCGTTGGCGGCGCGCAAGGCGGGTCGTGCGTTGGTGGTGCCGCGGGCGAATGCCGAGGAGGCGTGTCTGGCCTCGGGGTTGAAGGTGTTTGCGGTGGATCATTTGCTGGAGGCGGTGGCGCATTTCAATGGGCATACGCCGGTTGAACCTTATGTCTCCGACGGGCTGATGCATGCCAGCAAGCCTTATCCCGACTTGAATGAAGTGCAGGGGCAAGTGGCGGCGAAACGGGCGTTGCTGATTGCTGCTGCGGGCGCCCATAACTTGCTGTTCAGCGGGCCGCCTGGGACGGGTAAGACATTGTTGGCGAGTCGCCTGCCGGGGCTGTTGCCGCCGCTGGCCGAGAGTGAAGCACTGGAGGTGGCGGCGATCCAGTCAGTCGCCAGTGGCGCACCGCTGACCCATTGGCCGCAGCGCCCATTCCGTCAACCGCACCACTCCGCATCCGGGCCGGCACTGGTCGGTGGCAGTTGTGACAATTGAAAATAAATGCAACTACACGAAAATAGATGCAACTGGAACGACGTCTGGAGTGGCGACTGAATTTCGCGCCAGTCCCCACAAAGTGCCATCGACGCCGATCTCCTTGTCCTGCTCAGCGACCCAACGGGGTGTCGGCGTAGGCTTGGTTTATAGCCATAGGGAATTGAACTGAGCCTACTACACGGTTGTTCAGCCCCTCGTGAGTCGGATAAGCGAACGGCCGCTACTGGCCGAAAGCGGCCACAGGCTGGCTCCGATGATGGATTGGATGTAGTAGCCCGCCTCCCCCCCAAATGTTTGGCTAAAGTCTCAAATCATCTGCGCGGCGTGGCAATTTTTAAGCATGCGATATCTAAGCAACTCTGCTGCGGCCGCATGAGCTAGGCTTTGCGGACCCCTCGTTGCCAGGATGGATCGCATGCCAAATAACTCAGCTTCTAATATCGCCACTGCTGACGCCCTGACATTGCTCCTGCACAACCAGCATGCACTGGCGGCGGCAATCGAGGAGGTCGCCGTTTGGCTTTCAGCGAATAGCGTGGCAGTGGTTGCAGAAAACGCTGTGATGGCCATGGAGACCTTAGACACAAATGCAAAAGCGATCACAGATGCGATTATGCGGATACGGCAATCCTAATTAAGCCTTTGCAGGCAGCAATCGGTCAGAAGCAGACGTTTGGAACAGTAGAAACAACCCTGCCGCATCTCCCGCAAGCTCTAAACATCCTCGCAAGCATTGAGTCCACGGTCCTGCTGCGCGGGCAAAACGAACCGACAGACCGATGTGTTCGTAGCAGTGCAGGGTATGGTGCTTAAACCCGGTGGCGACAGGTACATCTATCACGCTTGAAACGCTGGACGTTTAGTCCGATGTCACTGCGACTTTGCTGCCGTTTCAATGAGCCGAGCAACGGCTTTAGGGTTGGAGATCATCACCACGTGCGAACCGCCCTTGAGAACTACCGTCTCTCGGGCCTTTGCACGCTCGGCCATGAACGCCATCGCGTGTGGTGGGATGTTCTTGTCAGCGTCGCCATAGACCCACCAGGATGGAATGGATTTCCAGGCCGCTTGGCTAGCGACCTCGTTGAGTGCGATATCAGTGACTGGCCGCTGAGCAGCCGCCATCAATTTAGCGTTGGCGCTGGATACATCGGCAGCAAACTGGTCATGAAATTTGTCTTGCTGAATATAAAGATCGTTTCCGCCGCTTTTGAGCGCGACAGGTGCCGCCAAAGTTGAGCCTAACGTGCTGCCGGGAAACTTACCACTCAGCGCGACGGCACTTTCACCCACATCCGGGGCAAAGGCGGCGACGTAAAACAATGCTTTTACGTTGACCTGATTGTATGAGGCTTGGCTGATAACAGCGCCACCATAAGAGTGACCTACAAACACTGCCGGGCTCTTCAACCCGTAAAGTAGATCCGTAAGAGCCTGCGCATCGCCTTTGAGGCTGCGCAGAGGGTTCGAGGCGGCAACCACTGGGATGGCGATTTAGGCGCTCATGTGTGAAGGGAAATCGAGAAAAGCCAAACGCTGTTCACGTTCGATCACATCTGGGATAGCGGCTATCGAGTCATCACAACCAGTACCAAACAGATCACCAGTCCAGACGATCTGCTCTCCATGAAATTGCGGGTTCCGCCCCCCCCCATCATCATGTCGATCTTTCGCTCGTTCGAGGCGGCACCGACGAGTATTAATTTCACCGAAGTTTATTCAGCACTCCAAACGCGTCTCGTCGAAGGCCAGGAGAACCCGCTAGCGATCATCTCCTCGACCAAGCTTTATGAGGTACAGAAGTATTGTTCGCTCACGAACCATGTTTGGGACGGATTCTGGATGCTGGGAAACAGCAACATGCTCTTGGCTCAACAAGTTGGCGCGCAAGCAGTAAGAAATGCGGGAGCCCTTGATGCTTACAACCTGATGGCACCACTATTTGAGCAGTACCAAAAACAATTGGACGCCTCACAAAAGATCAGTCTCCAGTTGTTGCAAGAGCTTCAAAAACTGCAGAAAAAGCAGTCCTGATGTGAACAGGCTCAATAAATTCAGATGATTGAGTCAGATCGTCATAGCAGAACGGACGAAGTCGTTGATCCCGAGCGTGATGGCATGAAGGCAGAGATGAACTTTGTGCATGTGACGCCACGTCAAGAGCGGGGGCAATTGCTAATTATAGTTTTCTTATGCGGTTACATAAGAAGTGCCTGCGGTCATGGCAAGAATCCATCCCCCTGCCTACGCTGAGTGGGCGCGCGACGAACACGTGTATGTTGCGGCATAGAGGAAGGAATCCTGTGCTAATCGAATCTGTAGTCGTGTCTGGCTTCCGTTGCTTTGGTCGCGACCCCATCTGCGTAACGATCTCTCCAAAAATAACGACTATTGTCGGGCCCAACGCGGCGGGAAAAACCGCTCTATTGCACGCTCTGTCAAAAATGTTCGGTGTGACGCGGGCACAACGCACGGTGCGTCGCTCGGACTTTCATCTAGGGCCGGACGACGACCCTACCGACCTTGAAATTAAGAACCTCTATATCGAGGTACTGATCGCCCTACCCGAACTAACGGATGGCTCGGCCACGCCAGAAACCATCGCGCCGTCTTTCCGGCATATGCTGATCGAGCGTACCGCTGGTGCCCCCGTCTGCCGTCTGCGACTTGATGCCCAGTGGGAGGACGATGGCACTGTCGAAGGCGAGGTCTCTCAGACCCTGCAATGGATTGACTCACTTGACGCAGAACCGAAAGACGACAAATGCCATCCCGTCTCTGTTGCAGATAGAGGGTTAATCCAACTCTATTACACGCCAGCTAGTCGTGACGCCGCAGCTCAGACACGTGCTACTGCGGGAGCGTTAGCAGCTCGCCTGTTACGAGCGATCGAGTGGTCGCCGTCTACCGAAAACGCTGTTCAAGATGCCACGCAAAATCTCGCATCCGCTTTCGAAGGAGAGTCGGCAATTGCAGCAATCACCGGAGCACTGCAAACGCGATGGTCGGCACTTCATGATGAAGTTGTAGATACCAATCCACGACTCAGCCTGGTAAGTCGCAGGTTTGAAGAGGTCGTCAACAAGATCGCGGTTATGTTCGAACAGGGGCCGGACGGCCAAGAGCGTGGCATCGAGGCGCTCAGCGATGGTCAGCAATCGCTGTTCTACTTCGCCCTGGCTGCAGCGGTCTTCGATTTGGAAAGAGAAGCCGTAAAGGGATCGATTGAAGGCTTTAGGTGCGACGCTCTGCGAATACCGGCGCTCACGATATTCGCATTGGAGGAACCAGAGAATCACCTATCACCTTACTTCCTCGCACGTATCATTCGTCAGGTTCGATCACTAACAAACGATGGCAGTGCGCAAGCTATCGTTACCAGCCACTCTCCGGCCGTGCTAAGCCGCGTCGACCCGATGGAAGTTCGATACTGCCGCTGCGACCCACATACGCGCGTATCTTCAGTCAAGCGGATAGAGCTTCCGATCAATGATGCTGAGGCTAGTAAATTCGTTCGGGGTGCGATGTTGGCCTATCCAGAACTTTATTTTGCCCGATTTGTTTTGCTCGTTGAGGGAGACTCGGAAAGAATCGTTCTGCCCCAGCTTGCCGAGGCTATGGATTTGCTGATTGACCCTGCTTTCGTCGCCATTGTCCCATTGGGCGGACGTCACGTTCAGCATTTTTGGCGTTTGCTTAAGCACTTGGATATCCCTCATGCCACGTTGCTCGACCTTGATTTGGGGCGCGAAGGTGGTGGGTTTGGTCGAGTCAAGACAGCGATCGAAAAACTACTCCAGTTTGGCGCACCGAAAGCTCAGGTGCTGAAAATAGGACAAGGCATTTTGTCCGATGCAGAGCTAGCCGAGATGCACACGTGGTCAGACACGCAAAATCACGGCAACCTTTTGGCATGGATCAACGGTAACTTGAGGCCTCAGGGAGTGTATTTTTCCTCACCTCTGGACTTAGATTTAGCGATGTTAGAGGCATTTCCCGCCGCTTATTCAGCCATCATTCCTGCAGGTGGCGGCCCACGCATGGCACCCGACAAAGCGGCCGAGGTAGTACTGGGCACTGCAGGCTCCGGCGTGAAATCGTATATCAGCCCTTTTGAAAACTATCTCCCGCTGTTCCCAAGCTACCGCTATCACTTTCTGACCAACAGCAAGCCGGCTACTCATCTTGCAGCTCTGACGAAACTCGAAAAATCACAACTTGTGGAGAAGATGCCAGCAGTACTCAGCTCAGTGCTTAAGCATATTTCAGCATCTTTGAGACGAGACTGAACATGACCTTATCATCGCGCAGAATCCGTCCGGAGGATTGGCAACCTGTAGGAGTAAGGTCACTCGAGGCAAACGCATTGGAGGTCGTGCGCTCACACGAAAACCGTTCCGTGATTGCAGGTCCTGGCGCGGGTAAAACGGAGTTGCTCGCACAGCGCGCCGCCTACTTATTGCAAACCGGGGCGTCATCTTCGCCAAGACGTATTCTCGCGATAAGTTTCAAACGCGATGCAGCCTCTAATCTCGCGACTCGCGTGCGAAAACGCTGCCATCCTGACCATGCGAGCCGCCTGGACTCAATGACGTTTGACGCGTTTGCTAAGAGTTTGGTCGACCGTTTTGGCCAGTCACTGCCCGAATATTGGCGACCGCGCCCCGATTACGAAATGACTAGCTACTACGAGCGTGACTATAAGGACTTTCTTTACCAGGAGGTGGGCTTACCACCTGCGGGAATTGGCACAAGAGCTGACCTACGTGCAATTGGGCCAAAAACTTTTGAGCGCGTGTACCTGCTCGGTCAACTGCTGCCAATAAACACATGGTCATGCCCTTCCGTAGGCCAGTGGGCTGCGGATCGGTTCTGGCAGTCATCATTGCACGGAGGGGCCAAAAGCGTTCTGTCCTTCCCGATGATAGGCAGGCTCGCGGAGTTTCTGTTGCGCCTGAATCCCATGGCGCAGGAAGCGCTCCGACTTACCTATTCGCACTTGTTCATGGACGAGTTTCAAGACACAACACAGGTTCAATACGATCTTGTGAGCACAATTTTCCGCGGGACGAGCACTGTAATTACCGCTGTCGGCGACAACAAACAGCAAATCATGCGCTGGGCGATGGCAATGGATGACCCATTCTCCGAATTCGACGCAGATTTCGACGCCGAGCGGACATCTCTCTATAACAACTACCGTTCCTCTCCCGATCTGGTAAGAATTCAGCACGTGTTAGCTCAGGCATTGGATGCGAAAGCTGTCGCACCCATTTCTCAGACAGTGGGCACGATAATCGGAGAAAGCTGCTCTATCTTCGACTTTCCGAGCCCGCAAAAAGAAGCACGCGGTCTAGCTGCATCTATCGCATCAAATATCGCTGCGGGCAAGCTTACACCACGAGATTTCGTTCTCCTTGTTCGCCAAAAAGCAGGAGATTATGCCGAGCTTTTACAGCCAGCTTTTGGTGCCCAAGGACTGAGCTTACGAAACGAGGCTGGGGTGATCGGTACAATAATGCTGCAGGAGTTACTTGTCGAAGACGTTTCGATACTTATGGTTTCGTTACTGCGCTTGGCCATGACACCTCGGGCAGGACGCTATTGGAGCGAATGCCAAAGCGAGATGGCAGCGCTTAGAGGTGTCGCATCCGACGACGAAATCGGACACGCCAAACTCTCACGCGAATTGGACGCGTATGCGATATGGCTTGGCGAAAACCGATCAATACCTCCAACAACAACGCAAGCTGCGCGAGCGCTCCTTGATGAGATTCTGAACTTCATTGGGCTTGAACACCTCAAGAGTCGCCACCAAACTTACGCGCAGGGAGAATGGCTCGAAAAAGTCATTGATTCAGCGGCGACCCATTTATACACCTCATCCATTCAATGCGGAGATTGGATCTCAACACTTGATACTTACGAAGGCGTCAATGCTATTCCTCTGATGACCATTCACAAAAGCAAAGGACTCGAGTATCACACTGTCATCTTCATTGGCCTTGATGATGGTGCCTGGTGGAGCTTTTCTAACGATGAAATCGAAGCTACCGCTGGTTTTTTCGTCGCGTTCACCCGTGCTAAGCAGCGTGTGGTTTTCACATACTGCGCCACTCGCGGAGATCGTACAAAAATTGCAACCCTGTATAACTTACTTAGGGAAGCGGGTGTCCAAATAACAGAGGCAATCTAGCTGTTCGGAAGAGCGCGCAATGGCTTAAAAATTTGTGAGCTTTGAGCAAGTTTCTACTTGTCAGCGTTGATGCTTGCATGCATTTTTGATATGAAGAAGGTCAAGGGGACTGACAAAGGATTCAATCTCTACGCACGAGCCTTCCGTTACCAATTTTCAACATCCAATGATCAAAAGGAGCGACTTATGCTGCACGTAATGCTGACTCTCGATTTGTCTCAAGCTGAGCCAGAGCGCAATGATTTCTACAAACACCTTCTAGAGCTTGGGTGGGAAAAGTTTAGCGACGTCGATACAGTATGGCGGCGAGAGTTTCCAGGTAGGCCTACCGATGACACGACCGCATGCGGCACAGCAGGCGACATTGGAGAAGAGCTGACGGCAGCGGCGGAAAGGTTTCGGCCGAAACAGATCAGCTACGTGGCACAAATAGGAAACCATCCCGCTTACGCTAGGGTGGTGAGGAATGAAACGAATAGATACGCCGTTTACGAGGCATGAATCGCGCCGGATTTTCTCGACACTCTCCAGGCTCGCTGCTTAGCCCTTTTCAAATTCTACTGGTAATAGCTGATTGTTGATGCCGTGGCGTCGTTTTGGGTTGCAAAACATCTTGATTTATACGAGGTAGCCTACTCGCTAAGGCTGCTATTGGAGAACGTAGACCCTGACACCGTCTGATACTTCTGTCGTTTTTGTTAAGCTCCCGCCAGTGTAGCCATGCTTCCTTAAAAAGTTCGTATCGTCACAGCTCCACTCTTCTATGATGGTGGAACTGATACCCACACCACACTGGTCTGTAACTCGACCATTATAATTCAGTTTCTCAATGATTTCTTTTAGCTCCTCAGTTTCAAGAGATTCAAGCCACTCAATATTTGTTTGCATCATATTATGAACATCCTGTTGGCTGGATCGAAGTCATACTCAACTTGCTGCCGTAACCTTAGCTGAAAACCTGGGGCGGCACATGACTTACTGGCCGCTGCTGACCATTCGCCATCAACTGATCATCGCATTTTTTCTGATCGTTTGAGCTATCGCTCGATGGATGCCAAGGCGCACACCGATGAAGTGGTGTAAGCAGTATTGCCGAGGCGGGGTGCTTGCTGGTTAGCGCGGTAGGTAGCAAGTGCCAAACGCTTGGAACGTCCCTTTTAGGTAGGCAGGAGCTTCAGCTCCATCCTATCGATCAAAGCCATTTGAGCAGCCAACCGTGCTGCCTGATCTTCAAGCGAGAGTTCTTCTGAATTACCAAAGAAGTCTGTCGCGAAGATATCGGCATGAAAATCCATGGCTTCGCTCGCTGTGTCATACACCTTAAAGGCTTGACTACCACAGTCATAGAATACTTCTCGCGCATCGCCAGTCCTGACAATCGCAATGCCCGCCGCTTTTTTCTTGCCGCGCGCACCTTTGCCCCGACCAGTAAAGCTGGCCGCACAAAACTTCATGACGTGAGCTTCCCCGGACTCAACCTTACTCAACCGAGTAACTGACATCCCTTGTGCGTATGCATGAGCGACGGTGTCGGGAGAGAGGGTACCGTCTTCAAGCAAGTGATAAGGATGACAAGCGCAGGATGCTACCATCTCATCGTTAAGGACTACGCCTGGCGAATGAGTGGTAGTCGAATGTGTCTCTGCATTGCACTCTGTGCATGTCAGTACCTTAGAAAGCTTAGCGGCTGCCGCTTGGCTTCCCAGTGAACTAGCGAAGACCGCTTGGCAATTCGGACAAATGAGCTGTGACATCTTCCCTGAAACTCTCAGTCAGAAAATTTTGTAGTTCTTGGGGTAACTGCCTTACAAAGCAGTTCATGGTGAGAATCGGTTTACGATTCACCAAGATAATAGCTGAGTATTGATCGCTCCCTTTGAATTTCAAAGTAGCAAATCGCGATTCATCTTTCCATATCACAGAAACCGCGCCGTTATTACTCAAAGTCAAACTTGGCCTTGAAATAGAAAGCCCACGAACCTGATTCAATAAAAGTCTAACAGCTTGTACAGTACAGGCATCAGCAGGCTGACCACCCATTCCGTCCCAATCAGACTCTTCATTTTCAAAATCATCCAGACGTACGAAAGCATTATCATAGTCAGGATAGTTGCGAGCCCCAACTATCTGAGCATCAATAAGCAAAGCCGAAATTTTGGATACTACAGATTCATGGCTGTATCGAGCCATCTTCAACATTACTTGAACACTTGGCTCTTCTGTCGGAAAAGATGGCCAGTCGTCCAAAAAACTTCTTGCCTTAGTCAAAAATGCCACGGCTTCCGACGGGACTGCGCCAAAAAAACCGCTACCTCCAGCGCACGGAAAAGATGGAAAAAATCGAGTGTTGGGAGCTCGTCCTTTAAAAGCTGAAACCAGCTCCAATTCCGAATGGTTGTAAAAACAATCACGCTCAATGTTGTCCTCTTTGGCCAATCGGACAAGGAGAGCTTGATTAACAACAAAATCCTGAGTGCTAGGATGCATAATTGTCACCTTCTGGCACTAAGCCGAAAAACTCCCTAGCATCTTCGCTCAGGAGAGAGGCAACTATCATTTTATTCTTCTCATGCAAATCATCATATGACTTGCGAAGTAGCTCAGCAGCTATCGGTGAAGGATCACCAAAAATCAAACGATGCAAACAGCTAATCACAAGCTTATCTTTATCGTTATTCACTGGAGAGTGTAACAAGTTAAAGGTTGTTTTAATCGCCGTACCATTAGCAAACGGCTCATAAAATGAATGCTCAAACCGCCAATATGAAGCACCCTTAAATATCGACATCGGTATCCAATCACTCTGATTATTCAATATCTCATCAAAGCGAAGCTCGCGATCGAATTTAAAACTTGTTACAACCTTAAGCCCTATTGACTCCGGCGCAACCGTATTCAATAGTTCAGTAACTGCTGCCTTAGAAGTATCAAGCGCACGATTACGACTAATTTCCCAGTCGGAATGCGCTACGTCGTTTAGCAGAAACATGAATCCGTTTTCACGAACATTGAGCTCGACGGTTTTTGCCGTATCGACTGCATCAGCACCTTCCCCATCGTCCGCAATGATTTGAGTCAAATCTGTAGACTTTTTGAATGCAGCAAAATCAGACTGAGGATTATCAATCTCTTTCTCAGCGGATCTAATTTCGATGCACCGGGGGAGCTCGGCGATATCGCGAACTATGGTTGACAGGTTGGCCATGACGCTCTGATCCAACCCTGCTTCCCACTCAAATCCGAAAAGCAGGCGATCAATAGCGTTCCGACCTCCGGAGAGATGGATGTGCTTGGCAAGCCTCGATTCCAATTTAGACATTTAGCCTCTACGTACCTTCTTGTCCCGATTCCGTTCAACCGCGCATGTGCTGCGGTGGACCATGTGGGTGGTGCTTCTCACCACCTGGCGATAATCGCCAACCCGTATGACGCTTCCTGTTGCGTGTTGGTTCGCCTGCTTAGGCTCATTCGAGCAGGTTAGGTCATGTGTGACGCAATGCAACGGCATCAACTCAGAACACGATGATAACAGTTTAAATAAACGCCTCACTGGGCCAACTGATAGACGTACGAAATGCGAATGCAATCACAATGATGCGTAAGCTAGCGTTTTGCTATCAAGCTGTAAACGCTCGCTTTGATGAAATTTTTAACACGTCACTCTAATAACACCACCCTCGCAAACTGTCACAGCACTGCACCGGGCACGCTAGGTTGCCGCCATGAGCGACAAGCTCGGGCTTCAGTGCGCCTTTGACCGAGGGCGATGCCTGGTGAATGGCGATGGCTGGTTCTCTGAGGCTGGAGACAGCTGGTGGACGTGCTGGTGCACGACGGCGTGAGCGTCTGGCTCGCAACTAGACGACTGAACCAAGGCAAACTCCATTGGCCCGGTATTCGGCACGGCGACGAGGTCGAACTCGACAACGAACAACTCCAGGCGTTGGTACTGGGCCTGCCGTGGCAACGAGTCGGCGCAGGCGGTGTGATCAACATGCTGTAAACGCCGGCCTTTTGACCGGTCTGCTTGTCATCGTTCCGCGCCTGCTCTGGCACAATCGGCGACATGACTTTATCGCCCAACCTCGACCAGATGACCCCGGAACAGCCTCGTGCCTTGGCGGCACAGGCGTTGTAGCTGCAGTCCCAGACCGAGTCGACGAGCAGGAAGATCCTGAACGATCAAATCCTCATCGAGCAGTTCAAATCCGAAATCATCCTGCTCAAACGCCACAAGTTCGCCAAGCGCAGCGAGCAAATCAGCCCGGCGCAAGGCAGCTTGCTGGATGACCTGGTCAATACAGACCTTAAAGCGATCGAAGCCGAGCTGAAACAGCCTCTTCCCGCTTCGTCACAGGCCGAGCCACGGCAATTGCCCAAACGTGCGCCATTGTCGGCGCAGCTTCCGCGCACCGTGTCATCACGAACCAGAAGGCACCCAGTTCGGCCTCAGGGCCGGCACTGGTCGATGGTAGATGTGACGAAAAAGGGCCGCGTACTCCGGCAGCTTATTCAGGCCCCCCGATTACTGCATCGCCCCAAGCTGGGCCGAGCGAATGACCGGGGCCATTGCATCGATCATCAAGGCGAGTGCTTGAGCGCCTTGCTCGGTCCCATCCCACGCATGGCCAAGCGCACGACGAATCGCCGGATTTTCCGTGAGCTCAACAATATCTCTAATTATGCCAATATTGGCATAAGTCAAAGCTTGTTCCACCGCAGGCGTAATGGTTTTTATGTGGCCGTTTAGGAATTTCGACAGTGTATACTGAGGCACACCAGAACGCCTGGAATACTCATTTACAGAGATTCCAAGCCCGGAGATATGGCGCCGTAGCTCATGGCGTGCAGCAATGAGTTCGACTGACTGTTTCGTTGCGATTCTTGGCATAGGTTGGTACGATAGCAACTATGCGAAATCCCAACAAGCTCTCACTCACTGGGAGGTGGAAGAGAGATGAAGAAAAATGATGCGGGCAAGCGCTATCGGCTAGTGGAAAACACACGTGCCCGCTTAGGCCAGGTCATGACGCCTCCGCCCTTGGCGAGCGCAGTGGTGTGCTTGATGGGAGCGCAGGGTGGAAATTGGCTTGAGCTCGGCTCTGGATCCGGGCGCCTGGCTGAAGCCGTCAGCTCCGGCGCAACTCCTGCGAGTTATCTGGGAGTCGAAGTTGAGCCTTCCATTATTGCGTTGAGCCCTTCGCTACCCGGATTCAGCTTTGTACAGCAGGACGTGTTAGCGGTTGATGAGCTCGCACGCACTCTGGAGCTGAAACAGTTCGATCACGTGATTGGCAATCCCCCCTACGGTATTCACGGGTTCTCCGCCGAGGCAGCTGCTCGACTTCAAAAGCTATGCCCTGATCTGGAAGTTCAGGGCAACTGGGCGCCGATCGACCTTTACTTCGTACTCGAATCTCTCGCCAGGCTCAAACCCTCAGGCTCTGCAGCCTTCATCGTGGGTGCGGATATTCCTTGCGGCACGCAAAGCCAACGGTTCCGCAAAATGCTTCTGGATAAAGCATCTGAGATTGAGTGCTACGAACTTCCGCAGAGTGCATTTGGTGGCTATGTAGAGGTTCAGGCGTATGCTCTGATCGCCCGCTACGGGAAGAGCCGAGCTCGCCACGTTTCACTCGGGCGCTTAAACGACCAATTCCAGATAACGGCATTGCGCCGCGTGAGCCCCGCTCAAGCTATTTCGAGCATGGATCTGAGCAGCCATGAGTTCGCCGAAATCGATGCTGCATTACGCCAGTCCAGCCAAGGGCTAACCATGAAGGATCTGGAAGTGTCGATCATTCGAGGCAGTCGTACGCGCTCACAGTTCTCCCAGCTTGGCGTCGCGCACTTCCACACCTCCGACTTCCCTCGATCCGGAATGGAGGTTTCGTTTGAAACAGCCCCTTCTCCCGACTTCCAGCAGGCGACAGTCGGCGATATCTTGTTGCCAAGGGTGGGCACGCGTTGCCTGGAGCACAAGGCGGTAGTCGTGAGTGGGCAGGCACCCTATTCCGAATCAGTATTCCGTGTCCGCATGCCGGCGAAACACCAAGAGAGAGTCGTACGCTGGATCACCAGCTCGGAGTGCTCGGCTTGGCGTCGCGCGGCGGCACGAGGGGCATGTGCGAAGCACCTGACTGTATCAACACTGCTGAGCATGCCTGTTCCACTCTGACCGCCGCGGCTGCTCCCATGTGCAGCACCAGAACCTCCTGAGCCGGTCACCTTTTTAGGATGAAAGGGAATCATGCATTGCCTACTGCTCGGAAATGGCATTAATCGCGCGGCACTGCAAAAGGATTGGACGCAAATCCTTCGCGAACTTTCTCGGCAATTCAACGCAGAAGACCTGACACTCCACCTTGATAAAAAACCGCTATCCATGTTTATCGAGGAGCTGTGCGCGCGATCGGAAGGGGTATTTGCCAGCACCGAGCATTCCGTCAAAGTCGCGTTCGCCGGATTACTGGAACAGATATCTCCAATCCCGGCTCACGAGCGAATATGCAGCCTTTTCAACGTCATCATGACGACCAACTACGACTTCACGATTGAGGAGGCGCTGGCGGGTCCACTGTATCAATCAACTTTCCTGGCTCCCGAATCCAAGTACAGCTTGTTTCGCCGCCATACAGCGGCAGGTGTAGACATCTGGCATGTCCATGGTGACGTGGCCAGGCCGAGTTCCATGGTACTTGGGTTCGACCACTACGCCGGCACACTTCAAAAGATCCGTAACTACGTAACCGATGGGATAGACGTCAAAAAAGCTCGTTTCAAAGTGTCCTCACCGGTGAAAAATGGAATTCTGGATTTCACCACTCACCGCACTATCTACTCGTGGGTGGATTACTTCCTTAGAGACCACATCCACATTGTCGGCCTCGGCATGGACTTTACCGAGATTGATCTGTGGTGGCTGTTATTGCACAAGAGGCGCCGGCGCCATCAAACAGGCAGGGTGTTTTTCTACCACCTGTCCGCAGGCAACCACCCATCCGAGACACCTGTGACCTCACTGCTTCGCTCACTCAATGTCGAAATCGTCCCGATTACCGAATCTACATGGACAGCGTGCTATCTGCGGACGGCAGAAGAAATCGAGAAGCGAATAGCGAGCTATCCAACCCATTTCCCCATCCCGGAACGAGAGAGTTTCAAATCACAAGCGCTGAGGGACTCACACAGACCTCCGCCAGACACCATTGCAAGACAGCGCAAAATCAGATTCCCGAAACCCGGAAAATCATCTCCGCAGTGAAGAACGCGGACACCACTTAGTTGATGTCCACCTCATACCAGTGGACGCAGTGAACTCCAGTTGTACGTCCTTTCTTTCGCCGAGGATGATCAAACACGACGCGAGGCCGCTTCTGCATCGCGCAGAAAAGCGCAGCGCCGATTGCCATAGGCTTGGTGCCAAATGGGGAAACGGTCAGCCGGTTACATTCACTACTGCCGGACAGCGCGGCATGAGCCTTTTCGAGTAACTCGTAGGCTGCTTTGGGGTTGTTCGCCCCGCAGAATTTAACGCCGACTTCAGACGTTTCTAGCAAACGACTATTGGCCATCAGCGCCTCCAAGTCCCAGGAAGCCTGGAAAGGCGGAATTCCAAAAACGATCGTAACCTTGCGAATGAACTGGCCGTCGTCCGCATTTAGCACGCGGGTGAGTCGCCCACCCTCGAAGCCAAGGAAGGCGACTAAGTGAACACTGTCTTTATTGCCAAGCATGCCCACGAACGGCGGGATGGAATGCTGCACAAAACCGCTGCTCAGATCGAATGCCATTCCATTCACTGCAGAGTCTTCATGGCTACGTCGCACGTACTCTACAGGCTCAACATAAAGAAAGCCGATTCTTGGGTTTTTCTGACAAAAGGAGTAGGCGTAGATCAACAGCGCGATTTCTGAGAAATCGAGCGTGGTTGCATCAATCACGATGGAGCCGGCGGCAAAATCTCGGGATAGATCCTCAAGCTCACCGCCGTTCGCCCGGTACTTCTTGTCGCCCACCTCCAGACAGAATGACTCAGGGTGGTAGCACACACGAAAGCTTTTCTCACCCAAACGAGTTGTACGCTCGACCGAATAGGCACTCCTGTCGTCCAGGTCATCAGCACCGGTGAACGCTATATCCATCAGCGGGAGCTGCGTTAGCTCTTGTTCGGTGATCAAGTCTTGTCTAATAAATCGCACGATGACCTCAGAACAAAGAGCCGGTTTTTTTAGCGGTTTCTTCATCATCTTGCGAATCCACTAGCTGTCGCACAAGCGAATCGAACTGGCTATCGGTGTGGGTAAGCATGATGTCCAACTGAGAGGCGGTGAGCGTAATCTTCCGCCGCTTCCGGTAGCTGATTCTGAAATGCGGTGCGTAGATCGGGTTGAGCACCAACTCGTATTGGGTTACGTCATATTCCGCCTTGTCCTTCGTGCCTTTCGATTCCGCCAATACCGACCAGATTTTGGCTTCTCGTAGGATCACTTGGGCGGCATCAGACAACTGAGCCGTGTCCGCACGGTTGATTGAAAAATGGTTGATCTCTGGCTCGCTCTGACTACGACGCTTGTTGTATTTTTCGAAGAGCCCGCCCAAGCGCCTTGCGAAGTCGAGCAACCGGTCGCCATGCGGGCCTAATTGAACAACGTCTTCAAACATGGCATCTGAAACATGGACTGCTGCGGCTGCTTGAGTATTCAGGTCGATACACAGCGCCCCATCGATCTCGTCAGCCGAACGGCGCTGGTACGCTTGCAACAGAGCGTTGTGACAGAGCTCTTGAAAGAACCGCAAATTGGGAGCTGCGATCTTGCAGAATCGAGAAAAGCCGGCGTAGAGGATGTTGGGACGCCTAGTCAGTCCTGCATAAAGGTGAAACAGACACCCATAAAGGTTGTTATCAACCCAACCACCGGTTTTGTAGAATGCATCATTCTTGGATCTGCCCTTATCGACCACTTCCTGAAAAAGCCTCACAGCTTCCTTGCCCGACTGGCTTTTTCGATTAAGGATTGCACCCAGCACAACGCTCGCCTCCGGAACGCTTTCACTTATCAACTCTTCAGCATTGAAAACACCGTCCAGCCCCTGAAACTCCAGGCCCTTCTTAATCATTTCCACTACGCGCCGACGTAGCGCAGGATCCTCCAGCGCAACTCGGGCGATTTCCGGCGCTCGCATTTCCGGAAAGATCTGTTTCGTGCACGCAACAACATCCTGCCGATATGACGGCGTACTTCGGTATGGTAAATGAGCGACGTCATGTAGCAGTTCTGGCTTGAAAGCAGGACAAGGAACAGTGACGTCAGCTTGGCGCAGGCGGAACAGAAACAGCTCGGCCGCCATTACCTCAAAGTCATTGTCGTTCACCAACAACCCTTCGATATCGATGGTGCGAATGTCGTGCACCTCAACAATTCGCTCCTCCCCGCTGGTCTTGAAATCGGTGACCGCCTCACGCTTGTGCGCGATATGCACCGCCAGCCTAGGGCTTGGATGCTTGATTGCATCGCAAACGATCTCGCGATGCCTCGGGAGCAAGTTTTCGAATTCGTCAATGAACACCCTGAAGGCAACCGACTTTAGCCGAGGAGCGTGTTTCGCCAGATCATCGGCCAGTGCAGTAATGATGGTCGTGAAGTGCACGAACATTGGGGTATCACAACGCCCCGGGTTGCGTACCCACAAATCGAGCTCCGCCAGCCGTTCATCCACCACTGCAGCCAATGACTCGACGGTTGGCTCTGTTAGCTGCAACAACTTCACCAACTTGGGGCCAAGCTTGATGTCGCTCAGAGACAGAGGGCCGCCAGCCAAATTATCGGCGTTGTTGATGTTTACAAGCGCCTGGGAAACCTCTGCAAGCAAACACAGCGTCAGGTAGTGAGAAAACGCCACGCCATCCTGTTGATTTCCCAACCATTCCGGCGTGATCAATGAGCAAAAGCCCGTATCGGGTCGAAAGTAGAGGCCAATGTGGGAAAACTCATCATCGGCGATCTGTGGCCTGTGAGAGCTGAAGGTCGAACCATGGCAAAAATATCGTAGGAACATGGTCTTACCACATCCACGACCACCCAATACGCGCACAGACTTGCTGTCCTTGAAGATGCTGATTTGCTGAAAAAATGGCGGAACAATGAATTCCTGGGAAACGTCCGGCGGCAAATTGTCCGCGCGGTTTTTCAGAAAAGCGTCTGCAATAGCTGGCATCGACGTTATCTCATCAGCAGGTTGGCCCAGTCATCTGAGCTGGCCCAGAGAACCGAAAGTGAGTTGTTGGGTGTTGAGTCTTCAAACCCCAGCAGCAAATCCAATCCGTGCCTGGTGGTTTTAGGAATACCGCGCTTGGTGGCGAGTCGGTCATAAAATCCCCGCGTATCCAAAACCGTATTGACTCCGTCGACGGCCCAGACACCTGGCGTCTGCGCGGACTCACAGAAGAACTGGTGCCGCTCGTTGAGGGTTTCGATGGGAAGAACGGTGAGCCAGGGGCAACTTTTGCCAAGCTTGTCCAAGCCATCCTGAAATGCGACCAAAGGGCAGTAAACGATCTGCAAGCCCGACTTCTCGGCCAGCGCATGCGTCTTGGCAAAGGTTTCGAATTGCTTACCAGTGCCCAGCATGTCGTCAAGGAAAACAATGCACTTCACATGCTCGGGGAGTTCATTCAGTGCATCTGGTCTTATCGTGACACTCTTGGGAATCTTCGCCCGGCGCTTGTAATGGCGGATCACCACAACACCGCTTTTGCCCGTGTCGTTCTGCTTGCTGCCGTCTACACCAACGAACCGAATGAAGTGCGAAGGATCATCTTGGCGAATGGAACTCAAAAAGCTGTCGATATCGTCGTAGGGATATAGCCCTTTCTGACGCAAGTACGTTGGCAGCATGCAGTTGAGCAGCTGGTCGATAGAGCTATCGATCATGTTTTTGGATCTGAAAATGAGCCTGCCCAGCACGCAGGCGGCAAAATAGCGCTCTTCCTCGGTTTTGAAGTTTGCCAGCCAGCAGTCCAGAGTTTCCTCATCGATTCCTGTGATGATTCTCTTTTTGAGAAGCATCCGAAACCGCTGCTGCACCTCCGAGAATAGCGAGGAGTTTTTTTCGGGAACATGAAAGCTCATGAAGCAGTCCTTGCTATTGCCCGCAGGAGCGCAGCTCCATCATCAATGATGACGACGAACGCACTGGCCATTTGACAGCTACCTCAGCGAGGTTTGCATATATGGCGCGCACGATGCAACTGCGCACTCATCATCTTCGCATGGAATTACACCAGACGCAGACGGGCGCTAATGCCACTAGCCCAACGGCCGCCTACAGCTTCGGACGGGCTCGCGGCCTGTCGGCATCAGTTGCACCAGGACGAACAGATAAGCAGCTTCACGGTACTTTTTTTGCCGAAGCACCATTCACCGGAATGGCCACCGAAGTGCTACGGCGAGCAAAGCAAGCAATCGTGATATCCGCGCGCTTTTTCACCAAAAACTCCATTCACAAGCGACTCATTGCGTTGCTCCGATGATGTGCCTGACTCTCCCACCGAGCTGGCTTTTAGAGCTGTTCGGCCATTTGATCAACAGCGTCAAGGAGCTGCTCCAGCGCTTCGCAGCCCTCGTCCCGGCGCATGAGGAATCCCACAATGTCTTTTGCATCGAACCGAAATGGCTCGGTAATCAAGACAGTTCTGAAGAACGTATTCGCCAAGACTATTCCGCCTTGATTTAGCGCTTGCTCTACTTCCTCCCCATTCAGCTTATCGAAGAAAGTCGACAGTACAGCCGTCGCTAGCGGCCTCATGTCGATGGATGAATAGGACGATTCCCAATGCCAGCGCCCTTTGGAGGGACAGAACGTAGGGCTATCGTCGTCAAGCATGTAGTTCCAATAGCTGCTCTCCCACATCCACTGGGGCGGTAGCAGCAGATCAGGGCCAGAACGCTCGCGATAAACCGTAACTTCATGATTGCGACCGTTCCCCCAAACGACCACTTCACTGTTCTGAAGGTATTTGAGTGCGCGCTGCTGCAGTTTGTGCGCGGCCAACCTAGCGTTGATTTCTCTTTGTATCTGCGCCGGTTTTACTCCCTCTGCAACACCCAGCACCGCCATTCCAATATCGAGATTGAGCTCTTGCAAAGGCTGCAGGTTTAGGTAAAGGCGTCCAACGAGAGGTTCGGGCAGCTCATCAACACAACCAGATTCAAGAATGAGCGGGACGATGCGAACGCCTGGTTCGGAGGAAATTTCCTTCAACATTTCCAGCTCACGGTAAAGGCCCAATCCCTTTTTCTGGGCAGACTTCACGTAATCGTGATCACACAAGCACAGAATCAAGATTGGGCGTTTCGACAACTCCTGGGCTATCACCCCATCTATCGATTCCCCGTAGTGAATGCTGTCCCGATCCCAAAAAACGTCGTTATTCCAGTTGATCCTATCGACGATGCGCTGGCGCACCCATTCTTTATTTTCTAAACCGCCACCCCATGCATACGAGATGAAAATCGAACCGCGTTTTTCCGCTTCAGTCATTTTTTACCCTTCAGCTCTGTGAACCGCGCCATCCCATATGCCGCTGAAATGAATCTTTTAATGCCAGAAAATGGACACTGGGTGGAAGTGAGAGAAATAAGAATCATCTGGCTGGACAGATCTCTGCCAAAGTTTGCATTGCTCGCTCAGTCGGTCAATTCTGATCGATCCCAAGCGAGTTCTGGAAACACAGCTATGCATACCCTGAGTTCTCGGACTCGCTAAGGAAGGTCTTGGCACGCCTCTGGCAATCCTTGGAAGCTGGCGACTTGGCTCTGCGAGTCCTCAAGTCGATCGCGCTCCGACTTCTCTTATGCTGGGCAGTCAGGCTTTGACCAACGGTTACGTTACGCTTTGAGAGAAGGCGCAGAATGCGTTCATAGCACTGTCGACTCGCAAGAGGTTGCTGATGAACCTTACTCAACTGGCTGCGCTCATTGATGGGCAACACACGCCACAAGGCGGCTGTCATTTGTCTGCCCACGAGGCTGCAATCACCGCACAAGAAAAGTTTTCATCGCAACCATTTTGTCTGGTGAGCCAATGGACGATTCTAGATCTTGAGGTGGATATTGAGCAGCTCAATGCGCTGCACTTACGCGGCCTAGAGCCGGTGGTTGTCTATGCTCTGTGCGTTGTTCTGGATAGCCGTGGACGTTACCAGCGAGGAGATTGGGTACGCACCTCCTTTCAAACCCGCTATGAAGCACCAGGTTTCTTCCTGACCAAGAACACCGTGTACGTGCTGCTCGGCGATGGAAAGCGACAGCTGATCACCGTTGAAGATCTCCACGCGCTCATAGGGAAGTGACCATCAACACATGTAGGCATCGCACTTGCACATTGGAGGTTGCCGATGATGGATAACACTGAGAAATGGACAGCAAGCTGCCTGGATCCCCAGGATGGCAGCGGCGATCTGATCATCAATCTGCCAAATAAGTTGTTGCAGCAGATGGCTTTGGAGATCGGAGACCGGTTGAAAATTGAGGTCGTAGAAGGCTCAATCGTACTGACAAGTATTGGTGATTCAGCTCCTAGCCAAGTGATTAGCCCACGAGGTGCTCGCGAAGTCGGCTTTCTCTCCTACCGCAGTTGCCTGGAATACCTGCTCCACATTCCTGTAGATGCCACGGATCAACAGATTCACGAAACCATCGAATCGGGATTCACAGCAAACGATGCTGAAGCTCTCCTAGAGCTCCGCATTCTCAACGTGGATGTGCAAACCAGGCTGTCCTGTGGCCAAGGCTTGAGCATCAGCGAGAACGACTATCTCTTTAAGGTTGCTCACGTGATCTCGCTCGCTGAAGTTTTTTTTGGGGATCTGGAGAAAGCCAAGCGCTGGCTATCCAAACCAAAATCGCAGTTTTCAGGCACCCCCCCTTTTGAAATGCTTTCAACCACTCCCGGAACGCGTCGAGTAGAAGAGTTGCTCGCTCAGGGCACGGAGGGTATGACTCTTTGAGCTCATGGCTCC
This sequence comes from Pseudomonas sp. R84, assembly GCF_009834515.1. Taxonomy (NCBI): domain Bacteria; kingdom Pseudomonadati; phylum Pseudomonadota; class Gammaproteobacteria; order Pseudomonadales; family Pseudomonadaceae; genus Pseudomonas; species Pseudomonas sp. R84. The sequence goes on from NZ_CP019426.1 coordinate 6,354,666, forward strand.
TGTGGCGATAGCAACGTCGTAGCCTTCCTAAACTGGCGGAGATACCATAACGCCACCATCCAGATTTGCGTTTTGGTCGACCATCTTCTTCAGCGGCCAAGTGCATGAACAAGGAAGTCATATGTCGCCGATTCCTCGTTGTGCGCGCTGCGACATTACATTGGTGTGAGACAGGAAAGATTGATGGAAAATAAAAAACTAATTTGGGCCATCGCGTTCGTCCAAGTCATGATATTTTCGGGCGTTGCGCAGGCCCAACAGCCGGCGGTAATGACTCAAAGATCCCAAAGTGAGCCTTATGAAGTGGCCCAAGGCACCTTTCTCAACCTCACTTTGGAGCGTGTCGATCCGGACTATGTATCGGCGATGCTTTACGAGAATGTCTATGACGACTACGAGAACGTGGCCATTCCCAGAGGCAGCCGGCTGTTCGGGCGTCAAATCAATAAGGTCAATGACTCGCACGACGTGTACTTCACCCAGCTGCAGCTCAGCAGTACCGGACAGACGATCACTCTCGACCCACCTCTGCAAGCCACCTCACCGCTGGGCTCAGCGGGAATTACTAACTTCAAACCCAACGCAGTAGCCGGAACCATCTGGCGAAAAGACCAGGTCATGCCGCATTAAAAACTCAGTGCTCCACAGGTGCTAAATACCCCTATTGATCGCGATGAAGGGGTCAACCAGCGACGAGGTTGAGCCCCTGCATATTCGGAGTTGCGAATTGTTTCAACGAATTAAGCGAGTCCCGCCCCGCAACAATCTATGCACGACTAATGACGGCGAAGCTATCAAGCACATCCACAACGGCACGGTGGTGGTTTGGTCTTACGAGCGCATCAGAAAAAACTTCAATGCCGAAAGCATTCCGTACGTAGACGTCATCTTTCGGTTTCTAGATCGCAATGGTGAGCCCGCAGGCGTTACAGAGGCACGAATCGGCGTTAGTCGTCTGGGAAGCTTTCGTTTGGGGACGATTTGGCAAGGAGGAAAATGCATTGCTGAAACCGACCTGGGCGAAGACCTTGTGTTTTCCGTAGATTTCACCGCCGGCACCTGGTCTTACATCAGTATCCAGGGCAATCACCAACCCGTCCCATATTTCAAGATCGACTATACGCTTCGAAGCCAGCCGACGGACAAGGTTCTGACCGAGTTTCTCAGCTTCCCCTTATCGAACGACAAAAACCTGCTGGTTCCCTGCATCGAATTTTTGTACCGCTGTTATGGCAGCACCTCCGACATGGCCAGGATACTGACAACGTACCCATGGCCAAAGGTGCTTGATCTTCTCTACGCCGACACCACGAAAGATCCCCACACTTGGCTTGTGCAGCCAAAGCCCGATGTTCCCAACGACGATGGGTTATTTCTGGCATACGTTCTGTACGACGAATACGCAGCAAATGCTGCAAAACGAATTTACGCAGAGCTGGACCATGCACACGGCAAGCGCATGAAAGAGACGAGCCTGCGAGTCAAACCCTGGTTCCAAGGCCCCGCGAAACTGAAAGTGCGTGGTCGCTGGATCAACAACGGCAATACATTTCTTTGCTACGAAATCACCGGCATGAGTCAGCCGCAGGATCATCCCTACGAGATAAGACGGGTCAAATACTCCAAGGAAGACACCGAGCAGGATGAAAACCTGATCGACACGATCAGGGTCAAGGTTGACGCATCAAAGCCAATAGATCCTTTTGCGATCACCGACCTTCTTGAGCCGGATCAAGGATCTGCTCGCTGGTCAAAGCCAGACCCGGTGTTTCAAATCCTAGGTCAAGAATGCCCCAACACCGTATCATTTGAAGAGCGTTCGCTAGTTAAGAAAAACGTCACCCTGATCCCGTCGCAAGCAGCCAAAATGCTCTCCACTGGAGACCCACAGGGTTACAACAAAGACGTCAGCAAAATCACTGCGGTCGCGAAGCGCGTGCTGGGGGATGGAGGTGCAGTCCAAGAGGTATGGGACGAGCTTCAAGGCTTGAAAGAGCGAAACAGTTTATCAAGCGTGGCTTGGCTGTCAGAGCGCCAAGGCTTCGTAGAGAGTGCGGATTTTAGATTGCTGGCACTCGCGCCCTTTGCCCAATCCGAAGCCCCTAAAGATATAAATCGAACTTGGCTGGCGTACAGAGAAAATGTCATCCGCCGACGTGGCATATTGGTCGTACGCGCCGTGGTTGGTCGCCGCTCCTTCTATCTATTTGAATTGCAGCGCAAGAAGGTTCGAAAAGGAACCGTGTACGGAGAGGAAAAGATTTCAGGGCTACTGGTAGAAATCAATGATGAGGCCGAAGCCTTGGTCGAGATCTCAAGAATCTGCTCCGAAATCCGATTTACCAACGGTAACTTTCGAGCCTTGAAAACACGCTCTAAGCATCGGAGTAATATCTTCCGCCACCACCCGGACGTCGGTACAACGTTATTTTACGCCTTCTACCACTTGGGCGTTATTTTCCGATGATCCACGACATCATTACGTATGAGCATCGTCAGCTGACCGCTGTACGGTCTCGCACGCAAAGGCGGGAGCCGACGTTGGGCCTGGTACCCAATAGACTTTTGCGTTGAGCACCACGTTGAAGCCAGCCACGTCCTGCATGGTCATCGCCTCGTAATTCAGCGTCTTCTTGTTCACGTTTTTAACTTTGTGCAAAAGCATTAGGGCGGTCTTGATCCAGGTACGTTCGAAGGCCTCCCCTTCGCCACCAGCGAAGTACAGGCCGTAAAGTTTCGCTTCCAACTTCTGGTTTTTCGCCCGCGCTACCGCGCGCGCGCTCAGCTCTGTCCTCAAACTAAGGTTATGGGTGCGGTTCAGGTAACCAATAAAGCCCTGAGCAGCCGCACGCTGTCCCGGCGTCTGAGTGAGGTAGGCCGTGACCGTCTTCTGCGTGGGCAGCGTATCGAACAGCTGGGAAGCCGATACCAACAAATTTTTTGCGGCGCGCAGGGAGAGCCGAATAGAACCTATCGACGTGTCCCCATCAGCGTGCTTAGTCCGCAGGTATGCCCAGTACCCCAGTAACGCATCAAGGCCGACACCCGCGGGCGTCGAGTCGAACATTTCTCGAATCCTGCGCTTTTCAGAATGTTCTTTGCGCAGTTGTTCATCGGCCGCGACGCCATACCGAGTATTGAGCCATAGCATCGGGGTCTGCATCCGGCGAAGTCCTTCGGCGCTGAAGTGCTCCAGCAAGCAAGCGTACGAAGGCAGCCCAACGGGATGTCCGTCCAGAAAGCTGAAAAAAGGCACGTAGTGTTTGAGCTTCAGCGCAGCTTTGTGAGCGCCCATCTCGTTTTTTAGCCACTGACAGAACTCATCGAAACGCTGACGCGTGCTGGCATTGTCGAAAGTCTCAACATGGATGCGCGCGCGCCGATCAAAGCTCTTTCCCCAAGCACAATTTTCACATTCGTTCCTACGTCCCGCCGGCATCATCTGAGCGCAAGTTGCACACCGAACCTTGCCCTTCGCAGCGCACAACTTACACCGCTTCCGACCATCATCGCCCTCGACCAAGAAACGGTGATGGCGACAATCCGGGCATGTTGCCGCGCCTTCTCTTGCGCATTGAGGACAGCAGCGCACATCCGGATCGATCGCCAGAACGCGGGTTAGTTTCGTCGACAGTTTGCCGCACCGCTCGCACGGTTCAGGCTCGGAAAAGTGATGAGCACAACTGGTACATGCCGGGCCGTAAAGCGTCATCAGTCCAACCGGCTTCCCGGTCTTATTGCACCGCACACAGGGGGCTTTCGACTCGCAGCGGATGCACCTGGCATCCTTTTCAAATATAGGCAGCCGGCCAAAATTTCCGCAGCCCGAACACAACCTGCGTTTGAACAGTCGGGCATAGCAGGTGTTGCAGAATCGCCGCCCTTTGTGGAGACGGTGAATCTTCGTAGCGATGCACTGGCACTCATCGCATTGCAGCGGCAATTCTGGGGGCGTCATCGTTGAAACTTCCTGAGCAATCGTTGCCATCTCATCAACACGCTTTTCACAGAGCGCGGATTGTCGATTGGAGACAGGCTGTTTTTGCGGCATCGCCTGCTTTTCAGCACTGCGGCAAGCCCGACAAGTGAAGACGGTAACTTTCCCGAACGCGGGAGCAGCAGCGATGGCCGAATTTGTTCACGTTCAGCCACTTCCATCAATCGCTCGGGATTGATTTCCAGCATGCTCCAAACGTTAGCAAGAAGGCTTGCGCGGTCTAAAGGAGATAAGTACTCGAACGGCAATCCTATAGGCGGTGGCCTAAGCTCGCCCAGGTTGACACCGAGCTCACGAAAAAACGTCTCCGTGCAGGGGCTAGGTGCACGCGCTGCGGTGCGCAATATACCAATCATCCAGCGCGATAGAGCAAGCCATTCAGCCAGCGGCAAATGGTGCCCCCCATAGCTCACCGCTGGCCGGGAAAACAGCCCATCGGTTGCATGCTGAAAACGCAGAACTTTGTCCGGTGCCGGCACAGTTGCGGCGAAGCACAGCTCATATCCGCACCGATGACACCGGCCTAACGTTTCTACAGGAGGTGTAAGCAGTTGGGGACACAGCGGTGCCTGGCAGCTTTGACAGCGATCCAGCAGGATCGCCTGGTGAATCGGACACGCGCTGTGCCAAGACAGGCGATCCTGTATCAAGTAATGAGGGAGGTGTTCTCTGAAGCATGTGGGGCAGTATTGTAGGCCGCCGCATCGGCGTCGATTTCGACATCCTAAACAGAGAAACCAAGGGGCTATCCCCCTTGGAAAATTCGTACTCCCCGTCATCATCTGATGCAGCGGTTGCAGAGTGGCCGCATGAAGCGCAGCCGCTGGAATACCCGAAAGTCGATTTAAATGCAGCGTCTGTTCAATCGATAACTCCCTGTCCGGATCGCCGCACCAGAACCTCAGCCTTGGCCAGACCTCACCGGTGAGCGTCGTTGCATCGCATCCCTGTGCCAAAGCACATCGCATCAACCAGGACGAGATGACCTCGTCTGGCAGAAGAGATGGCACCAACGGCCATACGGGATTTACAGGACTCGCTCCCGCACCCCATCTGCACTGGTAGGACGCATCCATTGGTTTTTCTCAAGCAATCGACGGTCAATCACTTCCGAACCGTTTCGGATCGCCTCTCGTGCGCACTCACGTAAAAGGTATTCGATGTTGCCCGTGTTGCCATTGGAGATCGCGTGAATGAGCGGGGTGAGCTCCGGCGAGTAAAGTTTTGAAGCGAATTTGAGCGGGAGAACTGACTCAAAGCTTTTAAGGAAGCGCTGGAAATCCACATTGACTGACCAGTTGGGCAGCGAAACGACCTCGAACCGACTTGAGTATTGCGAATCCAGCACCAGTAGCTGAAGTGCCGTTCGTGTCCCTACCAACACCAATGGAATGTGGAGAATGTTCGAGAGCATCTTCAACTCGTTCATGACATCCATACGCTTGGCAGCCGATCCGTTATTGATCGTATGCACTTCATCAAGGATGAGCATGCGGGTGCGCGCATCACGTAAGAGATGGATGGCCTGGTGTCGAAGCTTTTCCAGCGGCGCGACAGGGTTGTGTGGTGCCCAGAACTCTCTAAGGATGGCGTTATATAACTCTCGCTCATCGGGTTTGTGGACTTCCGCGCAGATCACAGGCCGCACGCTCACCGCATCGTCGCTGATGTAGGGCTGGCCTGATAGTTCCTTGAACCGCGTAACCACCGTGGTTTTGCCCGTGTTGGATTCACCGACGAGCATGAGGTTTGGCATGCGAGGACGCTCGGGCTTTCGTAACAGGCCGTTGAGGATATCCATAAGCTTCTTAGCGGCCTGGTAATCAACCCAGCGCGGCTCATCCAGAAATGCGAGCCGATCAAGATCGGACTTTTGCATCACGTCTCTGAACTGGGGCGTGATATGAGCGTAATCAGTCACCAGACTTCTCCGAAGGTGTCCACTTCATCAACCGACAACAGCTGCGGCGAATCAGGTAAACCAGTAGGTGGAAACTTCGGCTCGACGTGTGGCGTGGGCCGTGCTGGTGTAGTTTGCTTGGTGTTGTTCGTACGCTTCTGAGCACTTTTGCGGGCCTGCTTGGTGCGCAAGGCCGCCTCAATCTCTTGCTGCTTGTTCTCATCCAACATCCGTTCGATGACGTCGTGGTTGACCGCGTCGCGTCCTGCTTTCCTCGCTTTTTTCTTGGCGTTGACGTACTCACCGACCGTAACGCCGGCATATCGACCGCGAACGATCGGCACCTCGAAGTGTTCTTTCAAAGCTGGATCGTAGAACCAGATTCGGTTGATATCCCGAGGGTCACGCCGAAATAGGAATTTTCGAGCCTTGCCTGTTTTTGGATCGGTTTCGCCTATCCAGGGCCGAAGTGCTTCAGCGAAATACAGCGCGTCCATTTCTACACCGTAGGGATGGATGGTTCGCAGCGTCGAAGGCAGAAAGTCGAGTTGGAAACCCCAAGGATCCGCGACCCTGGGCGGTAATGGCATAATAGGGTCGTGCTCTTTGTCTCCGAAGAACGCCAGATTCCATTTTCTGATCGGCGCCATGTCGATCTCTTCATGGAACTGGTTGTTGTACTTGATGAGGTTTTTGACCAACCGCCGCTCATACTCTGCAAACGTGTAGATCGACTGCTTCTCAGAGTCGTATTCACGACGCTCAGCAGGATTGCTGAAGGTGGCACCCCGGTCTTTTTTGTTGATGCCGGCGAACGTGCCCATCCAGCGCTCAATGTGTCCGCCCCATTGCGGGTTTTTCTTTGGCCTGAAGTCACGACGGATATTGTGGTTCACACAGGACTGCACAAGGCTGTTGGTTTTAAAGTCAGCACCGTTATCACTGTGCAGGGTGCCCATTTTTCCCCATACCGGCCATTCAGCGTCCACCCCATGAAGCGCCAGCCACTTTTCCTTGGGTAAGATGGAATGGACAACACACATTGCCACCGAGACCGCAGAGGGGGCATCCATCGACAAGTAGTAGCCGGTCACCATCCGCGAGTACACACAGATTGCCAGCGTCAACCAAGGACGACCGATGGGACGCCGGTGAACGTCGTCGACAATGATCATGTCCGCCGGCGTGTGGTCGATCTGTACGATCTGGAGCGGGTACTCAGTATTGAGTCCGCCCGGACGCGGGTCATATTTATTGCCCGCGAGCTCTTTATCGCCGCGTCTTCGCAAACGCGTTCGATCAGGAATGTTCTTGATGCGCGCCTGCACCGTTGACACCGTCGGAGGAGACAGCTTCAACGCCTTGCAACGCTTTCGGACCTCATAAACCGTCGAGGCAACATCCGGGCGTTGCTCGGTCAGGTAAAAATCGTCGATCGTCTCGGCAATAACCTTCTCGACGCCTTCAGAGATCCTGGAGCGACCTTTGCCCCACCCACGCTTGAGCGGGATGAGTGCAGTCACTTCGCCTTGCTCTTTGTAACGGCGCAGCCATCGGTAAACCGTAACAGCATCAACACCTGCATCTTTCGCACGTTGCTCGACCACGCTACGCGACTGACCGTCGATGCCCAGAAGAGGTACTATGACGGCATAGCGTTTCTGTGCAATGGCCCATTCCTCGGCACCGATATCTTCCAAGTCATAATCGGCATACGGCCCCTTGATCTTGTCTCCGAGAAAGGGCTTGAACTCGCCAATTTGAATCACCTTCGGTTGCCCGGATTCAACATTGATCGCGAGCACGGATTGGAAATCCAATACCTGGGTGATCCGAAATACCTCTTTTTGGTAACAAGCGAACTCGCCCGGCGCAATATTGACGAACGATCTATCGATCTTCCCGCTGTGCAACTGTCCACTCACGTTGTCAATCATTCGGCCACCATGACTTCTAGCGAATCGCTTAAAGGCCCAGAAATGTCGCAGTCCAGCTGACGGGTCGCGATGAGATGAAAGATATGGGACTTGCCCAAGGCTTCTTCGCCTTGAAAGTGAAGTGCCAAGAGATAGCTGATCGTTGCGATGCCCTTGAAAGCGACCGTGCGAATAATGGCGTCCAGATCCTGATCCGCGTAATCCGCATTCCTGAATCGTTCCAGGTATTGGATGTTTTTCAACGACTGGCCTCTGATCCGCGATTCGTCGTAGATGTGGAAGTCCCAGTCACGCGCCTTCGCATACCGCAACGCGGCCTTCCATTTTGGTAACAGATCGCGCCAGTTCTCACGCCAGTTTTCAGCCGGCTTGACCTCGACCAGCATGGGGCGCTGGTAAGTATGTGCATGGAAATGAACGAGATAATCGGGGACATAGGTATAAGACCGGCCGCTGCGAGCAACGAAATCCAACTGCACTGGCTGCGAGAGAACAGTCAGAACATCCTTCCTGAAATCCATGCGACTGAGAAAGTCACGCTCAAGCATGGACTCGAAAGCAACGCCCTGACCGCGAAAAGCAAACACTCCAGAAAGGCTACGCGTCGTAGATTTTATGCGCCTCGCAACTGAGAACTGAGGCTGGTTGCAGCTATTGCTATCCATAATTCGGCCAGTTGCACTTATTAGTAGGTTTGAGTTGCGAATTATTCGGGTAAATCATACGACAGAATGCGCACTGCAGCGCAGTTACGTTGCATCTAATTCCGAATGTCACAGCAGTTCAAAACCGCAACCCGGTGAGATTACCCTCGCCCACCATGGCGTGCTGTTTCTCGATGAGTTGCCAGAATTTGATCGCAAGGTATTGGAGGTTTTACGCGAGCCTTTGGAGTCGGGTCATATCGTGATTTCCCGAGCCAAGGATCGCGTACGTTTTCCGGCACGCTTCCAGTTGGTCGCAGCGATGAATCCCTGCCCCTGTGGATATCTTGGCGAGCCGAGCGGCAAGTGCTCGTGTACACCGGACATGGTCCAGCGCTATCGCAACAAGCTTTCGGGGCCGTTGTTGGATCGGATTGATCTGCACCTGACGGTGGCGCGGGAAGCGACGGCGTTGAACCCGCAGGTAAAGCCGGGAGAAGACAGCGCCAGCGCCGCAGCGTTGGTAGCCGAGGCGCGAGAACGGCAGCAAAAGCGTCAAGGCTGCGCCAATGCGTTTCTCGATCTGCCGGGATTGAAGCGGCACTGCAAGTTATCCACAGTCGACGAAGCCTGGCTGGAGTCGGCCTGTGAGCGTTTAACGCTATCGCTGCGTTCCGCGCACCGGCTTCTCAAGGTCGCCCGCACTCTGGCAGACCTCGAGCAAGTCGATGCAATCAAACGCGAACACTTGGCCGAGGCACTGCAATACCGGCCGGCGACGCCTTAATGCTCGGTCAGATCAACCAGCGGCGTCTGCCGCACTTCGGTCTCGCGCCCCGCCTGAATTTCGGTCACACGCTTCAAGGCCTTATCCACAGCACCTTTGTCCGCGAGCAGGCTGTAGCTGATCTGGAACTGTTTGTGTTCTTTCGGTGCAATGGTCGGCACCAGATTCAGCGGACGCTGATAGCGGCGGTTGTAAGAAAAACTGGTGCCCGGCTCCAGCCCCGTGACATAGCCCTGGCCTTGGGTATCGGTATTTTTCCACAGGGAGAACACCGGCAACTGCTGGGTATTGAAGCCAACAGAAACACCGAGGCTGCCCGTCTTGTTATGCAAAACGGTCAGGGTTTCGCCTTTGGCGTCGGCATAGGGCACGACGTTGTAGACGGTTTCGTCGTAGTCCTTGGTCGGTGCGCGGTAGGTCTGCCAGTCTGGCAAATCACCCTTGGCCTTGTCGTTGAACGGCGACACCTGTTTCACCGGAGCGGCAAATCGTGCGCCTTGCTCGAGGAACGGCGTACTGAAGTTGCTGTGATACAGCGCCTGGTATTCCTTCGGGTAATCGCCGTTGTTGGTCAGCGTATCGTTGAGGGCGAAGCGCACGCTGCCGGGCTCGGTGACCAGCTCAGTGACGACCGAGAAGTCGACTTTCTTGAACGCTTGCTCTTTCAGCTCGCCGCGCAGGCTGATGGCGTAGGGCGGCTTTTCGTCGATGTGCAGCGTGACCGTACTCGCCGGAATGTTGGCGGCGCGTCCGTGCAAGGTCAGCAGCTCACCATTATCGATGCCGGGATGGCCGACCCATTCGTAACCGCAGCGGGCGACCAGCTCATTGAAGCCTTCCAGCCAACCCAGCCCACCGCGTCCGTTGAGCTCGATGAAGGCCGGGTTGACCACGTCCTTGACCGGCGAATCCCAACCCATGCGCACGTTGCCGACAGAGGCTTGCAAGACATTCATGCCTCGGGTTGGTACCACCGAGAGTTTCATCGTGCCGTTATCGATATCAACGATGCTGACACCTTCCTGCCGCCCTCCGTGCAAGGTACGCAGGCTTACGGAGAAGGGTTGGTCGGTTTTCACACCGAGCTGTTCACTGGTGATGGTCCAGTTTTTCGCGGGCTTGTTGGTATCGAGAAGGACGTAATCCCAGGCCACGGCGTGGGATGCAGCAGTGAAAGCGCCGAGGGCGACGGCGAGTTTGAGCGGGGTCATGGCAGCAGCCTTTATTGGAGTTGTGCCATTTTTATAGCGCTGCGGAAACGTTTCAGCAAGTGTATTAGATCGACAGATCGCATGTTCTGCCGAAGATCCTCAGTGATGCAATCGCGAGCAGGCTCGCTCCCACAGGGGATCCGGGTCTTCACAAAAACTGTGAATCACACCGAACACTGTGGGAGCGAGCCTGCTCGCGAAAGCTATTTCAAAGGCGCATCAACGAAAGCGATCAACCTCGGAACGCAGATCCGCCGCCAGCTTCTCCAGCTCTTTAGCCGTAACAGCCAGGTTCGACACAACCTCACGCTGCTCACTGTTGGCCAGTGCGATGCTCTGCAAATTGCTGCTCAACAGAGTCGCGGTGCTGCTCTGCTCCTGAGTGGCCGTGGTAATCGCGGCAAACTGTTGCCCCGCCGACCGGCTCTGCTCGTCAATACGTGCCAGCGCCGAGGCAACATTGGCATTGCGCGACAAACCTTCCTGCATCAGCACATTGCCCTGCTCCATGGTGCTGATCGCGTTACCGGTTTCCTGCTGGATGCTGTGAATCATGCTGGAAATTTCATCGGTGGCCTGACGAGTACGCGAAGCCAGGCTGCGCACCTCATCGGCCACCACAGCAAAGCCACGACCCTGCTCACCAGCACGGGCAGCTTCGATTGCTGCGTTAAGTGCCAGAAGGTTGGTCTGCTCGGCGATCGAGGTGATCACACCCACGATGCCGCCAATTTCCTGCGAGCGCTGACCGAGGGTGTTGATCACGGTGGCGGTGCTGTTCAGGGCGCCAGCGATTTGCTCCAGCGAGGACGACGCTTCTTCCATCGAGCTGCGGCCAATCTGGGTTTGCTGGGCGTTTTCCTGCGCCAGACGCTGGGTCGCGCCCATGTTGTCGGCAATGTTCAGCGACGTTGCGCTGAACTCTTCCACCGCGCCGGCCATGCTGGTGATTTCGCCAGATTGTTGCTCCATGCCTTCATAGGCACCGCCGGACAAACCGGACAGGGCCTGGGCACGGCTGTTGACCTCTTCCGAGGAGCGACGGATGTGCTCGACCATCGTCGACAGCGCCTGGCTCATCTGGTTGAAAGCGCGGGACAACTGACCGATTTCATCGTTGCTCGATACGTTCAGACGCACGCTCAGATCGCCAGCACCCAAAGCTTCGGCCTGACGCACCAGGTCACTCAGTGGCGCCAGTTTGCTGCGCAGCAGCCAGACCACAGAACCGACCGCCAACAGCATCGCCAACAGACTGCCGATCGCCAGTTGCGTACCGACGCTCCAGGTCACTGCACGGATTTCGGCTTTCGGCATGCTCGCCACCACCGACCACGGCCCGCCGTCGAACGGTACGGCAACGCTGTAGAAATCCTCGGATTTGTCAGCCCAGAACTGACCTTTGCCCGGCGTCTTGGCCAGACCAGTGATCACTGGAATCGACTGATCCAGCGCTTGCACACCGGCTGGCGCGACCAGCCATTTGTTCTGCTCGTCGAGCAGCGCCAGCGAGCCGGTCTGACCGATACGGAAACGCTTGAGGTTGTCGAACTGGGCGTTCTGCGCGTCGGTGTAGTCGAAACCGACGAACAGCACCGCAATCACCTTGCCGCTGCCATCGCGCACCGGGGTGTATTGGGTCATGTAGGAGCGCTCGAACAACAAGGCACGACCGACGTAGCTTTGTCCTGCCATCAGCTTCGCGTAGGCCGGGTGCGCGTGGTCGAGCAAGGTGCCGATGGCGCGCGTGCCGTCCTGCTTGGTCAGCGAGGTGCTGACCCGCACGAAGTCTTCGCCGCTGCGTACGAACAGGGTGGCGACGCCAGCGGTCATCTGTTTGAACTCGTCGACCTCCTTGAAGTTGTTGTTCAAGACTTCGCTGCCCAGGTGCAGACCCGGGGTCTGGGTGCCGGCCACCGTCACCGGTTCACTCGGGTGAATGCTCAGACCCGCGCTGAAGCGCTTCTCGAACAGTCCGCTCAGGCGCTGGGTGCTTTCACGCAGCGTGCCGTGAAAGGTACTCAGTTGGTCGGCCAGCAGCCGCGCCTCACTGGCCAGATGCTCTTCACGGGTGGCGAGGTTGGCGGAATCCAGCGAACGCAAGGCGAACACCGTACTGCCACTGATAACTATCGCCAGTATTACAGCGAGCGCGAGGCCCAGCTGCGAGGCGATCCGAGCGCGAGGTTGAGACATGGACAGCTCCTGGCCGAGCCACGGGATCCTCCTTGATCTCGACTCGGATAATTTTCTAATAGTGGGGGCGAATCGTGGATACCGGCACGACGGTTCCACTTGCTCATAGTCGGCGGGAAAACCGAATACTTGAGCGCGCAACGTGGGTATGGCGCAAGGCCGCTATTGTGGCGGCTCGAACGTTTCAGCTCAAGCGCTCAACCGCCGGCAGCTCCATGGCGCGGACTTCGCCTTGCAGAAAGTCGCTGAGGCGGCGCAAACGTTCACCTCCGGGACGGGTCTTTGGCCACACCAGATAATAATTCAGTCCGCTGGCGACGGCCGTCGGCCACGGCAGACTCAGGCGTCCTTGCGCGACGTCCTCGGCGACCATCAACAGATCACCCATCGATACACCGTAACCGCGCGCCGCTGCGATCATCCCTAACTCGAGGGTATCGAACACCTGTCCGCCCTTGAGCGACACCTGATCGGACAGCCCCATGTGCTCCAGCCAACTGCGCCAATCGCGACGGTCGGGCGTCGGGTGGAGCAATTCGGTGCAGGCCAGTCGAGCCAGATCCCATGGCTGATCATTCAGCAGGTTTGGCGCACCCACCGGAATCAGCTCTTCAGGAAACAGCAGGCTGGCCTCCCAGTCCGGCGGAAAATGCCCGTCACTCAACAACACAGCACAGTCGAAAGGCTCATCGTTGAAGTCCACCGAATCCACATCCATCCAGGCGCTGGTCAGTTGCACTTCGTTGCCCGGCTGCAAGTGGCGGAAGCGACTGAGTCGCGCGAGCAGCCAGCGCATGGTCAGGGTCGACGGCGCCTTCATGCGCAGAATGTCGTCTTCGGCGCGCAAGGTATTGCAGGCCCGCTCCAGAGCACCGAAGCCTTCGCGGATTCCCGGCAATAGCAGACGCGCCGCTTCGGTCAGTTGCAGATTGCGCCCGCTGCGATGAAACAGCCGACAGGCGAAGTGATCTTCGAGGGTTCGAATATGCCGGCTCACCGCACTCTGGGTAATCGACAACTCTTCAGCCGCACGGGTGAACGAGCTATGTCGCGCCGCCGCTTCAAATGCGCGCAGGGCATACAAGGGAGGAAGACGACGGGACATACAGAAAGCTCCTATAGCGGGATGCAGCCGGACTGACAGAATCTGCTCAGGATGAGTTTTACTCATGCCATCCATCCTTTTTATCCCTTTGTGCAACGCCTGCCAAGCGCCGAGAATCGACGGTCTCCTGTTCCCTCTGAAATCGAGTGGTGATGACCATGCAGCATCCTGTGCGTACCGAACTCTGGGCTATCCTGCGGCTGGCAGGGCCGTTGATCGCTTCACAGTTGGCGCACATGTTGATGGTGCTGACTGACACTTTAATGATGGCGCGCCTCAGTCCGGAAGCGTTGGCTGGCGGCGGACTGGGTGCGGCGACTTATTCGTTCGTGTCGATTTTCTGCATCGGCGTGATTGCGGCGGTCGGCACGCTGGTGGCGATTCGCAAGGGCGCCGGCGACATCATTGGCGCGGCACGCCTGACCCAGGCCGGGTTGTGGCTGGCGTGGCTGATGGCACTGGGCGCCGGCTTGCTGCTGTGGAACCTGAAACCGGTGTTGCTGCTGTTCGGCCAGACCGAAACCAACGTCAATGCCGCCGGACAATTCCTGATCGCCCTGCCCTTCGCTCTGCCCGGCTACCTCAGCTTCATGGCTTTGCGCGGCTTCACCAGTGCGATTGGCCGGGCGACGCCGGTGATGGTTATCAGCCTGGCCGGTACGGTGGCCAACTTCCTGCTCAATTACGCGCTGATCACTGGCATGTTCGGCCTGCCGAAAATGGGCCTGATGGGCATCGGCCTGGTCACGGCAATCGTTGCCAACTGCATGGCGTTGGCATTGGCCTGGCACATCCGTCGGCATCCGGCGTATGACGCTTATCCGCTGCGCGCGGGCCTGTCACGGCCGAATCGCCAGTACCTGAAAGAACTGTGGCGCCTCGGTCTGCCGATTGGCGGGACCTACGCTGTGGAAGTCGGTTTGTTCGCCTTCGCGGCGCTGTGCATGGGCACCATGGGCAGCACGCAACTGGGCGCACACCAGATTGCCCTGCAGATTGTTTCGGTGGCATTCATGGTGCCGGCGGGGATGTCGTACGCGATCACCATGCGTGTCGGTCAGCACTACGGTGCCGGGCAATTGAACGATGCGCGAATGTCCGGGCGGGTCGGGATCGTCTTCGGCGCCGTGGTCATGCTGGGTTTCGCCATGGTGTTCTGGTTGCTGCCGAACCAGTTGGTCGGGTTGTTTCTCGATCACAACGATCCGGCGTTTGCCGAGGTGATTCGCCTCGCGGTGAGCCTGCTGGCGGTGGCGGCGTGGTTTGAGTTGTTCGACGGCACGCAGACGATTGCCATGGGCTGCATTCGCGGACTCAAGGATGCGAAAACCACGTTCCTGGTCGGTCTCGGCTGCTATTGGCTGATCGGTGCACCGGCCGCGTGGTGGATGGCGTTCCACCTCAATTGGGGGCCGACGGGCGTCTGGTGGGGGTTGGCGCTGGGGTTGGCGTGTGCGGCGGTGAGTTTGACGCTGGCGTTTGAATGGAAGATGAAGCGGATGATTCGGCTGGAGCCTGCGTCATCAAGTCAGTTCACTGTCCCGCAGACCGACTGAGATCCCTTGTAGGAGTGAGCCTGCTCGCGATAGCGGTGTGTCAGACAACTCATCATTTCTGACACACCGCTATCGCGAGCAGGCTCACTCCTACATTGGTTATGTGCTCAGCTCACGATCTCGAGGGCTGACTGCTGGCTTGAGCCGAAGGTCAGATACTCAACCAGTTCCGCCAACGGCAACGGCCGGCTGATCAGATAACCCTGCACCTGATCGCAACCAAACCCGCGCAGCAGTTCTAGCTGTTCAGGAGTTTCCACCCCCTCCGCGACCACTTCCAGATGCAGGTTGTGCGCGAGATTGATCATCGCGTGCACCAGTTTGCGGTTTTCTTCGCGTTGTTCCATGCCGCCAACGAAGCTCTTGTCGATCTTCAACAAGGTGATCGGCAGGCTGTTGAGGTGCACGAACGAGGAAAACCCGGTGCCGAAGTCATCCAGAGAAAAGCGCACGCCGAGGCGACCAAGCGCATCCATGGTCTGCTTGACCAGATCGCTGCGGCGCATCACGGCCGTTTCGGTCAGCTCAAACTCCAGCCATTGCGCTTCGACGCCACGCTCTGCAATCAATCGGCTCAATGTCGGCAATAACTGACTGTCCTGGAACTGGCGGAACGACAGGTTGATCGCCATGTGCAGCGCCGGCAACCCGCGCTCGCGCAGCGCCTGCATGTCACGCAGGGCCCGGGAAATCACCCAGTAACCCAACGGCACGATCAAACCACTCTGCTCGGCCAGTGGCACGAATTCACTCGGCGGCAGCAGGCCGCGCTCGCTGTGCCGCCAACGTACCAACGCTTCGAGGCCGACAATCTGGCCATCCTGCATATTCAGACGGGGCTGGTAATGCAGTTCCAGCTCATCGCGGCGCAAGGCCCGGCGCAGTTCGCTTTCCAGATCAGCCATGCTCCGCGCGTTGCGGTTGATGCGTTCGTTGAAGATATGAAAAGTGCAGCCTTGGGTACTTTTTGCCTGCTGCATGGCGATGTGCGCGTGCCACATCAGCGGGTCGGCGCCGCCCTGCGCCCGGGCGTGGGCGATGCCGAGGCTGGAGCCGATCAGCAGGCTCTCGCCATCAACCCAGTAAGGTTCGGCGAGCGCTTCGGTGATGCGTTCGGCCATCCACTCGGCGCGCTGCGGAGCGCGGCGGGTGTCGATCAGCAAAGCAAATTCATCGCTGCCGAGGCGTGCCAGTTGATCGCCCGCCTCGAGCTGACTTTTCAGCCGCGCGACGACTTGCAGGATCAAGCGATCGCCGGCCTGATGGCCAAGCGCGTCGTTGGCGTGGCGGAAGTTGTCGAGATCAAGATGCCCGAGGGCCAGGCCGCGACCGTCGTTTTCCGCGAGGCGCGCGGCGAGCAAGGTCTGAAAACCCTGACGGTTGGCAATGCCGGTCAGCGGATCCTGTTCGGCCAGGCGTTGCAGCGTGGTTTCGAGAACGCCGCGTTCGCGTACATGGCGCAGGCAACGCCGTAGCATGCCGGCGTCGAGGGCGTCGAACACCAGCCAGTCACTGACGCCAACCGGCGCGGTGTCCGGCTCATGTTCCAGCAGCAAGACCGTCGGCAGGCTGCAACGGCCGGGTGCCGGTTGCAATGCCGGAAGGGTCAACAACACCGCATTGCGGTTGTCTTCGAACAAACTGCTGACCGACTCCCAGCTCGGCGCGCTGATCAGCACCGCCGCGCTCCCCATCGGAGCCAGACACTCGCGCAATAACGCTGTCCACGCAGGCTCTTCGGCCAGTAGCAGCAAACGCAAGGGTTCGACAGGCGTAGACAAGCTAGCTCCCTAGACTCTGCAATGATGTGGGCGGGGCATTATGCCGTTGCGATGTTCAATGACCAAATGACAACGGTTATCAAAACGTTATTTTGTGTCACGAATGAGAACATTAGCCGCAAAATCACCGCGCATCCTGCGTGAAAGTAACAAAACCGGCAAATTTGAATCGCGTGGTACGTCACAAGTCGGAGAGAGCAGCACAAATCGCTGAGCCTGTTAAAATGCCGGCCCATTTCGTCAACGACTCCCGAATTTTCGTATGTCCCGACTCAATCCCCGGCAGCAAGAAGCCGTGAACTACGTCGGCGGCCCTCTATTGGTGCTCGCCGGTGCTGGCTCCGGCAAGACCAGCGTGATCACGCGTAAAATCGCGCACCTGATCCAGAACTGCGGCATCCGCGCCCAGTACATCGTCGCCATGACCTTTACCAACAAGGCCGCGCGCGAGATGAAAGAGCGGGTCGGCACCCTGCTGCGCGCCGGTGAAGGTCGCGGCCTGACGGTCTGCACGTTCCACAACCTTGGTCTGAACATCATCCGCAAGGAACACGCGCGGCTGGGCTACAAGCCCGGTTTCTCGATCTTTGACGAGACCGACGTCAAGTCCCTGATGACCGACATCATGCAGAAGGAATACGCGGGCGAAGACGGCGTCGACGAAATCAAGAACATGATCGGCGCCTGGAAAAACGACCTGATCCTGCCGCCGCAGGCGCTGGAGAACGCGCGTAATCCCAAGGAGCAGACTGCCGCCATCGTCTACACCCACTATCAGCGCACGCTGAAAGCGTTCAACGCGGTGGACTTCGACGACTTGATCCTGCTGCCGGTAAAACTCTTCGAAGAACACGCCGACATCCTCGAAAAGTGGCAGAACAAAGTGCGCTACCTGCTAGTCGACGAGTATCAGGACACCAACGCCAGCCAATATTTGCTAGTGAAAATGCTCATCGGCAAGCGCAACCAGTTCACTGTGGTAGGCGACGACGACCAGTCGATCTACGCCTGGCGCGGCGCGCGCCCGGAAAACCTGATGTTGCTCAAGGACGACTATCCGTCCTTGAAAGTGGTGATGCTCGAGCAGAACTACCGCTCGACGAGTCGCATCCTGCGTTGCGCCAACGTGCTGATCTCGAACAACCCGCACGAATTCGAAAAGCAGCTGTGGAGCGAGATGGGCCACGGCGACGAGATCCGCGTGATCCGCTGCCGCAACGAGGACGCCGAAGCCGAGCGCGTGGCCATGGAAATCCTCAGCCTGCACTTGCGCACCGACCGTCCATACAGCGATTTCGCCATCCTTTATCGCGGTAACTATCAGGCCAAGCTGATCGAACTGAAGCTGCAGCACCATCAGGTGCCGTACCGCCTGAGCGGAGGTAACAGCTTCTTCGGCCGTCAGGAAGTGAAAGACCTGATGGCCTACTTCCGCCTGATCGTCAACCCGGATGACGACAACGCCTTCCTGCGGGTGATCAACGTGCCGCGCCGGGAAATCGGCTCGACCACGCTGGAAAAACTCGGCAACTACGCCACCGAACGCAAGATCTCGATGTACGCCGCCACCGACGAAATCGGTCTGGGCGAGCATCTGGACAGCCGCTTCACCGATCGCCTGTCGCGCTTCAAGCGTTTCATGGACAAGGTGCGCGAGCAGTGCGCCGGCGAAGACCCGATCTCCGCCCTGCGCAGCATGGTCATGGACATCGACTACGAGAACTGGCTGCGCACCAACAGCTCCAGCGACAAGGCTGCCGATTACCGTATGAGCAACGTCTGGTTCCTGATCGAGGCGTTGAAAAACACCCTCGAGAAGGACGAAGAAGGCGAAATGACCGTCGAGGACGCCATCGGCAAACTGGTCCTGCGCGACATGCTCGAACGTCAGCAGGAAGAGGAAGACGGCGCCGAAGGCGTGCAAATGATGACGCTGCATGCGTCCAAGGGTCTGGAATTCCCTTACGTGTTCATCATGGGCATGGAAGAAGAAATCCTCCCGCACCGCTCCAGCATCGAAGCCGACACCATCGAAGAAGAACGCCGCCTGGCCTACGTGGGCATCACCCGCGCGCGCCAGACCCTGGCCTTCACCTTCGCCGCCAAGCGCAAGCAGTACGGCGAGATCATCGACTGCGCGCCCAGCCGCTTTCTCGATGAGCTGCCGCCGGACGATCTCGCGTGGGAAGGCAACGACGACACACCCACCGAAGTCAAAGTCGTGCGCGGCAACAGCGCATTGGCTGATATACGCGCGATGTTAAAGCGCTAGAATTGACCACTTTTTTTACTAGACCTTCGGCGCACCAAGCGCCAAAAGAGGACAGCTTCATGGAAGCATTGCAGCAGAAAATCCGCGAACAAGGCATTGTGCTTTCCGACCAGGTCCTGAAGGTCGATGCCTTCCTGAACCACCAGATCGACCCGGCCCTGATGAAGCTGATCGGCGACGAATTCGCCTCGCTGTTCAAGGATTCGGGCATCACCAAGATCGTCACCATCGAAGCCTCGGGCATCGCCCCGGCGATCATGACCGGTCTGAACCTCGGCGTGCCGGTGATCTTCGCCCGCAAGCAACAGTCCCTGACCCTGACGGAAAACCTGCTGTCGGCGACCGTTTACTCGTTCACCAAAAAGACCGAAAGCACCGTGGCCATCTCCCCGCGCCACCTGACCAGCAGCGACCGCGTGCTGATCATCGACGACTTTTTGGCCAACGGTAAGGCCTCGCAAGCGCTGATCTCGATCATCAAACAGGCCGGCGCGACCGTTGCCGGTCTGGGCATCGTCATCGAGAAGTCGTTCCAGGGCGGCCGCGCCGAACTGGACTCGCAGGGCTACCGCGTTGAATCGCTGGCCCGCGTGAAATCGCTGACAGGTGGCGTGGTCACCTTCATCGAATAAACCAGCAGCACCGCAGTCCCCCTGTAGGAGTGAGCCTGCTCGCGATAGCGTAGTGTCAGCTGATATTTTCGTCGACTGATACACCGCTATCGCGAGCAGGCTCACTCCTACAGTTGTTTTGGGTCAGGCAGTTATTGCGCGGTGGCTTTCAGGCCGGTGAGGAGCAGGCGCTGGAACAGGTCTTCTTTCAGGCCTTCCGGGTTTGTAAGTTGCATGCGCTCAAGGTGCTCGGGGTATAGCGAAGCCTCCGGCGCATCGAGAGCTGCCTTGCCCAGCTCCAGAATCTCGGTGAGTTTGAATTTGCTCTTCAGCCAATTCAGCGCACGCAATAGATCCCGTTCGATCGCGGTGAAATCACAGCCCAGCGGATACTCGGGAAACAGGTTCGGATGGCGTGCGGCGATGGCTTGCAAACGCTGAGGCGTGTTCTCGGTGAAGCGCGGATCGAGACGGAAATCCTTTGGCAGCTTGCCGACTTTTTGCGCTTGCTCGATCAGGCCCTGCTGGAAGCGTGAATCGCTGATATTCAGCAGCGATTCAATGACGACCGCATCGGATTTACCGCGCAAATCAGCGATGCCGTACTCTGTGACGACGATGTCGCGCAGGTGCCGTGGGATCGTGCAATGGCCGTATTCCCAAACGATGTTGGAGCTGACGTCGCCACCGGACTCACGCCAGCTGCGCAGGATCAGAATCGAACGCGCATCGTGCAGCGCGTGCCCCTGCGCGACGAAGTTGTACTGCCCGCCGACACCGCTGAGTACTCGGCCATCTTCCAGTTGATCCGCCACGCCAGCGCCAAGCAGGGTCATGGTGAACACGGTGTTGATGAATCGCGCGTCGAGGCGCTGCAGACGCTTGAGTTCTTCCTGCCCGTAGAGCTCGTTGATGTAGCTGATGCGGGTCATGTTGAATTCGAGGCGTTTGCTCAGTGGCAGCTCACGTAAGCGCTCGTAAAAACTGCGCGGGCCAAGGAAGAAACCGCCGTGCACCGAGATGCCGTCAGTTTGCGCGGCCTCGTCGAGGGTGCCGGCGTTGGCCTGTTCCTGAGTCTGCACGTCGGGGTAGACCTTGCGCCGAATAATTCCCGCGTCCGCCAATACCAGCAGGCCATTGACGAACATTTCGCTGCAGCCGTAAAGGCCTTTGGCGAATGGCCCAGTGCCGCCCTCGCGGTTGATCAATTGCGCCCATTGGCTGAGGTTGATGTCGTCGAGCAACGCCTTATAACCGGGGTTATCCGCCTGACGCGCCAGCAATGCGGCGGTCAACGCGTCGCCCATCGAACCGATGCCGATCTGCAACGTACCGCCGTCGCGCACCAGCGTACTCGCGTGCAAGCCAATGAAATGATCCTGAAAACCGACGGGCATGTTTGGCGTGGAAAATAGCGTGCTGCTGTCCTTCGCGTCGATCAGCAGGTCGAAGGTGTCGATATCGACTTCGGCGTCGCCGGGCATGTACGGCAGATCGGTGTGCACCTGGCCGACCAGCAAAATAGTCTCCCCGGCCTCGCGACGCTTGGCGATCATCGGCAACAGGTCGAGGGTGATGTCCGGGTTGCAGCTCAGGCTCAGGCGATCCGGATGTTCGCTGCTGCTGGCGAGCAATTGCGCCACCAGATTCAGCCCGGCGGCGTTGATGTCGCGCGCGGCGTGGCTGTAGTTGCTGCTGACGTAATCCTGCTGGGCCGGCGCGCTATTGAGCAGGCTGCCGGGCTGCATGAAGAACTGTTCGATGCGAATGTTGGCGGGCAGGCTGTCGCGGTGCAGGTCGGCGAGGAAATCGAATTCCGGGTAGTCACCGAAGACGCGTTCGACGAAGGGTTCGATAAAGCGCTTCTGCAAACCGTCACCCAGGTTCGGCCGGCCGAGGCACAGCGCGGTGTAGATCGTCAGTTGCCGCTCGGGCAGGTCTTTGATCCGCCGGTACAGCGCATTGACGAAGTGATTGGGCTTGCCCAGGCCCAGCGGCATGCCCATGTGGATGTGCGCCGGCAAGCGTGCCAGCACGTCGTCCACTGCCTGTTCGATCGAACACAACTGCACCATCTGAAGCCTCCTGCCCGTTCCGTGAATAGGGGTAGACCGAGCTTGCCTTGAGTTTGCTGCAATGAACAGCTTGGAGATTGGATCAGTGTTTTTTCCAGATTCGTTTAGGGCCTTAAACCGTCACCCTCACCCTAGCCCTCTCCCGGAGGGAGAGGGGACTGAATGGGGGATATTGGGGAGGTACGCCGACGTGAAATAGCTTTGTTGAATCCATAATCGCTAAGGTCTTTCAGGTCGATGTCGGAACCTCGGTCTGCCCCCTCTCCCTCCGGGAGAGGGCTGGGGTGAGGGGTTCTTGAATCGCGCCCACAAAAAAACCGTCCGAAGACGGTTTTTTTCGTCAGAAGTGCGCCTTACTTCAGGCCGGACATCTTCTCGATTGCGCCTTTCAGGTCGGCGTCGGAGCAATCGGCGCATGTGCCTTTAGGCGGCATGGCATTGATGCCGGTGATGGCCTTGGCCAGGATGCCGTCGAGGCCGCCCTGGTGATCGGCTCGTTCTTTCCAGGCTGCGGTGTCACCGATTTTCGGCGCGCCTAACAGGCCGGAGCCATGGCAAGCGTTGCAATGTTTGGCAATGATTGAGTCTGGAGTCTTGGCATCACCGCCGCCGGCAGTCGCAGCCACTTCCATCCCTTTGCATTCCTGCCCCTGAACACACACCTGGCCGACTGGCTCGAGGCGTTTGGCAATGTCGTCATTCGGCGCAGCTTGAGCGCTGACAGCCCAGAGGGCCAGTACGGTTGCTGGTGCAGCCAGCATTTTCATAATTAGGTTCACGCGTTCACCCTCAATGGTGGCTATTCACGCCTGCGGCCACGGTTCGCAGGCGGGCGGAAGTATAGCGGGTAGCCCGTCACACTGAAACAACCCCATAGTCGAAGGGGTTATACCGCACGGTAGAAAAACTCTCCGGGTGCCTTTGCCATCATGGCTTGGCACCTCTTTGTTAAAAATTCGCCGGCGTGGCTGCGCTGATTAGTCGCGCAGGCGCGTCGAACGGATTACGGAAACGGTGCGGCTTGGTACTTTCAAAGTAGTAGCTGTCGCCGGCTTCGAGAATAAAAGTTTCCAAGCCCACCACCAGTTCCAGACGACCTTCCACCAGAATCCCGGTTTCCTCGCCTTCATGGGTGAGCATTTCTTCGCCGGTATCGGCGCCCGGCGGGTAGATTTCATTGAGGAAGGCGATGGCGCGGCTGGGGTGTGCGCGGCCGACCAGCTTCATGGTCACGGCACCGTCGGAAATGTCGATCAGCTCGTTGGCCTTGTAGACGATCTGGGTCGGGACTTCCTGCAGGATTTCTTCGGAAAAGAACTCGACCATGGACATGGGAATCCCGCCCAGTACCTTTCTCAACGAACTGATCGAGGGGCTGACGCTGTTCTTTTCGATCATCGAAATGGTGCTGTTGGTGACGCCCGCGCGTTTGGCGAGTTCACGCTGGGAAAGCCCTTTGAGCTTGCGGATCGATTGCAGTCGTTCACCGACGTCCAAGGCGGGAGCCTCCTGATGTTGTAAGAATATTGAGCGTTATCATGGCGACAGCGTTCAGTATTTACAACACTTGACCCCCGCAGCGGCTTTAACCCTCGGAATAGAGCCTTGGCACCCGACGCAGATTGCAGAAGATCTGATACGGAATGGTCTCGGCCCACTGCGCCACTTCACTGGCGAGGATGTTTTTGCCCCACAGTTCGACGGTCGAACCGAGTTCAGCTTCCGGCACATCCGTCAGATCGATACACAGCATATCCATCGACACGCGCCCGAGGATGCGGCTGCGCTTGCCAGCCACCAAAACCGGCGTGCCGGTCGGCGCCTGACGCGGATAGCCGTCGGCGTAACCCATGGCGACCACGCCGATACGCATCGGTTTGTCGGTGATGAATTTGGCGCCGTAACCGATAGGTTCACCCGCTGGCAGCTCACGCACGCAGATGACTTTAGATTCCAGGGTCATCACCGGTTGCAGACGCTCGGCCACGGCATTGGCTTCTTCAAACGGGGTCGCGCCGTAGAGCATGATGCCCGGGCGCACCCAGTCACTGTGAATCTGCGGCCAACCGAGTACGGCGGGCGAGTTGCGCAGACTGACTTCCGCGGCCAGACCCTGACGCGCCGCCTCAAACACCGCGACCTGTTCGGTGCTGCTCTGCGCGTGCAGTTCATCGGCGCGGGCGAAGTGGCTCATCAAGACGATTTTCGCCACTTTGCCGCTGGCCAGCAGACGCTGATAGGCGGCTGCGTAATCCTTTGGATGCAGACCGACGCGGTGCATGCCCGAATCGAGCTTCAGCCACACAGTAATCGGTTTGCTCAGGGTCGCCTGCTCGATCGATTCGAGCTGCCACAGCGAATGCACCACGGTCCAGAAATCATGCTCGACAACCAGCGCCAGCTCATCGGCTTCGAAGATGCCTTCGAGCAACAACACCGGGGCCTTGATGCCGGCCGCGCGCAACTCCAGCCCTTCTTCGATGCAGGCGACGGCAAAACCGTCGGCCTCGGCTTCCAGTGCCTGGGCGCAACGTACCGCGCCATGGCCGTAGGCGTCCGCCTTGATCACTGCAAGCGCCTTGGCGCCGGTGACTTCGCGGGCAATTCGGTAGTTGTGGCGCAGGGCTTCTAGGTCGATCAGGGCACGGGCAGGACGCATGGCGGCAGACTTCTAGGCGGTCATGGGAAGAAAAACCGGCGCCGACTGACGACGTGAACCGCCAACAGCGCCGGGAGAGGGATCTTTACAACGGTTACGGCAGCGCGGCGACGATAGAAATTTCTACCAGAATGCTCGGCTTGGCCATTTTCGCTTCGACAGTAGCGCGGGCTGGGGCAGCGCCTTTTGGCAGCCACTGATCCCACACCGAGTTCATCCCGGCGAAGTGCGCCTCGATGTCGTTCAGGTAAATCGTCGCCGACAACAGATGCTGTTTGTCAGTCCCGGCCAGATCAAGCAAACGCTCGATATTGGCCAGTACGTCGCGGGTCTGCTGTTCAATCCCGGCGTCGAAGTCGTCGCCGACCTGTCCGGCCAGATACACGGTGCCGTTGTGGCTGACGATCTGACTCATGCGCTCATTGGTGAGCTGGCGCTGGATTGACATGTTTTGCGGACTCCTGGGTTTTGTTGCCATAACGGGAAATATCGAGGCCTTCGGCGCTGATCTGTGGTTTTTTCTTCGCCATCAGGTCGGCCAGCAAACGACCGGAACCGCACGCCATGGTCCAGCCGAGCGTGCCGTGACCGGTGTTGAGGAACAGGTTTTTGAACGGCGTGGCACCGACGATCGGCGTGCCGTCCGGCGTGGTCGGACGCAGACCGGTCCAGAAACTCGCCTCGGCCAGATTACCGCCCTGAGGATAAAGGTCGTTGACGATCATCTCCAGGGTTTCGCGGCGACGCGGGTTGAGCGACAGGTCAAAACCGGCGATCTCGGCCATGCCGCCAACGCGGATGCGGTTGTCGAAACGGGTGATCGCGACCTTGTAGGTCTCGTCGAGAATGGTCGAGGTCGGGGCCATCGCCGGGTTGGTGATCGGCACGGTCAGCGAGTAACCCTTGAGCGGATACACCGGGGCTTTGATGCCCAGTGGCTTGAGCAGTTGCGGCGAGTAGCTGCCGAGGGCCAGCACGTAGCGGTCGGCGGTTTCCAGCTTGCCGTCGATCCACACACCGTTGATGCGATCACCGGCGTAGTCGAGTTTCTGGATGTCCTGGCCGAAGCGGAATTCGACACCGAGCTTCACGGCCATTTCGGCGAGACGCGTGGTGAACATCTGGCAGTCGCCAGTCTGGTCGTTTGGCAGGCGCAGGGCACCAGCGAGGATGTCAGTCACACCTGCCAGTGCCGGTTCGACGCGGGCAATGCCGGCGCGGTCGAGGACTTCAAACGGCACCCCGGATTCTTTCAGCACGGCGATGTCTTTGGCGGCGCCATCCAGCTGTGCCTGGGTGCGGAACAACTGGGTCGTGCCGAGGCTGCGGCCTTCGTAGGCGATGCCGGTTTCGGCGCGCAATTCGTCGAGGCAATCGCGGCTGTACTCGGACAGACGCACCATGCGCTCTTTGTTCACCGCGTAACGGTTGGCGGTGCAGTTGCGCAGCATCTGCGCCATCCACAGGTACTGGTCGATGTCGGCAGTGGCCTTGATCGCGAGAGGGGCGTGGCGTTGCAGCAACCACTTGATCGCCTTCAGCGGTACGCCCGGCGCGGCCCACGGCGAGGCGTAGCCCGGCGACACCTGACCGGCGTTGGCGAAACTGGTCTCCATGGCCGCAGCAGGCTGCCGGTCGACCACCACCACTTCAAACCCGGCACGGGCCAGATAGTAAGCACTGGCGGTACCGATGACGCCGCTACCCAAGACCATTACACGCATTTTGTATCCCTCATCGCGGCTGGGCCGCGCACGTCTGTTGTTAGAGCAATGATGCGCGCAGTGTAAAAAAGAAATGCCAGTGCTTTTCACTATATAAGCGCCTATATTTGGCGACAATTCTCGGCAAAAACCCTTTTCACGGAGGCGCATCCCCTATGCGTACCAACACTCAGACCAAACGTGAGCTGGACAAGATCGACCGCAACATCTTGCGGATCCTGCAGGCGGACGGACGGATTTCCTTTACCGAACTCGGCGAAAAAGTCGGCCTCTCCACCACGCCGTGCACCGAGCGGGTGCGGCGTCTGGAGCGCGAAGGGATCATCATGGGCTACAACGCCCGGCTGAATCCGCAGCACTTGAAGGGTAGCTTGCTGGTGTTCGTCGAGATCAGCCTCGACTACAAATCCGGCGACACGTTCGAAGAGTTCCGCCGCGCGGTGCTGAAGTTGCCGCACGTGCTGGAATGCCATCTGGTCTCAGGGGATTTCGACTATCTGGTGAAGGCGCGGATTTCCGAGATGGCCTCGTACCGCAAGCTGCTGGGCGACATTCTGTTGAAGCTGCCGCATGTGCGGGAGTCGAAGAGTTATATCGTGATGGAAGAGGTGAAAGAGAGCCTGAGCTTACCTATTCCGGATTGAAGATCGGTGGCGCTCCATTCGCGAGCAGGCTCGCTCCCACAGGGGAATGCATTCCAAATGTGGGAGCGAGCCTGCTCGCGATGGCGTCGACTCGGTCCCGAGTGAACGCGTTAAACCAACACCTGCCGATGCGCCGCCATGTACTCGAAGATCTGCTTCTCGACCCGCGGATGAATCAGCTCCACCGGCCGCCGCTCATTCGGGCAAGGCAAGGTTTTGGTCGTGCCGAACAGCCGGCAAATCAACGGCCGCTCTTCATACACCGTGCAGCCATTCGGCCCCAGGTGCACACAGTTCAGTTCTTCCATCGCCGCATCCTGCTCGGCGCGGGTCTTGCGCGGCAGGCGGGCCATTTCTTCCGGTGAGGTGGTCACCGGCCCACAGCAATCGTGGCAGCCGGGCACGCACTCGAACGAGGGGATCTGTTGGCGCAAGGTGCGGACTGTCTGGCTGTTGCAGCTCATCAAAACGGTAACCAAGGTGGAATAGGCGTCAATTGTGCCGCAAAAGCCCTGATCCAGACACCGCAGGCCGACCAGTGTTGCCCACGTTCGGGCGTGCGGCTTATGCTCCGTCAAATTTTCTCGACACCTTAGCCGTTGGATGACGCCCATGACTGCCCGCGCCTTCACCTCCGCGAGCCAACCCCACGTTGCCTCTTACTACGCCGCCAGCAGCCTGCCGCAGCCCGATCACCCGATCTTGCAAGGTGAGGTGCTCGCCGATGTCTGCGTGGTCGGCGGTGGCTTTTCCGGGTTGAACACGGCGCTGGAACTGGCTGAACGCGGCCTCAGCGTAGTGTTGCTGGAAGCGCACAAGATCGGTTGGGGCGCCAGTGGTCGCAACGGCGGGCAGCTTATTCGCGGGGTCGGTCACGGTCTCGATCAGTTCGCCAACGTCATCGGCGCCGACGGCGTGCGCGAGATGAAACTGATGGGCCTGGAAGCGGTGGAAATCGTCCGCCAGCGCGTCGAGCGTTTTCAGATTGCCTGCGACCTGACCTGGGGCTACTGCGACCTCGCCAACAAACCCGCCGACCTTGAGGGCTTTGCCGAGGACGCCGAAGAATTGCGTGGCCTCGGTTATCGCTACGAAACCCGTTTGCTGCAAGCCAACGAGATGCACACCGTAGTCGGTTCCAAGCGCTATGTCGGTGGTTTGATCGACATGGGGTCAGGGCATTTGCATCCGCTCAATCTCGCGTTGGGCGAAGCAGCGGCGGCGCAGCAATTGGGCGTCAAACTGTTTGAACACTCGGTGGTGACACATATCGATTACGGCCCCGAAGTCAAAGTCCACACGGCCCAAGGTTCGGTGCGCGCCAAAACATTGGTGCTCGGTTGCAACGCCTATCTCAACGATCTGAATTCACAGCTTAGCGGTAAGGTTCTGCCCGCCGGCAGCTACATCATCGCCACCGAGCCGTTGAGCGAAGAACAGGCGCATAACCTGCTGCCGCAGAACATGGCGGTCTGCGACCAACGTGTCGCGCTGGATTATTACCGACTCTCGGCGGATCGTCGTTTGCTGTTCGGCGGTGCCTGCCATTATTCGGGGCGCGATCCAAAGGATATCGGCGCCTACATGCAACCGAAGATGCTCGAAGTGTTCCCGCAACTCGCTGGCGTGAATATCGAATATCAGTGGGGCGGCATGATCGGCATCGGCGCGAACCGCTTGCCGCAGATTGGTCGGCTCGCGGATCAGCCGAACGTGTATTACGCCCAGGCGTACTCCGGGCACGGGGTGAATGCCACGCACCTGGCGGGCAAGTTATTGGCCGAGGCGATCAGCGGGCAACACAGCGGTGGCTTTGATCTGTTTGCCAAGGTGCCGCACATCACCTTCCCGGGCGGCAAGCATTTGCGCTCGCCGTTGTTGGCGCTGGGGATGTTGTGGCATCGCCTCAAAGAGTTGGTCTGATGATTTGCGGCGCTCATGAGGCCGCTTTCGCGAGCAGGCTCGCTCCCACAGGGTTCTGCTGTGGATGGGAATTTTGTATCCACTGAAGATCAATGTGGGAGCGAGCCTGCTCGCGAAGGGGCCGGCAAGAACAATACAGATCTCAGATCCGCCAGAACGGCTTCAACCCCTCCTCCTGCGCCTGTTCACGCGTCAGCCCGATATCCCTGAGCTGATCCGCCGTCAGCGCCAGCAACGCCTTGCGCGTGTGCAGACGATGCCAGAACAGATTCCAGCGACTCAGGCCGGACGGTGCGTTACGCATGATCTCATTGCGTGCACGATCCTTCTGCCCTGCCGCCAGTTCCTGACTGTGTAACGTCAGCCGCACATCGCTCAAGCCATTCATTTTCAATGCTCCTGTTTACTTGGGTAGCCAGAGATTCCATGATGCGCGGGCAAGCAAAACCATTACAGATTCAAAGCAACTGTATTAACTCCATACAGATTCGTCGTTTTACCGACTGAATTGTCAATTTTTGCCACGTCTGTACTGGTTTATCGAATCACCTGCACCGAGGCAGCGCCATGACCCTTTACGTAAATCTCGCCGAATTGCTCGGCACGCGCATCGAAAACGGCTTCTATCGTCCCGGCGATCGGTTGCCGTCGGTGCGCGCCTTGAGCGTTGAACACGGGGTCAGCCTGAGCACGGTGCAGCAAGCTTATCGCGTGCTCGAAGACAGTGGCCTGGCCACGCCGAAACCCAAATCCGGCTACTTCGTGCCAGTCGGCCGCGAACTGCCGGAGTTGCCCGCCGTTGGCCGCCCGGCACAGCGACCGGTGGAAATTTCGCAATGGGATCAGGTGCTGGAATTGATTCGCGCGGTGCCGCGCAAGGATGTCGTGCAACTGGGTCGCGGCATGCCGGACATCAGCTCGCCGACCATGAAGCCGCTGCTGCGCGGCTTGGCACGAATCAGCCGCCGTCAGGACATGCCCGGTCTGTATTACGACAATATCCACGGCACCCTCGAACTGCGCGAGCAGATCGCCCGACTGATGCTCGATTCCGGCTGCCAGTTGAGCGCCAGCGATCTGGTGATCACCACCGGTTGCCACGAAGCGCTGTCGACCAGCATCCACGCGATCTGCGAGCCGGGCGACATCGTCGCGGTGGACTCGCCAAGCTTTCACGGTGCCATGCAGACGCTTAAAGGCCTGGGCATGAAGGCCCTGGAAATCCCCACCGATCCGCTCACCGGCATCAGCCTGGAAGCCCTGGAACTGGCGCTGGAGCAATGGCCGATCAAGGTCATCCAGATCACCCCCAACTGCAATAACCCGCTGGGTTACATCATGCCGGAGTCGCGCAAACGCGCCCTGCTCACCCTCGCGCAGCGCTTCGACGTGGCGATCATCGAGGACGATGTATATGGCGAGCTGGCCTACACCTACCCGCGCCCGCGCACGATCAAATCTTTCGACGAAGACGGCCGCGTATTGCTGTGCAGTTCGTTTTCCAAGACCTTGGCGCCGGGCCTGCGCATCGGCTGGGTCGCACCGGGCCGCTACCTCGAGCGCGTGCTGCACATGAAATACATCAGCACCGGATCGACCGCGCCGCAGCCGCAGATCGCCATCGCCGAATTCCTCAAGGCCGGCCACTTCGAACCGCACTTGCGGCGCATGCGCACGCAATACCAGCGCAGTCGCGACATGATGATCGACTGGGTTACCCGCTATTTCCCGGCAGGCACACGCGCCAGTAGGCCGCAAGGCAGCTTCATGTTGTGGGTCGAATTGCCGGAAGGTTTCGACACCTTGAAACTCAATCGTGAGTTGCACGACCAAGGCGTACAGATTGCCGTCGGCAGCATTTTTTCCGCCTCGGGCAAGTACCGCAATTGCCTGCGGATGAACTACGCTGCCAAACCGACAGCGCAGATCGAAGAGGCGGTGCGCAAGGTCGGCGAGACGGCCGTCAGATTGCTGGCCGAGGCCGACTGACCTTTTTCCAGAGAACCGCGTCCATATGCCGACCCTAGCCGCCATTCGGAATGACCCTACGTGAGATTCAGACAGCCCCTGTTCGCTTTGCTGTTACTCGCCTCGTTCCTGAGCGGCTGTGCCAGTCTCGATGTTCCGCGCGAGCCGAGTCAGGCATTGCCGGCTTCCGATTCCAGCTTCGGCCGTTCGATTCAGGCACAAGCGGCGCCCTATCAAGGCCGCTCGGGGTTTCGCCTGCTGTCCAACAGCAGCGAGGCGTTCACCGCGCGCGCCGAACTGATCCGCAACGCCCAGACCAGCCTCGATCTGCAGTACTACATCGTCCACGATGGCATCAGCACGCGGATGCTGGTGGAGGAACTGCTCAAGGCTGCCGACCGTGGCGTGCGCGTGCGCATCCTCCTCGATGACACCACCAGCGATGGCCTCGACCAGATCATCGCCACTCTGGCGGCGCATCCGCAGATTCAGATTCGTTTGTTCAATCCGCTGCATCTGGGCCGCAGCACCGGCGTCACCCGCGCGGCCGGTCGCTTGTTCAACCTGTCGCTGCAGCATCGACGCATGCACAACAAGCTGTGGCTGGCGGATAACAGCGTGGCCATCGTCGGCGGGCGCAATCTGGGTGACGAGTATTTCGACGCCGAGCCGAACCTGAATTTCACCGACATCGACATGCTCAGCGTCGGGCCGGTGGCCGAGCAGCTCGGACACAGTTTCGACCAGTACTGGAACAGCGCGCTGAGCAAGCCGATCGACGAGTTTCTTACCAGCCAACCGACCGCCAAGGACCTGCAGAACACCCGCACACGCCTGGAAGAATCGCTGGAAGACACCCGCAAACAAAATCACGCGCTGTATCAGCAGTTGATGACGTTCAAGACCGAACCGCGCATGGACATCTGGCGCAAAGAACTGATCTGGGCGTGGAATCAGGCGTTGTGGGACGCGCCGAGCAAGGTCTTGGCCAAGGGTGAGCCGGATCCGCAATTGCTGCTGACCACGCAACTGGCACCCGAGCTTACAGGCGTGAGCAAAGAGCTGATCATGATTTCGGCGTACTTCGTGCCGGGCCAGCCGGGGCTGGTTTACCTGACCGGTCGCGCCGATGCCGGCGTCTCGGTGAGCCTGCTGACCAACGCGCTGGAGGCCACCGATGTGCCGGCGGTGCATGGCGGATATGCACCGTATCGCAAGGCGCTATTGGAGCACGGCGTGAAACTGTACGAACTGCGGCGCCAGCCTGGGGATAACTACGGCAGCGGCCCGCATGTGTTTTACAGCAAGTCGTTTCGCGGTTCCGATTCAAGCCTGCACAGCAAAGCGATGATCTTTGATCGGCAGAAGTCTTTCATCGGCTCGTTCAACTTCGACCCGCGCTCGGTGCTGTGGAATACCGAGGTCGGGGTGTTGGTGGACAGCCCTGAGCTGGCCGGGCATGTGCGCGAACTGGCGCTGCAAGGCATGGCGCCAGCGCTGAGTTACGAGGCGAAATTGCAGGATGGCCAGATTGTCTGGATCACTGAGGACAACGGCCAGATGCACACCCTGACCAAGGAGCCGGGGAGTTGGTGGCGGCGGTTCAACGCGTGGTTCAGCACCACTGTCGGGCTTGAGCGAATGCTTTAAAGAGCAAAAGATCTACGCAGGCTCGGTCACTGGGCCAAACGCACCCTGACGCAAAAGCAGCAGAACCAACCCAAACGCCCCAATCGCCATCAACAACGGCAACGCATGCCCGCTGATCCACTGACTGCCCGCCCCGGCCGCGAGCGGCCCGACCAGACAACCCACACCCCATAGCTGCGCAATGTGCGCGTTCGCCCGCACCAGCGCATCGTCGCGATAACGCTCGCCAATCAGAATCAGCGACAGGGTGAACAAACCACCGGCACTCGCCCCGAACAATACCCAAAGTGGCCAGATCAGCAGCGTGTCGAGCAACAGCGGAATCGCCAGACTCGACAGCATCAACACCACGGCGCAGCCGGCAAACAACGTACGCCGCGACAGATAATCGGCCAACGCGCCAATCGGCAATTGCAGCAACGCATCGCCGACCACCACCGTGCTGACCATCGCCAGCGCGATTTCAGCGGTGAAGCCCTGTTGCAGGCAATACACCGGCAGCAACGTCAGGATCATCGCCTCGAACGCGGCAAACAATGACACCGCCCAGGCAATTGCCGGCAGCTCTCGGGCAAATCCCCACAGATCGCGGAACGTCACACTACTGGCTTCACTGCTCGGTGCACCACTGCGGCCCAACAGAAGCAAAGGCGAAACCAACAGCAGGCCGACGCCGACCCAGAATCCGTAATCCTCTTCGGTGCCGAGCGCACCCAGCAGCAATGGGCCAGACAACTGGCTCAACGCATAGCTGCTGCCGTACAGCGCCACCAAGCGACCGCGCCAGTGCTCGACCACCAGTTGATTGATCCAGCTCTCGCCGAGGATGAACACGATGGTCAGGATCACCCCGATCATCAGCCGTAGCACCAGCCAGATCGGGTAACTCGGCAACAGCGCCAACAAGCCGATCGACAGCGCCCCGGCCCACAGGCACAGGCGCATCAGATTGGCCGTGCCGAAGCGTGCCGCCAGATGACTGGAAATCTTCGCGCCCAACAACACGCCAATCGCTGGCATCGCCGCCATCACGCCGATGGCGAAGGCGCCGTAGCCCCAGCCTTCCAGGCGCAACGACACCAACGGCATGCTGACCCCCAGGGCCAGACCGACACTCAAGACAGACGCCAACACGGCGAAATACGTCGCCCACCGCATGTTCCACGCTCCTGTGGATAATTATTTTTTGGAGGCCGCATCAAACAAATGTGAGAGCGAGCCTGCTCGCGAATACGGCTGCACATTCAGCACATGGGCTGACTGATACACCGCTTTCGCGAGCAGGCTCGCTCCCACAGGGATCTGCTTCGTCTGGAGGTTCTGCTCTTGCGAACAGACCCTCCTAACGGCTTACAGCTTGATCCACGTCGCCTTCAGCTCGGTGTATTTGTCGAACGCGTGCAGCGACTTGTCACGACCGTTGCCCGATTGCTTGAAGCCGCCAAACGGTGCGGTCATGTCGCCGCCGTCGTACTGGTTGACCCACACGCTGCCGGCACGTAGCGCCTTGGCGGTCAGGTGCGCCTTGGAGATGTCCTGGGTCCAGACTGCTGCGGCCAGGCCGTACGGCGTGTCGTTGGCGATCTGGATCGCTTCTTCAGCGGTATCGAAAGCGATGACCGACAGTACTGGGCCGAAGATCTCTTCCTGAGCGATCTTCATCGCGTTGCTCACGCCGTCGAAAATCGTTGGCTCAACGTAGGTGCCACCGGTTTCCTGCAGAATGCGTTTGCCGCCAGCCACCAATTTGGCGCCATCGGTATGACCGGATTCGATGTATGACAGCACGGTATTCATCTGCTGGGTATCCACCAGCGCACCAACGTTGGTCGCCGGATCCAGCGGATTGCCCGGTTTCCAGGCTTTCAGCGCCTCGATCACCATCGGCAGGAACTTGTCTTTGATCGAACGCTCGACCAGCAGACGCGAGCCGGCGGTGCAGACTTCGCCTTGGTTGAAGGCGATGGCGCTGGCGGCGGATTCAGCCGCGGCCTGCAGATCCGGAGCATCGGCAAAGACGATGTTCGGGCTCTTGCCACCGGCCTCCAGCCAGACGCGTTTCATGTTCGATTCGCCGGAGTAGATCATCAGTTGCTTGGCGATCTTGGTCGAACCGGTGAACACCAGCGTATCGACGTCGTTGTGCAGGGCCAGCGCCTTGCCAACGGTATGACCATAGCCCGGCAGCACGTTGAGCACGCCTTTCGGAATGCCGGCTTCAACCGCCAGTGCGGCGATGCGGATGGCGGTCAGCGGGGATTTTTCCGATGGCTTGAGGATCACCGAGTTACCGGTCGACAGCGCCGGACCGAGTTTCCAGCAAGCCATCATCAGTGGGAAGTTCCACGGCACGATGGCGCCGACCACGCCTACCGGCTCGCGGGTCACCAGACCCAACTGGTCGTGCGGCGTAGCGGCGACTTCGTCGTAGATCTTGTCGATCGCTTCACCGCTCCAGCTCAGCGCTTGCGCCGCGCCCGGGACGTCGATGTACAGCGAATCGCTGATCGGCTTGCCCATGTCGAGGGTTTCGAGCAGGGCCAGTTCTTCGGCGTGCTGCTTCAGCAGGCCGGCAAAACGGATCATGGTGGCTTTGCGCTTGGTTGGCGCCAGGCGCGACCAGACGCCGGAATTGAAGGTGGCGCGGGCGTTTTCCACGGCGCGCTGGGCGTCGGCGGCGTCACAGCTGGCGATCTTGCCAAGCAGACGGCCATCGACCGGGCTGATGCACTCGAAGGTCTCGCCGGAGACGGCGTCGGTGTATTCGCCATTGAGATAAGCGCGGCCTTCGATTTTCAGGTCGCGGGCGCGTTGTTCCCAGTCGGCACGAGTCAGGGTGGTCATTTCGAGTGTCCTCCGCTTGTTGAATACGAGCGCCGCGCGATCTTCGCCAGCGTCCTCAGGAATTCTGCCCGGCCAGCCGGTTTTTCGGCCAGAGGCACCCGCCACCCTAAACCAGCGGCCGGGGTTGTTTCAATATATTTGACATAAGGTGGCCATACGGCCTTGCGGTGTTGATTTTAATCAACATAGACTTTGGCCCTTTCCAGCCAATCGCGCCGTACTCACGGGGGATAACAACAATGAACATCCAGAACGTCGTCGACATCAGCCTGACCAGCAGCGAAGCCGAACGCTATCGTCCGGACCCGGCGAAGGTGCTGAAGGGAGATCCTGAGCAAGCGGTGTTCCATCAGTACGAAAGCCCTTGCGGGCAGATGGGCGTTGGCGTTTGGGAAGGTGCGATCGGGCAGTGGACGGTGAATTACACCGAGCATGAGTACTGCGAAATCCTGCAGGGGGTTTCGGTGCTGCGTGACAGCGATGGTAACGCCAAGACCTTGCGTGTTGGCGACCGGTTTGTAATTCCGGCGGGTTTCCGCGGCACCTGGGAAGTGCTTGAGGCTTGCCGCAAGATCTATGTGATCTTTGAACAGAAGGCTTGAGTTTTTCGGTGATTTTACCGGCCTCTTCGCGAGCAAGCTCGCTCCCACATTCCTACCGCATTCCATTGTGGGAGCGAGCTGCTCGCGAAGGCGTCAGGACAGGCGACACAAAAATCAAGGCAACAAAAAAGGCCCGTATCGTGAGATACGGGCCTTTTTTGTAAGTCGGGAAAAATCAATTACTTGATTTTGCCTTCCTTGTAGATCACGTGCTTGCGAACAACCGGATCATATTTCTTGATCTCGATTTTGTCCGGGGTAGTACGCTTGTTCTTGTCGGTAGTGTAGAAGTGACCAGTACCGGCGCTCGAGATCAAACGAATCAATTCACGCATGATTAGCTCCCTTAAATCTTGCCATCGCGGCGAAGTTCGGCGAGCACGACAGTGATGCCACGCTTGTCGATGATACGCATGCCTTTGGCAGATACGCGCAGACGCACAAAACGTTTCTCTTCTTCAACCCAGAAGCGGTGATGCTGCAGGTTCGGCAGGAAACGACGACGGGTTTTGTTGTTTGCGTGGGAAATGTTATTCCCAGTTACCGGACCCTTACCGGTAACTTGACATACTCTCGACATGCCTCAGCCCTCTAAAACCACATGCCCAACCCGGCATGGGTTGGCCGCTTAATCTCTCAGTCATTTGGCGCCAGGCGCCGCGTTTCTTTAGAGGTCTTACCGGCTACACCTACAGTGAAGGAACCGGGCCCCTAGAAAAGAGCGCTGCTTTATACCAGAAAGACCGGGGTGCAACAACATTCGGTGTGAAATCAATCGGTAAAAAGGCGCTTTTTTGGTCTGCGAACGCTTTGGATAAAGGCCGGCATCGATTTTTACCACTCGTCGCAGAAAGTCGCCCAAGCAGGCGTTTCAGACTTTTTGCGAAGCACCGCGGTCTGAAAAACGGCCACCACTGTGCCCTTAAAATGCAAAAAGGGGATAGTCATTTGTAATCCAGCCCTCTAGGGTAGGCCTTTTCCAGACTGCACTTGCAGATGGGCCTTCGATCTGTAAAAGGAAACCGACCATGCGCCTCGCTGCCCTACCCTTGTTGCTCGCCCCGCTCCTGCTGAGCCCCCTGGCGCAGGCCGCCGCGCTGAGCGTCTGCACCGAGGCCAGCCCGGAAGGGTTCGACGTAGTGCAATACAACTCGCTGACCACCACCAATGCCTCGGCCGACGTGCTGATGAACCGCCTGGTGGATTTCGATACCACCAGCGGCAAAGTCGTGCCGAGCCTGGCCGACAGCTGGGAAGTCAGTACCGATGGCCTGACTTATGTATTCAAGCTGCACCCGCAGGTGAAATTTCATACGACTGATTACTTCAAACCGAGCCGCGAGTTGACCGCCGAAGACGTCAAATTCAGCTTCGACCGCATGCTCGACCCGGCCAACCCGTGGCACAAGGTCGCTCAAAGCGGCTTCCCGCATGCGCAGTCGATGCAGTTGCCAGCGCTGATCAAGAAGATTGACGCGCTCGATCCGCTGACCGTGCGCTTCACCCTTGATCATCCTGATTCGACATTCCTGGCGACCCTGAGCATGGGCTTCGCCTCGATCTACTCCGCCGAATACGCCGACAAACTGATGAAGGCCAACGCCACGGACAAGCTCAACAGCCAGCCGATCGGCACCGGCCCGTTCGTGTTCAACCGTTTCCAGAAAGACGCAGCGATCCGTTACAAGGCCAACCCGGATTACTTCGGTGGCAAGCCTGCGGTGGATCCGTTGATCTTCGCCATCACCCCGGACGCTAACGTGCGCCTGCAAAAACTGCGGCGCAATGAATGCCAGATCGCCCTGTCGCCAAAACCTTTGGACGTACAGGCCGCGCTGAAAGAACCGACGCTGAAAGTCGAAAAGACTGACGCGTTCATGACCGGATTCGTCGGCATCAACAGCCAGCATCCGCCGCTGGACAAACCAGAAGTGCGTCAGGCGATCAACCTCGCCTTCGACAAGGCCAACTACATCAAAGCCGTGTTTGAAGACACCGCCGAAGCCGCCAACGGCCCTTACCCGCCGAACACCTGGAGCTACGCGAAGAACCTGCCGGGGTACCCGCACGATGTCGCCAAAGCCAAGGCGTTGTTGGTCAAGGCCGGGTTGAAGGATGGCTTCCAGACCACCATCTGGACGCGTCCGTCGGGCAGCCTGCTCAACCCAAACCCGAGTCTGGGCGCGCAGATGCTGCAGTCGGATCTGGCGGAAATCGGCATTCAAGCGGAAATCCGTGTGATCGAGTGGGGCGAGCTGATCCGTCGCGCCAAGGCGGGCGAGCATGACCTGCTGTTCATGGGCTGGGCCGGCGATAACGGCGACCCGGACAACTTCCTCACGCCGCAGTTTTCCTGCGCAGCGGTCAAGTCGGGCACCAACTTTGCGCGCTACTGCAATGCTGATCTCGACAAGCTGATCAGCGCCGGCAAGACCACCAGTGAGCAAGGTGTGCGCACCAAACTGTACGAACAGGCGCAGACGCAGATTCAGCAGCAGGCGTTGTGGCTGCCGCTGGCGCACCCGACTGCCTACGCGCTGACGCGCAAGGATGTGCAGGGTTACTCCGTGAGCCCGTTTGGCCGGCAGGACTATTCCAAGGTCAACCTGAAATAACCTGCCCGGCACATAACTCTGTGGATGCAATCAAACCTGTGGGAGCGAGCTTGCTCGCGAAAGCGGTCTGTCCGTAAAAGTGATGCTGACTGACACGACGCCTTCGCGAGCAAGCTCGCTCCCACAGGGATTTGATCGTTCCTGGGCGTTACATCCAGCCACACTCCGCCATCGATAACGGCTCCCCATCGCCGACGATGAAGTGATCCAGCACCCGTACATCAATCAGCTCCAGCGCCTTTTGCAGGCGCTTGGTCAGCAGCCGATCTGCCTGACTGGGGTCGGTATTCCCCGATGGATGGTTGTGGCACAGGATCAACGCCGCCGCGTTATTGGCCAAACATCGCTTCACCACCTCGCGCGGATGCACGCTGGTGTTGTCGATCGAGCCGCGAAACAGTATCTCGAAATTCAGTACTTGATGTTTGGAGTCGAGAAACAGGCAACCAAACACCTCATGCGGTTCGTGGCGCAGCATCGATTTCAGATAATCGCGAACGACCTGAGGGTTTTCCAGGGCTGGTTTCTGCCGTGATTTCTCAGCCAGATGTCGCCTGTTCATTTCCTGAGCAGCTTGCAGTTGCGCAAACTTTGCCGGTCCGAGCCCCAATTGTTTGCTGAATGCGTCCTGATCGGCCTCAAGCAGCAAACGCAGGCTACCGAATTGAGTCAACAGATTGCGCGCCAGGTCCACAGCGCTTATTCCGGGCAATCCGGTGCGCAGAAAAATGGCCAATAACTCAGCATCCGAAAGGCTCGCTGCACCGTGTTCCAATAACCTTTCCCGCGGGCGTTCCGCCGCAGGCCAATCGCGAATACTCATACACATTCCCTGTCTGTGGGCGCCGCTGTTCCGTAGCGGTCGCTGTGATATCGTAGCCCATCTTTTTTGCGGTCGATTCAACCCTGGGGAGGGGCATCGCATCGCAGTCATCAACGAAATGAAAGGCAGACCTATGCAGCGGCTGTATCGGAAACGCATCGTTCTGGGCGTCGGCGGCGGCATCGCGGCCTACAAGAGCGCCGATCTGGTTCGTCGCCTGATCGACCAGGGTGCCGAAGTGCGCGTGGTCATGACCCACGGTGGCGCCGAGTTCATCACCCCGCTGACCATGCAGGCCTTGTCCGGCCACCCGGTTCACCTCGACTTGCTCGACCCGGCCGCCGAAGCCGCGATGGGTCACATCGAGCTGGCCAAATGGGCCGATCTGGTGCTGATCGCCCCGGCCACCGCCGACCTGATTGCCCGTCTTGCCCAAGGCATCGCCAACGATTTGCTGACCACTTTAGTGTTGGCCACCGACGCTGTCGTCGCCGTTGCTCCGGCAATGAATCAAGCGATGTGGCGCGATCCGGCGACCCAGGCCAACCTGCAACTCCTGGAAAGCCGTGGCCTTAAGGCCTTCGGCCCGGCGTCTGGCAGTCAGGCCTGCGGCGACGTCGGCATGGGCCGCATGATGGAAGCCACCGATCTGGCGCAATGCGCAGCGGACTGTTTCCAGCGTCAGGCACTGACCGGCAAGCACGTGGTCATTACCGCCGGCCCGACCCAGGAAAACATCGACCCGGTGCGCTACATCACCAATCACAGCTCCGGAAAAATGGGCTTTGCCCTCGCCGAAGCAGCCGTGGAAGCCGGCGCCCGTGTGACCCTGATCAGCGGCCCGGTGCACCTGCCGACGCCAGATCGCGTCACACGCATAGACGTGGTCAGCGCCCGCGACATGCTCGCAGCCTGTGAATCGGCGATCCCGTGCGACGTGTTCATCGCCTCGGCAGCCGTTGCGGACTACCGCCCGGAAGTCGTCGCCCCGCAAAAACTCAAGAAAGATCCTACGAGCGGTGACGGCTTTGTCCTGCAAATGGTGCGCAATCCAGACATTCTGGCCACCATCGCGACCCGTCCCGACCGTCCGTTCAGTGTCGGCTTCGCCGCCGAGACCGAACACCTGCTCGACTACGCTGCACGCAAGCTGAAGGACAAGAATCTCGATTTGATCGTCGCCAACGACGTCGCCAACCCGAGCATCGGTTTCAACAGTGAAGAAAACGCCTGCAGCGTGATTGACCGTGCGCTGCACGCCACGGTTTTCGCCCAGACCAGCAAGAGCAAGATCGCTCGCCAACTGGTCACTTTTATCGCCGAACGTCTGAACCAGGTTTAATTTACATGCACGCTTTGCAAGCCAAGATCCTCGACCCACGCATCGGCAGCGAATTCCCGCTGCCGCAATACGCCACTCTGGGTTCCGCTGCCCTGGACCTGAGAGCCATGCTCCAACAGGACACGATGCTGAATCCAGGAGAAACCCTGCTCATCCCAACAGGATTATCTATCCACGTTGGCGACCCGGGTCTGGCAGCGTTGATTTTGCCTCGCTCAGGGCTGGGTCATAAACACGGCATAGTGCTGGGCAATAGCGTCGGTCTGATCGATTCCGACTACCAAGGCGAATTGATGGTTTCATGCTGGAACCGCGGATCGACTGCATTCAACATCGAGGTTGGCTCACGTATCGCTCAATTGGTTCTTGTACCCGTGGTTCAAGCTCACTTTGAGATAGTCGAGCAGTTTGACCAAAGCGAACGCGGCACCGGTGGCTTCGGCCACACCGGCACCAACTAAGCGGAAAAATCCCCTGCAGGCGCTGCCGGAGACAGCGCCACAGGGGAAAATTTCAGGCAGATCAGTTGAATGGTTTACCGCCAAAAATCAAGGTTTTGCCGGCCGAAAGTCACGCCAGCCGAGGCGTCATGGCCCTTTCGCACCACGAACTCTCTGTGGAAAACGCCGTCATACCCTTCAGTTTGAGCCTGCCGTCGAACGATTCGTCGGT
Organism: Pseudomonas sp. R84; assembly: GCF_009834515.1. Classification (NCBI taxonomy): domain Bacteria; kingdom Pseudomonadati; phylum Pseudomonadota; class Gammaproteobacteria; order Pseudomonadales; family Pseudomonadaceae; genus Pseudomonas; species Pseudomonas sp. R84. The sequence goes on from NZ_CP019426.1 coordinate 6,396,204, forward strand.
CTGTCCCGCCACTTTCGAGATGGAGCATTTCCGTAGATGAGCACCCCAGCCAAGATTGCCCCGAAGCTGCCCGACAGCATTTTCCGCGCCTATGACATTCGCGGCACCGTGCCGGAATTCCTCAATGCCGAAACTGCTTACTGGATTGGCCGCGCCATCGGTTCGCAGAGCCTGGCCCAAGGTGAGCCGAACGTGTCCGTCGGTCGCGACGGCCGCTTGTCCGGCCCCGAACTGGTTGCCGAGCTGATCCGCGGCATCGCCGAGAGCGGCTGCCACGTCAGCGATGTCGGTCTGGTGCCGACGCCGGCGCTGTACTACGCCGCCAACGTCCTGGCCGGCAAATCCGGGGTGATGCTCACCGGCAGCCACAACCCGTCGAACTACAACGGTTTCAAGATCGTCATCGCCGGCGACACCCTCGCCAACGAACAGATCCAGGCCCTGCATGAACGCCTCAAGACCAACAACTTGAGCAGCGGCACGGGCAGCGTCACCCAAGTAGAAATCCTCGACCGCTACAACACCGAAATCGTCCAGGACATCAAACTGGCCCGGCGCATGAAGGTCGTGGTCGACTGCGGCAACGGCGCGGCCGGCGTGATTGCCCCGCAACTGATCGAAGCGCTGAATTGCGAAGTGATTCCGCTGTTCTGTGAGGTCGACGGCAACTTCCCGAACCACCACCCGGATCCGGGCAAGCCTGAAAACCTCGTCGACCTGATCGCCAAGGTCAAGGAAACCAACGCCGACATCGGCCTCGCCTTCGACGGCGACGGCGACCGTGTCGGCGTGGTGACCAACACCGGCAGCATCGTCTACCCCGATCGCCTGCTGATGCTGTTCGCCCGCGACGTAGTGGCGCGCAATCCGGACGCGGAAATCATCTTCGACGTCAAATGCACCCGCCGTCTGGTGCCGCTGATCAAGGAATACGGCGGCCGACCGCTAATGTGGAAGACCGGTCATTCGTTGATCAAAAAGAAAATGAAACAATCCGGTGCGCTATTGGCCGGCGAAATGAGCGGGCACATCTTCTTCAAGGAACGCTGGTTCGGCTTCGACGACGGTATCTACAGCGCCGCACGGCTGCTGGAGATCCTTAGCAAGGAAAAATCCACTGCGGAAGAGCTGTTTGCGACCTTCCCGAACGATATTTCTACGCCGGAAATCAATATCCATGTGACCGAAGAGAGCAAATTCAGCATCATTGATGCACTGCACGACGCACAGTGGGGCGCAGGCGCTGACCTGACCACCATCGACGGCGTGCGAGTCGATTACGCCAAAGGCTGGGGCCTGGTGCGCGCGTCCAACACCACACCGGTGCTGGTGCTGCGCTTCGAGGCCGATGACGAGGCTGAATTGCAACGCATCAAGGATGTGTTCCACGCCCAACTGAAACGCGTTGCACCTGATCTCCAACTACCGTTCTGATCCACCCGGAGCCCTGAATGACCCTCGAACGCGAAGCCGCCGCCCATACCGCCCAGGTCCTGTCCGAAGCGTTGCCTTACATCCGACGCTATGTCGGCAAGACCCTGGTGATCAAATACGGCGGCAACGCGATGGAAAGCGAGGAGCTGAAAACCGGCTTCGCCCGCGACATCGTCTTGATGAAAGCCGTGGGCATCAACCCGGTGGTCGTGCACGGTGGCGGCCCGCAGATCGGTGATCTGCTCAAGCGCCTGTCGATCGAAAGCCATTTCGTCGATGGCATGCGAGTCACCGATGCCGCGACCATGGACGTGGTGGAAATGGTCCTCGGCGGCCAGGTCAACAAGAGCATCGTCAACCTCATCAACCGTCACGGCGGCAGCGCCATCGGCCTTACCGGTAAAGACGCCGGGCTGATTCGTGCGAAGAAGCTCACCGTGACCCGCCAGACGCCGGAGATGACTCAGCCGGAAATCATCGACATCGGTCAGGTAGGTGAAGTGGTCGGGATCAACACCGAACTGCTGAACTTGCTGGTCAAAGGCAACTTCATCCCGGTCATCGCGCCGATTGGCGTGGGTGAGAACGGCGAGTCGTACAACATCAACGCTGACCTGGTCGCTGGTAAAGTTGCCGAGGCGTTGAAAGCCGAGAAGCTGATGCTGCTGACCAACATCGCCGGCCTGATGGACAAGTCGGGCACCGTGCTGACTGGCCTTAGCACCCAGCAGGTCGACGATCTGATCGCCGACGGCACCATCTACGGCGGCATGCTGCCGAAGATTCGCTGCGCGCTGGAAGCGGTTCAGGGCGGCGTCGGTAGTTCGTTGATCATTGACGGTCGAGTGCCTAACGCGATCCTGCTGGAAATCTTCACTGATACCGGTGTGGGTACGCTGATCAGCAATCGCAAGCGTCCTTGATCGGTAATTGCTGAAAAGCCAAAGATCGCAGCCTGCGTCGGCTCCTACATCACACGGAATTTCATTTGTATGAATTCCCTGTAGGAGCTGACGAAGGCTGCGATCTTTTTTGTGCCCGCAAGAAACGTCCGACATAACTCAGCGAAACGTCCGACATTCCCTCAGAACAAATCTCCCTAGGATCCTCCCTTCATCCACCGGAGACTTACCCATGCAAAAAGATTACGTCCCTTACGGCAGCGATGTTTCCCCTGGCACTTACGAGTGTGTTGATTGCGGCCATCAGTATTCCAATCAAGCCAAGACCTCGATGCCTCCGTGCCCGCAATTTCGCAAAACAGCACATGCGTTGAATGGCTGGAAAATCCTCACTGGGCAAGGTGATGCGATCAAAGACCCTTATCCAGAACAGCCTGCCAACATCAAAAGCGCCGAGGTCATCACGCCCTCGAACAAAAAATAACCCCGGAGCGCCTGAGACATGCAGATCTCGTTCACGATTGACGCCGACGCTTTCGAGCTGGAACAAAAGGAACCGGTCAAGAAAACCTTGCGCATCGGCGACGCGGAAATCGCCCACGCCTTGCAGCGTATAGCCAAGGCCAGTCTGACCGAATACCTGAAAATGCTGGTCGAGGGCGGCATGCCCAGTCGCGCTGACGAGGCCAAGCAGGATCGCCTGCTCTACCTGATTCAAAGCTACTTCGGGCAAACACTACCGACCGAGTCGCAGATCTCGACGATCTTCCAGCTGACCCAGAGCCAAAGCAAAACCTTGCTGAAGAACACCGTTTCACGCTTTCGCAATCAGCTCGACGACATCCTCCAGCACAGCATGCGCGCGGTGATCGAGACAGCCGAACACGCGCAAACCGTGTTTCTGGTGGTCATCAGCTCGGACGTGATTCGCGATGAGCTGAACATGCTGATCACCCAGAACGAGCCGACCTTCAAACCCATCACCAAGCGCAAAGGCAGCGCCGGGCAGTTCGAGATCAGCGAAGACTCCCACGACTTGCTCTGCACGACGCTGGGGCTCAATGCCGTTCAGTGACATCGTCGCGGTCAGTGGCTTGCTGCTGACCCTGACCACGTTCATGTTCAATCTGGCGTGGCCGGCGCTCAGTGAAGCGCTGGCGCTGGATGAATACCAGTCGGGGCCGCTGAACAGAAAACGCAGCAGGGACAAGGTTCGGGGGGCTTTTTACGGGCGCGCGCTGCCGCTGACGTGCGCGTTTGTGGCGCTGTTTTACGTCAACCTGCCGGCTGCGGTGGGGATTATTCGCAGCAGCACACTGGATCTGTGGGATTTTGATGTGGATCGCACGCTGTACGTAATGGTCGTAATGGCGTTGCTGGCATTTGCACTGATCAACACGGGATTAACCGTGAAACTGCTCAGAAAATGGCGAAACCTGCGTTAAACCGCCCCCCCTGCAGAAGCTGCCGAAGGCTGCGATCTTTTGATTCTGTTTTTAAGATCAAAAGATCGCAGCCTTCGGCAGCTCCTACAGAATGATGTCGTATCAGACGCCGAACTGGGCGCGGTACGCTTCCACGGCTGGCAGGTGTTGCTTGAGCTGCGGATCATCGGCAAGGAATTCCAGCACCTGATTCAGCGAAACAATGCTGATCACAGGAATGCCGAAGTCGCGCTCGACTTCCTGGATGGCCGACAACTCACCATTGCCACGCTCCTGACGGTTCAGGGCAATCAGTACGCCGGCAGCCTTGGCGCCGTCCTGCGAGGCGATGATCTGCATCACTTCACGGATTGCGGTGCCGGCGGTAATCACGTCATCGATGATCAGCACATCACCGGTCAATGGCGCGCCGACCAGACTACCGCCTTCGCCATGAGCCTTGGCTTCCTTGCGGTTGAAGCACCATGGCAGGTCACGGTCGTGATGCTCGGCCAGCGCAACGGCAGTAGTTGCCGCCAGCGGGATGCCTTTGTAGGCCGGGCCGAACAGAACGTCGAAAGGAATACCGCTTTCAGCGATGGCCGCAGCGTAGAAACGCCCGAGCTGCGCCAAGGCCGAGCCCGAATTGAACAGGCCGGCGTTGAAGAAGTAAGGACTGGCGCGCCCGGACTTCAGGGTGAACTCACCGAAGCGCAAAACGCCGCGATCGATGGCAAAACGAATGAAATCGCGCTGATACGCTTGCATGAAAAAAACCCCAAATACCACGGATTTAGCTAATTAGCTTGACGCCGTGTATCATACACGCACGCGATTTTTGGGGCCATTTATGCGGATCATCAGTGTGAACGTCAATGGTATTCAGGCTGCAGTCGAGCGTGGTTTGCTCAGTTGGCTGCAAGCACAGAATGCCGACGTCATCTGCCTGCAGGACACCCGTGCCTCCGCCTTTGAACTGGATGACCCAGCCTTCCAACTGGATGGCTACTTCCTTTATGCCTGCGATGCTGAAGTCCCTGCCCAAGGCGGCGTGGCTTTGTATTCGCGGTTGCAACCGAAGGCTGTCATCAGCGGTCTCGGTTTCGAGACGGCCGACCGCTACGGGCGCTACCTGCAAGCAGATTTCGACAAAGTCAGTATTGCCACCTTGCTGCTCCCTTCGGGGATGAACGGCGACGAGGACTTGAACCAGAAGTTCAAGCTCATGGACGACTTCGGCAAGTACCTGGACAAACAGCGACGCAAACGTCGCGAGTACATTTATTGTGGCTCGTTGTACGTGGCGCAGCAGAAGCTCGACATCAAGAACTGGCGCGACAGCCAGCAATCTCCGGGCTTCCTGGCGCCAGAACGCGCCTGGATGGACGAGATTGTCGGCAACATGGGCTACGTAGATGCCCTGCGCGAAGTCAGCCGTGAAGGCGACCAGTACAGCTGGTGGCCGGACAGCGAACAGGCCGAGATGCTCAATCTGGGCTGGCGTTTCGATTACCAGATCCTGACTCCAGGCCTGCGACGCTTTGTGCGCAGCGCACGCCTGCCACGTCAGCCACGGTTCTCGCAGCACGCACCGCTGATCGTCGACTACGACTGGACGCTGACCATCTAAGCGTCGTTTTGCAGTACAAAAAATGCCCGTATCGCAAGATACGGGCATTTTTTATGCGGCACTTCCAGACAGGCTCGAATTCAGACTGCGGCGAAGAACGGTAAGGCCAGATATAGCTTGATCACGATGACATTGATTATGTCGATGAAGAACGCTCCGACCATCGGCACCACCAGAAAAGCGATCTGCGAGGGGCCGTAGCGCTGCGTCACGGCCTGCATGTTGGCAATGGCAGTCGGCGTGGCACCCAGGCCAAAACCGCAATGTCCCGCCGCCAGGACGGCGGCATCGTAATTACGGCCCATCACCCGGAATGTCACGAAAATCGCGAACAGCGCCATGACCATGGCCTGCATCGCCAGAATGATGAAGATCGGCAGCGCTAGCGCGGCCAGATCCCACAACTTGAGCGACATCAGGGCGATCGCCAGAAACAACGACAGACTGACATTACCCAGTACCGAGACCTCACGCTCAAACACCTGATACAAGCCCAGCGCTGAAAGACCGTTGCGCAGCACAACGCCTACAAACAGGACACACACAAACGTCGGCAACTCGAATGCAGTCCCTTGCAGCAGGCCGTTCAACAGATTGCCCGCGAGCAAGCTGACTGCAATCAGAGCGAGGGTTTCGACAAACGAAAATGGCGTGATCGAGCGCTCCTTGTTCGGCTGTTCAAAACCTTTTGGCAACCGTGGCACTTCCTGCTGATTGCAACCGGGCACCTCCACTCGCTTGATGAGCAACCGCGCAACCGGCCCGCCGATCAAACCACCCAGCACCAGACCAAACGTCGCGGAGGCCATCGCCAGTTCGGACGCCGAGGCCAGACCGTACTTCTCGCTGAATACCGTGCCCCAAGCAGCGCCGGTTCCATGACCGCCCGCCAGGGTGATCGATCCGGTCAGCAGCCCCATCAACGGGTCGAGCCCAAGCATTTTTGCCAACCCGATCCCCATCGCATTCTGCACCACCAACAGACCGGTGACCGCCAGCAGGAATATTCCGACGATGCGCCCGCCTTTTTTCAGACTGGCAAAGTCTGCGCTCAGCCCAATGGTGGCAAAAAAGGCCAGCATCAAAGGTGTTTGCAAGGAAGTATCAAAGCGAATTTCAATATCGAACGTTCGCAGTAACAGTAAAATCAAGGCAACTACCAAGCCACCTGCGACAGGTTCAGGGATATTGTAACTGCGCATGAAGCCAACACGCCTAACGAGCCCGCGCCCCAGTAGAAGTACTAAGGAAGCGGCCACAAGCGTTCCGTAAAAATCGAGCTGAATCATTGGAATTATTCTTGGCTATTTATTCAGAGGCGAATTTTTACCTGCATCCACCCCCTGAACCGGCTGATTGTCTCAACACTGATTACTCGGGAATTCAAGAGCCTTCGATGGCTTGAACATATCTTAATATTTCATTAGAAATATTAGCCGAGCAACTTTAACAATCGTTGACCTTGATTCCAAGGACATGAATCCTAACCAAGCCAATGCAGTTGTGACTAAAAGTGTATATGCGAAAATAACAGGACTTGTCATCGCAGCCAGACTATTCCTACATACAGTAACGATTAATTATGCTGCATAAATAAAAATGCCCTGACATGTCAGGGCATTGGTATTAGAACTTTGCGCGTTTCTTATTTGATCAGGCGCCACGTAAATGGATATCTGTAAGGAAAACCTTCATTGGCTTTCACTCCGGCAATGATCGTCAAAACCAGTGCGCCGATAGCCAGTATTCCCAACAGAAAGAAACCGATGATCAGCACCATCAGCAGAAAGCAGATCAACGATGCAATGGCGACAGTGATCTGAAAATTCAGCGCCTCCTTGCCTTGGGCATCGATGAACGGGTCTGTCTCGCGCTTCATCTGCCACAGGATCAACGGCCCGATCAAATTGCCGAATGGAATCCAGATCCCCAACAAGGCGGACAAGTGACAAAACATCGCCCATTGGCGAACCTCTTGGCTCGGTTTGGGCAGCAACTCTTGCTCGTCACTCATCGCGTCCTCCTTGCGGTTATCAACCTGCTCAGTCGGCCAGTGCAGCCTTTTGCAGTTCGAAGATTTCGTTCATGCCCTGCTTGGCCAGTTCCAGCATGGCGTTCAAGTCTTCAGGCTGGAACGGCGCGCCTTCAGCGGTGCCCTGTACTTCGATGAAACCACCGGTGCTGGTCATCACTACGTTGAGGTCGGTCTCGGCAGCGGAATCTTCAAGATAGTCCAGATCCAGCACGGCCTCGCCCTGATACATGCCGACGGATACCGCACCGATCATTTGCTTGAGCGGATCGCCACCCTTCAGGCCGCCACGCTTCTTGATCACTTTCAGCGCATCAACCAGTGCAACCATTGCGCCAGTGATAGAAGCGGTGCGAGTGCCACCGTCAGCCTGGATCACGTCGCAGTCAACGTAAAGGGTGACGTCACCCAGCTTGGACATGTCCAGCGCAGCGCGCAGGGAACGACCGATCAGACGCTGGATTTCCAGGGTGCGACCGCCCTGCTTGCCACGGCTCGCTTCACGCTGGTTACGCTCGCCGGTAGCACGCGGCAGCATGCCGTATTCGGCAGTCAACCAGCCTTGGCCCTGGCCCTTGAGGAAACGCGGCACGCCGTTTTCGACGCTGACGGTGCAGATGACTTTGGTATCACCGAATTCGACCAGTACGGATCCCTCGGCGTGTTTGGTGTAGTTGCGGGTAATGCGGATCGAGCGGAGCTGATCGGCAGCGCGACCACTTGGACGTTTCATAGGGAATACCTGTACTGGGGACGGAAAACTGCCGAGCATTATAGAGCGCTGCACCGCGCCTGGGCACTCGTTAAAAAATCCGGGCGACGCTCGAAGCCCCTGAAACACCGATTACCGACGGGCTGCAGCCCTTTGTCACACCGTGTGTTTGGGCGCATTCGCCGCACTGCGCTACAATCCTGCGCCTTTGCTGCCAGTCGGCTTAAATTCATTGATATCGAGCCTGCGGAACATCCTGCTGCGCCGATCTGCATTGCGAGGTCACCGCCATGGTGCACAGCATGACCGCCTTCGCCCGCGTCGAAAAAGCCGGCGCCCAGGGCACCCTGAGCTGGGAGCTGCGCTCGGTCAACAGCCGCTATCTGGAGCCACATTTGCGTCTGCCAGAGTCGTTTCGCGACCTCGAAGGCGCGGTGCGTGAAGCGCTGCGTCAGGGCCTGTCGCGAGGCAAACTCGAATGCACCCTGCGGTTCACCGAAGAAAGCACCGGCAAAACCCTGCAAGTCGATCGCGAGCGCGCCGCGCAACTGGTCGCAGCAGCCGAGACCATTGCCGGCCTGATCAAGAATCCTGCCGCACTCAATCCCCTGGAAGTGCTGGCCTGGCCCGGTGTACTCGTGGGTGATGCGACTGACCCGCAGGCATTGAACGCCGACGCACTGGCCCTGTTCAATCAAGGCCTGAAAGAGTTGAAGGCCGGCCGCGAGCGCGAAGGCGCGGAGCTGGCACGCCTGATCAACGAGCGCCTGACTTCCATTGAAGAAGACGTAGTGACCCTGCGTGAACTGGTGCCACAGATGCTCGCCACCCAACGCCAGAAAGTCCTCGACCGCTTCAACGACATGAAAGCCGAGCTGGACCCGCAGCGCCTCGAACAGGAAATGGTCATGCTCGCGCAAAAGAGCGATGTGGCCGAAGAACTGGATCGCCTGAGCACCCACATCATCGAAGTGCGCCGGGTACTGAAGTCCGGCGGCGCTGCCGGGCGCCGCCTGGACTTCCTGATGCAGGAACTCAACCGCGAAGCCAACACACTGGGCTCCAAGGCCTTCGACCCGCGCAGCACCCAAGCCGCCGTCAACCTCAAGGTGTTGATCGAGCAGATGCGTGAACAAGTGCAGAATATTGAGTAAGGCAACCCCGACATGACCCACAGCACCGGCACTCTGTACATTATTTCCGCGCCATCGGGCGCGGGCAAAAGCAGCCTGGTCAAGGCTTTGACCGACGCCATACCGGAAATTCGCGTTTCGGTTTCGCACACCACCCGCGCCATGCGTCCGGGCGAAGTGGACGGCGTGAACTATCACTTCGTGACCCGCGAAGAGTTTGTGAAGATGGGCGAGCATGGCGACTTCCTCGAACGCGCCGAAGTCTTCGGCAACTTCTACGGTACCTCGCAAAGCCGCCTGCAGCAGACGCTGGACGAAGGTCACGACCTGATTCTGGAAATCGACTGGCAAGGCGCCGAGCAAGTGCGCAAGTTGATGCCGCAAGCACGCTCGATCTTTATCCTGCCGCCATCGCTTCAAGCCCTGCACCAGCGCCTGACCAACCGCGGTCAGGACAGCGACGAGATCATTGACGGCCGGATGCGCGAAGCGGTCAGCGAGATGAGTCACTATGTCGAGTACGACTACCTGATCATCAACGACGATTTTGCTCACGCACTGGACGATCTGAAGGCGATTTTCCGCGCCAATCAACTCCAACAGAAACGCCAGCAGGTACGTTTCGGCAAATTGCTTGCCGAATTGCTCGGTTAATCAGCACTTCCCAAAACGCCTGCAAGCGCTTTACATTGGAGCTTGCAGCGCGTTGAAGGGCTTGGTCAAAAAATCAGCGCTTCCCTAATCGCTGGTGATTTTTTAAACTGTTGAGTCCGCTCGCCCAACCGGGCAGCGCGCATATTGCATTCGCTCCGAGGAATACCATGGCCCGCGTAACCGTTGAAGACTGCCTGAACCACGTGGAAAACCGTTTTGAGCTGGTCATGCTCTCTACCAAACGTGCCCGTCAACTGGCCACCGGCGGCAAAGAGCCACTGGTTCAGTGGGAAAACGACAAGCCTACCGTTGTTGCCCTGCGTGAAATCGCTGAAGGCCTGATGAGCTACGAGTTCATCGCCAACGCTGAGATCGTCGAAGACGAACCGCTGTTCGCAGCGTTCGAGGACGAGTCCAACGAGGCCGTCTAAGCCTATGCCTGGTCGACGTAGCACGGCGCGGGATCACAGCTTACGGCAGGAATTATCATGCCGAGCATAGACGCCCTCGCCGATCGCTTATCGACCTACCTCGGCAACGACCAGGTCAACCTGGTCCGCCGAGCGTATTTCTACGCCGAACAAGCCCATGACGGTCAGCGCCGTCGCAGCGGCGAGGCGTATGTCACGCATCCTCTTGCGGTGGCGAATATTCTTGCCGACATGCACATGGACCATCAGAGTCTGATGGCCGCGATGCTGCATGACGTGATCGAAGACACCGGTATCGCCAAAGAAGCGCTGCAAGCGCAGTTCGGTGAAACCGTGGCCGAACTGGTCGATGGGGTCAGCAAACTGACCCAGATGAATTTCGAGACCAAGGCCGAAGCCCAAGCCGAAAACTTCCAGAAAATGGCCATGGCCATGGCGCGCGACATTCGCGTGATCCTGGTCAAGCTTGCCGACCGCCTGCACAACATGCGCACGCTGGAAGTGCTGTCCGGCGAAAAACGCCGCCGGATCGCCAAGGAAACCCTCGAAATCTATGCGCCCATCGCCAACCGGCTGGGCATGCATGCGATCCGCATCGAATTCGAAGACCTCGGCTTCAAGGCCATGCACCCGATGCGTTCCGCGCGGATCTACCAGGCGGTCAAACGCGCCCGGGGCAATCGCAAGGAAATCGTCAACAAGATCGAAGAATCCCTCGGCCATTGCCTCGCCATCGACGGCATCCAGGGCGAAGTCAGCGGTCGCCAGAAACACCTCTACGGCATCTACAAGAAAATGCGCGGCAAGCGTCGGGCCTTCAACGAGATCATGGACGTCTACGCGTTCCGGATCATCGTCGACAAGGTCGATACCTGCTACCGCGTGCTGGGCGCTGTACATAATTTGTACAAACCGTTGCCGGGGCGCTTCAAGGATTACATCGCGATCCCCAAGGCCAACGGCTATCAGTCGCTGCATACCACGCTGTTCGGCATGCACGGCGTACCGATCGAGATTCAGATCCGTACCCGCGAAATGGAAGAGATGGCCAACAACGGCATCGCCGCCCATTGGCTGTACAAATCCAGCGGTGACGAACAGCCGAAAGGCACTCACGCCCGCGCCCGTCAGTGGGTAAAAGGCGTGCTGGAAATGCAGCAACGCGCCGGCAACTCGCTGGAATTCATCGAGAGCGTGAAGATCGACCTGTTCCCGGACGAGGTCTACGTGTTCACGCCAAAAGGCCGGATCATGGAGCTGCCGAAAGGCTCCACGGCGGTCGACTTTGCCTACGCGGTGCACACCGACGTTGGCAACAGCTGCATTGCCTGCCGGATCAACCGTCGTCTCGCGCCGCTGTCCGAACCGCTGCAAAGCGGCTCCACGGTCGAGATCGTCAGCGCCCCCGGCGCCCGACCGAATCCGGCATGGCTCAATTTCGTCGTCACCGGCAAGGCGCGCACGCACATCCGCCATGCGCTGAAACTGCAACGTCGCTCCGAGTCCATCAGCCTCGGCGAACGCCTGCTGAACAAGGTGCTCAACGGTTTCGACAGTTCGCTGGAGAAGATCCCGGCCGAACGCGTCAAAGCCATGCTCACCGAGTACCGCCTCGAACTGATCGAAGACTTGCTCGAAGACATTGGCCTCGGCAACCGCATGGCTTACGTCGTTGCCCGACGGCTGCTCGGCGAAGGCGAACAGTTGCCAAGCCCGGAAGGACCGCTGGCCATTCGCGGTACCGAAGGTCTGGTATTGAGCTACGCCAAGTGCTGCACGCCGATCCCGGGCGACCCGATCGTCGGGCACCTGTCGGCGGGCAAAGGCATGGTCGTGCACCTGGACAACTGCCGCAACATCAGCGAAATCCGGCACAACCCGGAAAAATGCATCCAGCTCTCGTGGGCCAAGGATGTCACCGGCGAATTCAACGTCGAACTGCGCGTCGAGCTGGAACACCAGCGCGGCCTGATCGCTCTGCTGGCCAGCAGCGTCAACGCGGCTGACGGCAATATCGAGAAAATCAGCATGGACGAACGCGATGGTCGCATCAGCGTGGTCCAGTTGGTGGTCAGCGTCCACGACCGTGTGCACCTGGCCCGCGTGATCAAGAAGCTGCGCGCCCTGACCGGGGTGATCCGCATCACCCGCATGCGTGCATAACTCAACCATTACAAGGAGTCATACATGACCAAGACTGTTATCACCAGCGACAAGGCCCCCGCCGCCATTGGCACTTACTCCCAGGCGATCAAGGCCGGCAACACCGTTTACATGTCGGGTCAAATTCCTCTGGACCCAAAAACCATGGAACTGGTTGAAGGCTTCGAAGCCCAGACCGTCCAGGTGTTCGAAAACCTCAAAGCCGTGGCCGAAGCCGCTGGCGGTTCGTTCAAGGACATCGTCAAACTGAACATCTTCCTCACCGACCTGAGCCACTTCGCCAAGGTCAACGAGATCATGGGCAAGTACTTCGACCAGCCATACCCGGCCCGCGCTGCCATCGGCGTTGCTGCCCTGCCAAAGGGTTCGCAGGTTGAAATGGATGCCATTCTGGTCATCGAGTGATGCGCACGGCGCGGCCTTCAACCGCCGCGCCGACTGCTGCAAGAAAAGGTTTTGAAAGGATTCCACCATGCGCAAAGCGCTAGCTCTCCCGCTGCTCGCCATTTTCCTCGGCGGCTGCGCCAGCAACCCTGCCGACCGTGACATCAGCGGCACCTGGATCAACCAGGTGGCGATCAATGCCGCAGCCAAGGGCGGCCCCCTGCGCGAAGCGCTTCAGGCTTACGGCCCGAACCTTGAGTGGGACGTTAACACCAAGGCCAGTCAGGCCCGCTACACCAACGGTTTTGAGAACGTCGAAGGAAGGCTGCTGGATGAGAAATCCGGTGCCTGGAAAGTCGACTTCTATGGCAGTTCCGCCAGCGAGCTGAAACGTGATGGCGGGCAACTGCAGCAAGCTGCCAGCGACAACGAACCGGAGCAGGTTTTCGACCGTGCACAGATTCCGGTGCCGGAAGGCGCACCGATTGGCGCCAGTTTCGAACGGGCGCTGTATTCGGCCTATCTGGGTGGTGACTGGAAAATCACCAACGGCCAGGGCGAAGGCAGCACCGTGCAATTTCAGGCGGATGGCCAAGTCTCCGGCTTACCGGGTGCCGACCGCTATGCATTGTGCCTCGCTGGCGATTGCGCCTCGATGAGCAACGGCAACGACAGCATGTGGTTGCAGCAGAACGGCCAGGGCAATAACTGGATCTTTGTGCGCAAGGGCAAAGAACTGGAAATCCTGCAGGCGGTGAATGCTGCCATGGCGGATGAACAACCGCAGTTCACCGCGGGTGAGCGCAAGTGGTTGCTGGAGAAACAGTAACCCGGACCTCAACTCGCTGAGATCCCCTGTAGGAGTGAGCCTGCTCGCGATAGCGGTCTAACAGTCAGCATAAGTGTTGAATGTCAGACCGCTATCGCGAGCAGGCTCACTCCTACATTTGTTTTTGGGGTGTCAGGAAGTCAGCATTTACCTTCGAGGATCGCGGCGTAGCCTTCGCGGTAACTTGGGTACGTTGGCGTCCAGCCCAACGCTTTCGCCCGGCCATTGCTGCAGCGCTTGCTGCCGGTGCGCCGCACACTGGCATCTTCAGACCATTCGGTAACGCCCAGATACTCACGCAACCAGCCTACGACTTCCGCTAACGGCGCGGGCGCATCGTCAACGCCGATATAGAAATCCTCCAGCTTCACGCCCTGCCGATCTTTCTCCAACAGGAACGCCAGCAATCCTGCCGCGTCGTCAGCATGAATCCGATTGCCATACAGCGGCGGATCAACCGCCACGCGATAACCGCGACGCACTTGAGTCAGCAGCCATTCGCGGCCCGGCCCGTAGATCCCGGTCAAACGCAGAATGCTCGCAGGAATGCCACTGTTCAGCGCCACTTGCTCCGCTTCGAGCATCAACCGCCCGGAATAACCCGCAGCGACCGTCGCCGATGTCTCATCGACCCACTCACCCTCCTGCTGCCCATACACACTGCTGCTGGAAACGAAGACCAGCCGCTCAGGCACCTGCCCATAGTCGTCCAGCCAACTCAGGACATTCTGCAAACCCTGCACATAAGCCGCGCGATAACCGGCCTCATCGTGATCAGTGGCGGCGGCGCAATACACCAGATAGTCCACGGCACCCACCGGCCAGGTCGCCGGGCAGTCTTCATTGAACAGGTCGCCGGCAACGCCGATCACTCCAGCAGGCAGCTTCGAAACATCCCGGCGCAGGCCGTGAACTTCCCAGCCAGCCGCCAGCAATTGCTTGGCCAGACGACTGCCGACATCACCACAACCGGCAATCAAAACAGAAGGCGCGGACATCAAAAAACTCCTATCGGAAAGGCACAGACTAGCTCTGGCACAGGACGAACGGCTAGCAATGGTAGAAAAAAAGATACTCTATTACTTTTGTTAACAAGAATTACTTGCAATAATGCACGTCACTTTTGTTCTCGGCCTCACGAGGCCTGGAAGAGCATCAACGTTTTTCTATCTCAGGTCCGGCCAGCATGACACGTAATCAAATCCCCGCTTCGCCAACCAAACGACCTCGCGCCTGGAGCGCAGTGGCGGCTCTGCTGCTCAGCCTGATGCTGGCACCGACCGCCGCTTTCGCCGACGCCCAGGCACCTGCAACGCCAGCCGCCACCGAGCAAAGCGCACCAGCCGCTGCTCCGGCTGCCCCGGCCGCTACCGATCCGGTGCAAGCAGTTGACGCTGCCGACGTTCCTGAAGCTCTCGAAGCCGACAACAGCCTGGGCATGGCCCACGACCTGTCGCCTTGGGGCATGTACCAGAACGCCGACATCATCGTGAAAATCGTCATGATCGGTCTGGCCATCGCTTCGATCATCACCTGGACCATCTGGATCGCCAAAGGCTTCGAGCTGATGGGCGCCAAGCGTCGTCTGCGTGGCGAAATCGCTGCACTGAAGAAAGCCACCACCCTTAAAGAAGCCAGCGCCACCGCCGGCAAGGAAGGCACCCTCGCCAACCTGCTGGTGCACGACGCCCTCGAAGAGATGCGCCTGTCGGTCAACAGCCGCGAGAAAGAAGGCATCAAGGAACGCGTGAGCTTCCGTCTCGAGCGCCTGGTCGCGGCCTGCGGTCGGAATATGAGCAGCGGCACCGGCGTCCTCGCCACCATCGGTTCCACCGCGCCGTTTGTCGGCCTGTTCGGTACCGTGTGGGGCATCATGAACTCCTTCATCGGCATCGCCAAAACCCAGACCACCAACCTTGCTGTCGTCGCGCCCGGCATTGCTGAAGCCCTGCTGGCCACTGCATTGGGTCTGGTTGCTGCGATTCCGGCCGTGGTGATCTATAACGTCTTCGCCCGGTCCATCGCCGGTTACAAGGCGCAGGTTTCCGATGCCTCGGCAGAAGTACTGCTGCTGGTCAGCCGCGACCTCGACCACCAGCCTGAGCGCAGCTCCCAGCCGCACATGGTCAAAGTGGGGTAATCGGCCATGGGCCTGCATTTGAAAGAAGGCGCAGACGACGATCTGGCCGAGAACCACGAAATCAACGTCACGCCGTTCATCGACGTGATGCTGGTGCTGTTGATCATCTTCATGGTGGCCGCTCCGTTGGCCACCGTGGACATCAAAGTCGACCTGCCTGCCTCGACCGCCAAACCGGCACCGCGGCCAGAAAAACCGGTGTTCCTCAGCGTCAAGGCTGACCAACGCCTGTACATCGGCGACGATGAAGTGAAAGCCGAAACCCTTGGCGCCGTGCTCGACGCCAAGACTCAGGGCAAGAAAGACACCACCATCTTCTTCCAGGCCGATAAAGGCGTGGATTATGGCGACCTCATGAGCGTGATGGATAAACTGCGCTCCGCCGGTTATCTGAAGGTCGGTCTGGTCGGACTTGAGACGGCAGCCAAGAAATGATCACGACGCGCCATAAGCTGACGCGTTACAGCGGTAGCCTGGCCGTGGTGCTGGGCGTTCACGCGCTGGCCATCGCGCTGGCGCTGAACTGGACCGCCCGCCCGCCCATCGAATTGCCGCCGCAGGCAATGATGGTCGAACTGGCCCCGGTTCCGGCCCCGCCACCGCCTGCTCCGCCGAAAGTCGTCACACCGCCGCAGCCACCGGCTCCGGTTGAAGAGTTGCCGATTCCGAAGCTGGCCGAAGCACCGAAAGCTGAAATCGCGGTGCAGAAACCCAAGCCGAAGCCCAAGCCTAAACCGCCGAAGCCGGTCGAGAAGAAGCTGCCCGATCCACCGAAGGAAAAACCTTCCGAGGAGAAGCCGGCCGACACGCAACCGACCCAGGCCCCTACGGAGAAATCCGCCCAGCCTGCACCGGGTCCTTCTCCGGCTCAGATGGCTGCCAAGGCCAGTTGGCAAGGCACCCTGCTCGCGCATTTGGCCAAGTACAAAAAGTACCCGGCCAGTGCTCAGGCACGGGGCAAGGAAGGCTTGAACCGCCTGCGTTTCGTGGTGGATGCCGAAGGTAATGTGCTGTCGTTCGAACTGGTGGGCCGCTCGGGCAACGCCGATCTGGACCGGGCTACCCTGGAAATGATCCGCCGCGCGCAACCGCTGCCCAAGCCACCGGCCGACATGCTCAACAACGGCTCGATCGAAATTGTTGCGCCGTTTGTTTATTCCCTCGAACGCCGCCGTTAAGTAGCAAGACCAAGAGATCGCAGCCTTCGGCAGCTCCTACATTGGAATGCATTTCCCTGTAGGAGCTGCCGAAGGCTGCGATCTTTTGCTTTATGACGTAGTCGCATTGGGCCCTCAGTCTGATAACGTGCGTCTATCGATTGCAGCCGGTATGCTTGGCCCGCATCTTCATGGACGCTTGCTATGACCCTCACAGAATTACGCTACATCGTTACCCTCGCCCAAGAGCAGCATTTCGGCCACGCCGCCGAACGTTGCCACGTCAGCCAGCCGACCCTCTCGGTGGGCGTGAAAAAGCTTGAAGACGAACTCGGTGTGCTGATTTTCGAGCGCAGTAAAAGTGCCGTGCGCCTGACCCCGGTCGGCGAAGGCATCGTCGCCCAGGCGCAGAAAGTCCTCGAACAAGCGCAAGGCATCCGTGAACTGGCCCAAGCCGGCAAAAACCAGCTGACCGCGCCGCTGAAAGTCGGCGCGATCTACACCGTCGGCCCGTACCTGTTCCCGCACCTGATTCCGCAGCTGCACCGGGTCGCCCCGCAGATGCCGTTGTACATCGAAGAAAACTTCACCCACGTGCTGCGCGACAAACTGCGCAACGGCGAACTCGACGCGATCATCATCGCCCTGCCGTTCAACGAAGCCGACGTGCTGACCCTGCCGCTGTACGACGAGCCGTTCTACGTCTTGATGCCGGCCCAGCACCCGTGGACGCAAAAAGAAACCATCGACGCCGGCCTGCTCAACGACAAGAGCCTGCTGCTGCTTGGCGAAGGCCACTGCTTCCGCGACCAAGTGCTGGAAGCCTGTCCGACCCTGACCAAGGGCAACGACGGCGCCAAGCACACCACGGTCGAATCCAGCTCGCTGGAAACCATCCGCCACATGGTCGCGTCCGGTCTGGGCATCTCGATCCTGCCGCTGTCGGCGGTCGACAGCCATCACTACGCCCCGGGCGTGATCGAAGTGCGCCCACTGTCGCCACCGGTGCCGTTCCGCACCGTCGCCATTGCCTGGCGCGCGAGCTTCCCACGGCCGAAAGCCATCGAGATCCTCGCCGACTCCATTCGCCTGTGTTCGGTGGCCAAGCCAGCGGCACCGGTTACGGCCGGTTAAGCGAGCGTCATGACGGAGCTGTCGCAAGTGTCGGTGACGGCACTCAAGGGTGTCGGCGAAGCCATGGCCGAGAAACTGGCCAAGGTCGGTCTGGAGAATCTGCAGGACGTGCTGTTTCACCTGCCGCTGCGTTATCAGGATCGCACCCGCGTGGTGCCGATCGGTGCGCTGCGACCGGGGCAGGACGCCGTGGTCGAAGGCACCGTCAGCGGCGCCGACGTGGTCATGGGCCGCCGGCGCAGCCTCGTCGTGCGCTTGCAGGATGGTACCGGCGGTCTCAGCCTGCGCTTCTACCATTTCAGCAACGCACAGAAAGAAGGCCTCAAGCGCGGCACGCGGGTGCGCTGCTACGGCGAGGCCCGGCCCGGCGCGTCAGGACTGGAAATCTACCACCCGGAATACCGCGCCATTACCGGTGACGAACCGCCGCCAGTGGATGAAACCCTGACCCCGGTCTACCCGCTCACCGAAGGTCTGACCCAAGCGCGCCTTCGTCAGTTGTGTATGCAGACGCTGACCATGCTCAAGCCAGACACCCTGCCCGACTGGCTGCCGACCGAACTGGCCCGCGACTACCAACTGGCGCCACTGGCCGATGCGATCCGCTACCTGCACAACCCCCCCGCCGATGCCGACGTCGACGAACTCGCCCTCGGCCATCACTGGGCCCAGCATCGCCTCGCCTTTGAAGAGCTGCTGACCCATCAACTGTCGCAACAACGTCTGCGCGAAAGCATGCGTTCGCTGCGCGCGCCAGCGATGCCGAAAGCCAAGAAGCTGCCGCCGAAATACTTGGCCAACCTTGGCTTCAACCCGACCGGCGCGCAACAGCGGGTCGGCAACGAAATCGCCTACGACCTGAGCCAACACGAGCCTATGCTGCGCCTGATTCAGGGCGACGTCGGCGCGGGTAAAACCGTGGTCGCAGCACTCGCGGCATTGCAGGCGTTGGAGGCCGGGTATCAAGTCGCGCTGATGGCGCCGACCGAAATCCTTGCCGAACAGCACTTCATCACCTTCAAGCGTTGGCTCGAACCGCTGGGCATTGAAGTCGCATGGCTGGCCGGAAAGCTCAAGGGCAAGAACCGCGTCGCCGCGCTGGAACAGATCGCCAGCGGTACGCCGATGGTGGTCGGCACCCACGCGCTGTTCCAGGACGAAGTGCAGTTCAAGAACCTCGCGCTGGTGATCATCGACGAGCAGCACCGCTTCGGCGTGCAGCAACGTCTGGCGCTGCGGCAGAAAGGCGTCGGCGGACGCATGTGCCCGCACCAACTGATCATGACCGCCACGCCGATTCCTCGAACACTGGCGATGAGCGCCTACGCCGACCTCGACACCTCGATCCTCGACGAACTCCCGCCCGGACGAACCCCGGTCAACACCGTGCTGGTCACCGACACCCGCCGCGTCGAAGTCATCGAACGCGTGCGCGGTGCCTGCGCCGAAGGGCGTCAGGCCTATTGGGTATGCACGCTGATCGAAGAGTCGGAAGAGCTCACCTGTCAGGCCGCCGAAACCACCTTCGAAGATCTCACCCTCGCCCTCGGCGAACTGAAAGTCGGGTTGATCCACGGGCGCATGAAACCCGTCGAGAAGGCCGCCGTCATGGCCGAATTCAAGGCTGGCAACCTGCAACTGCTGGTCGCCACCACAGTGATCGAAGTCGGCGTCGACGTACCCAACGCCAGCCTGATGATCATCGAAAACCCCGAACGCCTCGGCCTTGCGCAACTGCACCAATTGCGTGGTCGCGTCGGTCGGGGCAGCGCCGCCAGCCACTGCGTGCTGCTCTACCATCCGCCGCTGTCGCAGATCGGTCGCCAGCGACTGGGCATCATGCGCGAGACCAACGACGGTTTCGTCATCGCCGAAAAAGACCTCGAATTGCGCGGCCCCGGGGAAATGCTCGGCACCCGCCAGACCGGTCTGCTGCAATTCAAAGTCGCCGACCTGATGCGCGACGCCGACCTGCTGCCCGCCGTCCGCGACGCCGCGCAAGCCTTGCTGGAACGCTGGCCAACCCACGTCAGCCCATTACTCGATCGCTGGTTGCGCCACGGGCAGCAATACGGCCAAGTGTGAGCACCGTCGCAGTTTCTGACAGATCGTTCTGACCAAGCTGGTTATACTCCTGCCATTGTTTCAAAAACGGATACAGATCATGACCGAAGCCGCTCTCGCCCCCGAATCCCCGCACGCGCCGTCTGTCATTCGGCTGCTGCTAGGCAAGCTGGGCATCGCCTACGAAGAAGTGCTCGACCACTACGGCCTCAATGCCTCGCGCAAGGTACAAGCCGTGTTGCTGGACGACTCCGTCGGCGCGCTGATGGTGCTGTTTCCGCAGAGCCAACTGCTCGACCTCAATCGCCTCGCCGAACTCACCGGCCGGCGTCTGACTGCCGTCTCGACCGAGCGTCTGGAAAAGATGCTCGGCAAACACAGCCTGAGCCTGCTGCCAGGCCTGCCGGCGCTGACCAGTTCGCCGTGCCTCTACGAAGAAAGCCTGCTGCGTGAGCCGAAGTTGCTGATCAACTCCGGTGAGCCGGGCCTGCTGCTGGAAATCGCCAGCGAAGACTTCAAGACCATGCTGACCAAGGCCAGCGCCGCCAATTTCGGCGAAGCGCTGAGCAGTATCCGCCCGAACCTCGATCGCCCGGACGATGACCGCGAGGAAATCACCCAGGCCGTACAGGCGTTCACAGCGCGGCGCATTCAGCAACGGCTGGAAGCGACCATCGAGATTCCGCCGCTGGCCGAGACTGCGCAAAAAATCATCAAACTGCGCGTCGACCCCAACGCCACCATCGACGACATCACCGGCGTGGTCGAAACCGACCCGGCGCTGGCCGCACAAGTGGTGAGCTGGGCGGCGTCGCCGTACTACGCGTCGCCGGGCAAGATCCGTTCGGTGGAAGACGCGATCGTTCGCGTGCTCGGTTTTGATCTGGTGATCAACCTCGCGCTGGGCCTGGCCCTCGGCAAGACCCTGAGCCTGCCCAAAGACCACCCGCAACACACCACGCCGTACTGGCAGCAGTCG
This sequence comes from Pseudomonas sp. R84, assembly GCF_009834515.1. Classification (NCBI taxonomy): domain Bacteria; kingdom Pseudomonadati; phylum Pseudomonadota; class Gammaproteobacteria; order Pseudomonadales; family Pseudomonadaceae; genus Pseudomonas; species Pseudomonas sp. R84. Next base: position 6,417,406 of record NZ_CP019426.1, read on the forward strand.
ATCTACACCGCCGCCGTCATCGAAGGCCTGACCCGCGCCATGCCGCGCGCCCAGCGCCCGGAAGCCGGCCTGACGTATCTGGCCGGTCTGCTGCACAACTTCGGTTACCTGCTGCTGGCCCACGTGTTTCCGCCGCACTTCTCGCTGATCTGCCGCCACTTGGAGGTCAACCCGCACCTGTGCCACAGCTACATCGAGCAACACCTGCTCGGTATCAGCCGCGAACAGATCGGCTCGTGGCTGATGCGCTACTGGGACATGCCCGACGAACTGGCCACCGCCCTGCGCTTCCAGCACGACCCAAGCTACGATGGCGCCTACGCCGAATACCCGAACCTCGTCTGCCTGGCCGTGCGCCTGCTGCGTGGACGCGGGATTGGCTCTGGACCGGATGAAGATATTCCGGATGCGCTGCTCGAACGCGTCGGCCTGACTCGCGACAAAGCCAATGACGTCGTCAGCAAAGTGCTTGAGGCCGAGGTGTTATTGCGCGAACTGGCTTCGCAGTTCAGCCAGGCCTGAATGCAAAGCGGGCAAGCGACCTCCCGTTGGAGCGACGCTTGCCCGCGATGGGCCAACCTGCGGCTTAAGCCGACTTATCCAGGTAACGGATCACCCAGCCTTTATCGTACCCAGAGTCGGTGAAATACACTCCGCCCACCACGATACGCCCATCGACCATTACCGCCATGCCGTGGGGGTATTCGAAACCCTCGCTTTCATTGAAAACGGTAAATCCCGAACCAAAGAAAGAGGCGTCTGGAGAACCATCCGCCAGAAAGCGTGCGGTGACCGCGCTGAGATTCTCATCAAGCGCCCCAGTGCCACTGCTACCGCAAACGATGACTGAACCGTCCGTACGCGGCACGCAATGCAACCATCTGACGCCTTGGGGGACAGGTGAAGAAATCAGTGGTTGACCACCATTGAACACCTGATTGTAGGAGCCGCTGAAATTGAGCACCGCAATCAAGCCATGAGAAACGTTCTTCACCGCCGCACCACCGGCCACAACGATTTTGTCGTCGACTATTGCCGCAACGTCCAGGCTGATCCATTGATCGTGGGGCACGTCCACAACTCCGTTGATGCCAAAGCCTGTGTCAATCTTGCCCGTAGCGTCGAAACGAGTAACGAAGGCGCCATGCGCACTCACCGCAAAGTAATTGCCGCAGATCACCACGGCGCCGTCAGCCTGGGTCGCGGCCGCTTGCGCAACGATGTCCGAAGGCGAAATCTCTGCAAGCTCTACGAACGCAAAGCCCGTGCCGTTGAAGGTCGTATCGGGTGAGCCATTCGGCTCGAACCTCAGAACGATACCTTTTGTCCGGCCGGAAGCATCCTCAACGGTACTGACCACGACGATTTTTTCGTCCAGTTGTTGCGCGACCAGCCCTGCTGCGCCAGCCCCTGCGGCACCGCTGGAAGACTTTTGCGCCAACGCGGTATATGCGTCTCCTCCCATCTTCTCGAAGGGAATGTAAAGCACACCTTGTTCCCCGAAAGACGTTTGCGGTTGTCCGTCCTCGCGCTGTCTGACCAGCACCAGGCCCGTCGAGTAATTCGAGCCTTCTGCCGTGTACTGAGCACGAACCAGCCAACCGCCATCGCTCAGCGGTGTAAACCCGAGGATCCGGCTCATGTAAAAACTTTCTTTCAGCCTGATCTCGACGTAGCCAGAGTCTTCCCCACCGAAAGCTGTGTCGAGAGCGCCGTTTTCGAGCAGACGAACGATCCGCGTGGGCGCACCCTCCGTCGAGAGGCGGACGGCAACCAACAGTTTATTTTGCGGTAGCGCCAGCAACGCCCTCACGTCATATCCCGAGAACCCGAGGAAGGGAAATCTGAGGATGCCATCTTCGCCAAAGGTCGGATCGTTATTTAAAGACGGTGTGCCCGCCAGATAGCGCACGAAATGCCCAGGGATTCTGGAAGGATCGGCATAGACGGAGAGCTCGATGCACACCACGATCCGACTGTCCTCCATGACGGCCACACCTCGCGCAAAGGCTGCCCCTGCGCTGTCTTCAAACAGCGCATGCCCCGTACCGTTGAAAGCCGTATCCGGTTTTCCATTAGCAAGAAAACGCGCCGTCACCATGGCTGATTCACCGTGACCGACAACAACGATCGAACCACCCACCTGCGAGGCATGCGTCCACGCCAACCCTTTCAGTAACGGCGAAAACAGCGGCTTGCCGCCATTGAACACAAGGTTTGCCGCGCCGCTGGTCGTGAACGCAGCGATCAACCCACCTTCAAGGCCACTACGCAAGGCTCGGCCCGCGACGATAATCCTGCCATCGCCTTCACGTACCGAAATCGATTGCAGAAAACTCTCGCCTTCGTCGTCGGGAATCAACACGGCCAGGCCGTTGTTGAATTGACTGTCCAGCGCGCCGCTTGCGTCCAGACGCGCCAGAAAAACCCCGCGGACTCCCGATCCGTCCCGGTATGAGCCGCAGACCAGCACCTTGCCATCGGCTTGAACGGCGATGCCGTGGGCGGTACTCGATGTAGCGATCTCCGGAATCACATAGCCCGAACCGTTGAATGATTGATCGAGTGACCCATCCGCTTGCAGACGTATCACAACATTTACTGGCAGTGGCGCCTCATCAAAAAATACGGAATGGAGCAGGACGATTTTGTCGCCCACTAGCAGGGCCACTGACCGCGATCGAGGGTGCGAAGTCTCAGAGGAGCGGGTGTTCGGGGGACTTGCCTTGCGCGGCGCGTTAGCGGGTTCGGGATTGCCGTAGTAGGAGATATACCGCATCCCGTTGGTGCCGAACGCTTCGTTCAGTTCACCGGTATTTTTCAGGCGGACCAATGCCAGGCCAACGTCATTGGAGGTAGTCGAGTAATACTGAAGGTGTATCAGCCAACCATCATCCTCAAGCGCATCGAGACCGGATACATAGCTGATCCGAGCACCTTGCAACGCTATTTCAACGAAACCTCTGCGCGCTGCACCGAAGGTCTCGTCCAGCGAACCGTCTTCATTCAGCATCGCAATGGCAACCGGAGCATTCGCGCCCGTTAAAGGTATCGCAACGAGTAATTTTGCATCGGGGAGCGCCAAGACTGCCGCCGCTTCGTCGCCCGCGATACCGGATATCGGTAAGGTCAACACGCCATCCTGATCAAATGTCGGATCGAGAGACCTAGGGATCGAAATACTCTGTGTCTGCGTCATGAGCTTGTTCCATCAAGTCGGTGAAGTCCCTTAACGCCGGAACTGGAACTTGAGTAGAGCATCGCGACGGTACACAAAACACCTGATAGAAATGACAGTCCGACCGTCTTTGCGAGCCGAAATAATGGCCTTACAAGACAAGCGCACCGTTATTCAGTGCGCGTGCATGGGTTTGTTCAAGCCAGCGACTTCTTAAGCTTTAGCCTTCGCCTTTCTTGGTTTCAAATACTTCATCAACCCTTGAAACCACATCACCAGCGCCGGATTACCCTTGAGCTGGATCGACTTGTCCTGAATCCCCTGCATAAACGCCAACTGCTTGTTCTTCGCTTGCATCGTGGCAAAGCCATAACCGGCATCTTTAAACGCAATCGCAAACGCCGGCTCCGCCACCACGCCAGACTTGCTGGTGATGCGCTGATCCTTGACCACGAAATGCCGCGCCACTTTCCCGTCCAGCGTCTGCAGCTGAAACACCAGATCCTTGTCACCCAACTGCTGCTGGAACGCAGGATTTGTCCGGCTGGCCTTACCCATCAACAAACCCATCATCCACAGAAGAAAACGAAATTTCATGCGCACAGCCTCAAAAGGGAAAATGAACGGCCGGGGCAGTGTAAGGGATTCGGACGATAACGCCAGTATCTGACGCTGTTGGAAGAGGATGCAGACCATTTCCCGCACGATGACTACCAAGTCACGATTCCGCAGGCAACGTCCTACACCTGTTGAAACACATCCCTGTAGGAGCTGGCGAAGCCTGCGATCTTTTGATCTTCCGCCCCGCGAATCGATGGGAAATTTCCTGCAAAGTGCGGGGCTGTCCATGAACTAGGCGAGTTGGCTGGCTATCGATAGGCTCTGTGTGTCGCCGCAGATTGGCGATACGGACGTGCAAGTCCGGTGGGAGTACACATTGGTTATGGCAATTCGCCGAGCGTTTTCCTATGCTCGCGGATCGTTATGGCAGCTGTGTATGGGAGACCTTCGGGTCTGCCGGGTTACTCCACCGGTCTTGCACACCTATGCACAGCTGCCACCACTTTCGAAGTGCGAGCGAAACGGTGTCGGCTCCTTAAACTGGAGTAAGACCGAATGATCAAACCAACACCCAATCCCCCAGAATCCCCAGACGTTTCGCCCTACGAAACCCTGGAATCAAAGAAATTCCACGAAGCCGCCGAGCGCGCCCTCGACCACCATTTCAAACCAGCCGTCGAACCACATCCCAAACGCGAGAACGGCCTCTTCAAACTCTCCCCCGGCACCGACGCCGAAGCCCTCATGGCCAACGCCTCCGAAGACCTCCTGTCCATCAGCGTCATCGCCTGCGACCTCGCCGACGACCTCCACGGCTCCCGCCGCTCGGTGGCACTGGCCCTGAGCAGAATGGCGGACGGGGTGAGATTGATGGTGGAAGGGACACTCGACCAGATTGAAGTGCGAAGCGTGGCGGCCAAGCCGTAGCGAGATTTGCGGATGAAAAAAGGGGACGTTAAGTCCCCTTTCTGCAACTACCTGTAAAAACCCAGACACAAAAAAACTGCCAATCACGGCAGCTTTTTTGAGAATCCGAAAACCTTCAGCCGGCCAGTCGACCGACAGGCTCGAAGTCACTGCCATTGGACAGAGCAACATCCAGAAAGCGGCTGCGCTTACCAGAGCGATTGGCCAAAACTTCGCGAGCTTCAGCCTGGAACCGAGCAGCCATCATAGGCTTGGGTTCATGTTTGGACTTTTTCATGGAAACCTCTCGGGTCTCGAAATTTGACTGGATAGTATTACCGCTCAACCCCAATAACAAGCCGGCCCGTCGGATCAAAGCCAAACCCTAAACTCTCATACAACGGTATAGCAGCGGCGGCTGGTTCTTGAACTTCAATTTCCGTACAGCCTATCAAGATCGCGTAGTTTTCAATCGCGGTTAATGCCAAAGCGGCCACGGTGCCTCGCAACGGATGAGATCTGTCCGGCTTGCCCTCCAGAATCACAATCTTGATGCACAGCTTGCTCTTGCGAGGCGACGCATAACATAACCCACATAATTCTTTGTCGAACCAAAGCGAGACGTCAAAACCACGGGTGTCTGCTTGCTTCCATTGATGCACATCGTGCCACGGGTACAAGGTAGCCTCATCTCCCCAAAGATCGGCGGCTTCGATGGCAACGGGAGTAATGGGCTCGTATTGAATTCGAGTTGTATCAATACCTCTGGTTATGAGGCTCTGGTTCCCGCGCGCCAAATCTTCCGCTGCCTTGCGCGCTTCAGATCGCCAGATCTGGTAGCGATACCCGTTCCCTCGACTCTTGGACATGGACAACCACTGGCAATTTTCAAGGTCGAGAGCGTAGCGGCGTTTGAAAGCTTTTGAACATCAACAGAAATACCCAGACATTGATTATCTGGTCCGAGCAATCCGCGGTCCTCTAGCCTCAGCCACTTACGCCATCGCTCAACGGCAGGACGGGGTGAGATTGAGTCACGCCGTAGCGAGATTTGCGGATAAAAAAAGGGGACGTTAAGTCCCCTTTCTTGAAGATTTTATCCCCACTGACAACCCGTCTCCGGAGAGGCCTCGATGCTGAAGTCTTCATCGAACGAATACTGTTTGCCGGATTTGTAATTCGTGTAGCGCATCGAGTTCACCCGAGCGCCTTGCGTTGCAATGACATACTGTCCCGTCACCGCACCGTCTGAAACTTCCACCCAAGTCGTCGTGAATTCGTAGGGCCCGCCCTCCGTCATGACGTACTCTTCGGTTCGGTGATGAACCAAAGTAATGGCTTTCTTCGACTTGCTGTACCTGACACTTGCACCACTCCATTTGGCGGCCACGTCGTAATAGGTTCTGAACTCAAAATTGATGTTTTTGCCTTCCAACGAATGGAAGCACCTTACCTGTGTAGAAACTTCGCTGTGGGCCGCCAACGGCAACACCAACAACAGCACTAAAAATAACTTCTTCACAAATCCCTCTGAACCCGTTCTGTGGAATGCGCTTATGCCGATGAACGCCGGCGTTTCTAAAGCGAATAATCCGCCACTTCTTCCAGCCGCCAACATTGCCCACGAACGAACCGATATTCGAAGACATAGTCGGTATCCGGTTTCTGCAGGATTGCGATCGCCTTTTTGTCCAGCGCTTCCTTGACGGTCAACGTCAGGCCCTGAGTGTCTCGCGTCGCTTGATCCGGGATGATTGGAAACTTGAGCTGATCGCCGCTGAGGCTGCGCTTTTCCATCTCGGGTTCGGGATCGCCGGGCACGGTCGTGGCCATATTCAGCGGTTGTTGGACAAAGGCTTTTTGCACGTCTACGCGTTCGGAGAAGGCTGAGAGGAACGCTGAAAATTCGGTCGAAGGGCAAGCAACATTGGACGTATCAAGCTCGGCTTTGAGTGGATTCTGGCCGTTGTCCTGATGCAGTTTTGAATCCGCAGTTATCTTTGCATCCAAGTCTGCCAAGCGCTTTTTAATGCTGGCCGCATCCTTGTAAGCACATTCTACCTTTACATCATCCGCCAGATTTAGACCGTCGAGGCAGTTCTGAAGCTCGGGATCTGCCGGGTCGCCGCTAAAAAACCGCAAGGCCAACTGATCGCCGTCCTTCACCAGAGGCAATTCCAGCACCGAATAGGAATCACCTTCGAATTGACTGTGCGAGACTTTTTGTTTTGTCAGAACAAACATGGACTTCCCCGCTTGCTCCGGGAATTTGCGTTCAAAGAAGAACACCGAGGCGATCTGCTCGCCTTCGACCTTCCACACATAATTCAGCGAAGGCTTCACCGCATTCGTGGTGGTGTAGAAGATCTCGGCGTAAGGAACATGCCCTTCCCTCACCTGACCTTTGAGGTTGTTCTTCAAAAAGAACACGGTGATTTTTTGATCACCGAGCGAGGCAACTACAGGCGGATGCAGCTCACCGATGGTTTGTGGGTCACTCGCTATTGCCTGCTGAGCCAACAAGGCAACCACGAATCCGAGCGCACTCATACAACTTAAGAGCCTGGCCAATTCCACTCACTTCCCTGTTGATCAATCTTCGAATGTTAATGCTGATGGTTTCACGATGATTCAGGTGCGCCGCACTTCAGCTCTTTGATTTGCTCGCTCTGAATCGGAATCACACAGGCAAGGCGCTTCTCTCCGAGCCCACGAAGCTCCGTCAAACTGAGCGTCACGTGCAACCCATCCTCGGCAAACGCATGATCCTCAAACCCGGCATCGGCATAGTCCGTCCAAAATGCCTTGCCCTCGAAACTGCAAAACCGCTTGGAGGACAGCACTCTCCAACCGCCGTTGGGCGCCAGTATCTGGACCGTCAGGCATGGGCTGCCAAAGGTGCTGACATAACGTGCCACGACATCGCCGAAGCGCTGGGAGCCGGACAGGTACACCTTGTTGAGATCGACCACATTACCCGGCTCATCAGCGACGATCGCGTCCAGATAAGCCGCGCGCTCCAGACTCATTCTGGCCACGCAGTTGTTGATCGTCGTGACATGCGCTGCCACCCCAGGCTCGATTTCCGTGGCTTCAAGTGGGCATGTGGTGTCGCGCAGCTTGATCCAGGCGCGCTGGGATTCTCTGGCCAGGGCGACCAGCACCTTACCCTGCTCAGGGTCGCGCCGTTGTTGAGCCTCAAACCGTCCCAGCAGTTTCTTGTAGCTGGCATTGAGTTGCGTGTCGGCTTCTTTGCGAGCTGCCTCCACACACCGATCGACCTGGGCGCTCACGGTGATTTCTTTGCAGTCGTCTTCGGCCATCGCAAAAGAGGCAAACAGGCATCCAAAGGACAACGCGATAAAACGCACAAACCTGTTCAATTTTTCATTCCCTGAATGGCAGATCGCTCAACGACACGTTGAGGTATTTTCTGCGCCTTGCCGTCGGCGCTCATCGCGTCGCGGTATTGGCTGTAATAGCGCTGCGCTTCGCCTTTCCGATCAAGGCGCCAGAGCGAGTCGGCTATGTTCAACATCAGTACCGTGCGCTTACCAACGGCCTCAACGCCGCGATAAAACCTCAGCGCCAGCTCATCTCTACCGCCCTCGGCCAGATAAAAACCGAGGTCGTTGTACGCCTGAACATTTTGCGCCGGGGGATGGCACGCCATGTAGGATTCGGGACTCAAAAAAGTCAGGCCCGATTCGATGGACTCTGCGCGGGACTGCGCAGCTTTGATGGTCGAGATATATTTCAACCACTCCTTCGGGGACTCCGTTTCCAGGCTAGGTGTGAGGACTTCGCCATCTTCCGAAAACCACTGATTGCCCACCCATTTGCCGAGACAAAAACGAGGGGAACGCTCGGCCAGCACGCAACCGGTTTCCATGGAGATCACATCGCAATGCTGTTGCGACACGATTTTTTCTTCTTGATTCTCGTCCGACAACATGCCGAAGACCACCGGGTCGAGCAATAAGGTTTTCTTGTCAGGACTGAGCCAATCCGAGTGCCCATCAGCGCCAACATCGGCACTGAAGAGCGGGAAGGTTTTGCCGTTGGCGGTGAACCATGCGGTCGCCGAATCCACACCGGGCATCGTCCATTCTGTCGCCCTAAACGTCACGGTGTGCCCATCGATACCGACTATTGGCGGGTCCTCGGCAAGGGCACTTGTGACGGTAAGAAGGCAGCTGATCATCAACACCCACTTAAGGCTGGCCATAGACGATCCTCTTCACCGCCGGGCTTTCTGACATTAACTGTCTCTTCGTAACGCCATAGGCCTTGATCAGCTCTCCCCGAGATCCCTTCGAGCCGAAAGAGCGTTGATTATTATCGAAGCTGTATTGCTCCAATCGCCCTGCTGTCGAGTAATACCCGTGCCACTCCGCGCAGGCACCACAACCGCCATATCCGCCTATCGAAACAAGGCTGCCCTTGGCGCCATCCACGCAATCCATCGCCACAACAACATTGCTCAACATTTTCGTCTTCGCACCGTCGGAAGTGAGTTGTAAAACTTTGCTGATATCACGCCGAAGCACTTTGCCGCCGATGTTGATGGTCTGGTCGGAGCAGACCGGAATGACGTGGGTTTCCGTGTCCTGCACTGTCACGGATCGGCAGGACGAAACCAACACCACTTCAACACCGCCACACTGCATGACATCGCGTTGGGTGTAAGCATCCGTCGGCGCGGCGAAGGCTGGGGAAGAGAACAACCATGCCAGGCTCCCGGCGAACAAAAGCTGATTCATTGAGAAATCCTTTTCGCCGTTAGCCGGCCTTTTGTTTTGTCAGGCACTTTGCATAGCCGTCCGCAAACTTGGCGTCGAATGACAACGCCACCGGTTCATCCAACTCGGCCGAGGTGTTGAGCAATTCGTGGGTAGCCGGGGTGTATTTGATCCAGCCAATCGTGCCGCTGCCGTCGGTGTCGAAAAACAGCTGAGCGCGCACTACTTCACCGTCGTCCTCGTCGATCAGCAAATTGACCTTGTGCTTGCCGACATAACGAAACGGAAAATCGCTGCTCCTGACAAGCTCAGTAAGGTAGCCGTAGCAACTCCCTTCACTGGCAGTCGCGGGCAGTGAATGAGATAAAAACAAAAGCGCAATCAGCACAGGCCGAATGAAAAACCAGTTCATCCACTCACTCCTCATCCATCGGCGACGATTCCACATCGGTCGTGCTCAGCAGCCGGAATTCGTTGTTCACAAATTCGTAGTAACGGTCCCGGTTACCACTTTCCAAAGCATTCCCCTGCGCATCTTCTTCGCCGTCGAGCGTGATGCCGGACACGATGATCAAGCGGCTGTCGGGCTGGTAAACCATGCCGAACGTGCTGCCGTCGTAAGCATTCGGCAGACCGCCAACTACTTCACCGGTCTGGGCGTCCAGCACTTCGCCGCAAATGGCGCTACCGCCACAACCGAGCCTGTGCAGGATGTAATGGCCGGCGAAGTTGACCTTGCCTTTCAGGGCTTGCACCCGTGTCTGATCCATCATTGGGCTGCTGTTCTCTTGCGGCACCAGCTTATGGTTGGGGCCGGTGAAAACTGGCGTGACGGTGTAATCCTTGAAGGTTGGATCGGCAGCGAATGCCATGGACGCGGCAGCCAATATCAAGCTGCCGAGAAGAACTGAAAATCCTTTCACGCTGTAGCTCCATCTATGCAATGCATCATCAACATCCTCACTCGAAGGTGATGCTCCGCACTGCTGTTTTGATTTTTTCAAATCCCTCAGCGCTTATCGCCAACGGGGCTGATGAGCCCGACTCTGCCGAACCAATCAGCACCTGTTCGTTATGCATAAGGCAGAAGGTGATGCGACTGAACAGACGTCGACTTTTATCGTGATAACCGATGATGAATCCTGACGACTTTGTCCCCTCCAGCGACTCGAACGTGTAGGTTTGCGGATCCCCCGCCAACAATGTCGGGCTCCAGCCGTGATCAGTCAAAGTTGCCGGACACTTGAGGTTGTTGGCTTCACGCAACAGCTGCACCTCAATCGAGTCATCAGACGGCAACTTCTGAGCAGTGAGGGCGGAAAAATTCCCCGCGTTTTCACACATAACACCAAACCATGGCTCGCTCAGACCTGCTGACTTTTCGAAATTCCACTCAGCGCTGTTTGAGCTTGACGCCTGCCACAACTGCGGCGCGTTCAATGTGTTGGGAAGTTGTTTTGTCGCAACGAATACCAGATCAGGCGAATTGAACTGCAGCCATTGATCTTGCGTAAGCGTCATGGAAAACCGGCAGGGTGTCATCACGACCAAAGCGGTGATTGGCCCTTTAGCCGCCTGCGATTGACCGGAAGCATTACCGACCAACACGGTCTTGTCGGCAATTGCATGATTAACCTGCGTGAGTGCAAAACCAAACAGCAGTCCGCGTAGGTATCGAGGTTTTATGAGACTTATCGGTGATACATCAGCCACGGCTCGGGTCGCTCGATACGATCTCGCAAATGCCTTTCCGACAGTCATGTCGATAGAGCCAAAATAGCGGCGGCAACAATGCGAGCAGCGCAAAACCGTCAAGCCACAGGTGCGACCAAACTTCCTTTTGCGCCGAGAGCCACATGTCCTGCGGCGCCCATAACAGGATGCCGGCGCTCAACCAGCCCCACACTGCCGGGGCTTTCAAGCGATTGCCCAAGTGCACCAACGCGAGCATGTACAACGAATAGCTTTGCAACGTCGCGCCGAACAGCGCGAGCCACCAGACTTGTTGTTCGTGGCCGGCGGTGGGTACTGCGTCGGTGCCCCAGAACGACAGTTCGAGAACGTGCAGATAGCCGTCGAGTAAACCGGAATGCCCGGCCCAGGTCAGGGTGAGTCCGGCGAGAATGTGCACGATTGCGGCGGCGTATAGCCAGAGCACTAGCGCGGGGCGAAGCGAGGTCGAGGGGGCTGGCATTCCGTGTCCTGAGCGCATTCCTTGGGGGTGTGGAGTTTAAAGGAAAATGGTGGTCGTCAGATGCTCAAAAACTAAACGTTTTACCGGACGTATTCAGACTCAACGACTGCGAAAACGCATCAGACATGACCTGGCATTTCAGATGCAGTGACTTGCCTTGATCGGTTCAGCGCCCTGCGATTCCAATCGCCCCACGTTGAAGATGCCCAACTGATTACCTTTGTCAGCCGCCATCTGATAACAGGCTAACGCCCGGGACATATCCTTCGCTCCAAACTCGCCACCTTCAAAGGTCGAGGCCAGATAATTCATCGCATCAGCTGAGCCCATGGAAATAGCACGAATAACCTGCTCTTTTGCCTGCTCGGGATGGAGGCAAGGGCCGTTATAGTCAGTGGAGTTTCCTGAACAAAGAAACGTGGCATAGGCCAGCGCGCCACTCGGTATTTTCGAGGCCGCTTTGAACAACGCCTCAACTTTGCTGGTTTCCAACTGGGATGCCATTTGAGAAAGACTCAGGCTTGCCGCCGAAAGACTTGCCTCTGCATCACCTGACTCCGCAGCACATACATAATTTTCCAGGGACGCTTCAACCAGTTCCACCGTTAGAGGGTATTGCTCAAGCAACCCAAGCCCACCTAAAGCTTCAGCACGCTGATCACAGAAGTTCTCGGCGCGGCTCATTCCTGGATTACGTGTTGCGACAAGATCCTTCTCACTGATCGACCAATCCTCAATCCCCTCAAGCACCCAGCACGCCTGACGAGAGAAGTTGAAGATTTTCACATTGCTGTTACCTGCCCTCTTATCCACCACATTGACGTGACTGTCATCGACCTCTTCGATTTCGACTCCAGGTGTCTTGCCGGGCGTGATTGCAGCCATCAGCGGATAGTTGAAAGTAGCTCCACTGACTCCCGAGGTCGAAGGCTCAAAGGTGCTACGTTCCTTTCCCGCTACCGGCTTCAACACCAGCGACTTGACCGTCATCGCCGTGAGACGGCGTTGTGATTCGCTGTTGGCGGAAAACGCTGTCAGGAAAGCAGGGAACTCCTCCGCAGGACAAGCGCCGTTGGCTGGTGCCGTTGAAGTGCTCTTGTCGGATGCGAGAGCAGGGACAATCTTGTCCAGATACGCCGAGCGCTCACGACTCATTCTGGAGATGCACGAGTTAACCGCGAACACATGCGCCGGCATCCCCGTTTCGATCTCGAATGCCTCCAACGGGCAATTCGCATCGCGCAATTTCATCCACGCACGCTGCGATTCTTTGACCTTCGCGGCGTACTCCGCGCCCAATGCCGGATCTGCTCGATAGTCAGACTCAAGTCGCGTCATTAGCTGCTTGTAGCTGACATTCAACTGCGTATCGGCAGCCTTCTTCGCCGCCTCCGAGCAGGGCACCATTTCCAGACTTGAGGTGACATGGCTGCAGTCGTCCTGCGCATAGGCAGCTGAAGCCGGCAGCAATACGGCCAGCAGGGTTAAAACAAAACGGTTCACTGTGTTCATCCTTGAGTCATTCAGGTTTTGCGTTCGGTGAATCGGGTAATGCATTGCTTGGGTATGTTCATTTCCCAGTAAGTGCTGAGCAACGCTTTACGTTTTTTGTCGACGCGCAGGTTAACGAAGCCATCGCCGCAGTCCGGCTGCAACTCTTCGAACGTGCCGGTTTTGGCTTGGTAAATGAATACCCGGTAGTAGTGGTAAGTGCCCATGCCGTCATCGAGTTGCCAGATCGCGAAATCCTTGGCGCCGTCGAAATTGAAATCATCGAACTGCAGATAGAGTTCGTTTTCGGCTTCAAAATCGATTGTTCGCGACTCGCTGTGCGTTTCGCTTTTAACCGCGATGTTCAGCTTGGAGCCTTCGAGAATCAGCGTCGCGTCGACGCCTTTGGTTGGGCTGAATGTAGTGGTTTCGGCTAACGCCGGGATCGTCCACATCAGGCCGAGTAGTGATAACGCTAGAGTTTTGAATTGCATGTACTGCCCTACTCCCACTTGCATCCGGACTCGAGAGAGGAGTCGATGCTGGTGCTGATTCCGAAGCTATAAGCCTTACCGTTGGACTGCTTTGTGTAAGACATCGAGACGATCTGCGAGCCTTGCGTCATCAACTCATAAGTCCCCGTGACCTTGCCGTTGACGATTTCGGACCAGATTCTGGTGTGCTGCCAAGGCGCGTCCGGATCGAGGATTTCGTTCTGGGAATCCGTCAACACAATGGAAATGGGTTCGCTGGATTTGGCGTACTTCACGAAACCACCGGACCATTTGCTGGCTTCGTCGTAGTAGGTACGGAGTTCGAACTTTACCGGGCTCGATTGGGATAATTCGAAGCAAAGTGATTCGGTGGTGACTGCGCTTTGAGCGCCTAAAGGAAATAGCGCAAAAAAGAGAAAGAAAAGTTTGTTCATGCTCATCCCAGTTGACGCTTTCGCGCGAATGCTCTGGCTTGTCCTTTTCAACGTCTGCTCTTGTCCGGTGCCAAAGCCAATTGGCGAGCACGCTCTATCGTCGCGCGAATTAGGCAGGCATCGGACCACTCACCGAAAACTGATTTATGCAATTTCGGGTCGGCCTGGCACTCCGCATCTCGAAATTTCATCCAGGCTCTTTGAGTTTCCCTCAGTGCTTTCTGACCGCTTTCGTCCAGCCGGTTCATACGATCCCGATATACAGAATTCAGCAATGCATCCGCGTCAGGAACCATCAGATCAAGAACACCATTTCCCGAGGGAAACCACTCAACGTCCGCCAATGCCTGTTCGCTCTCATTGTTCCAATTGTAGAGGCCGTTTTCTTCGATCTTCAGTGTGGCGGATCGCTGATGGTGATTCGTCGGATCGCTCTCGCTGACCTCCGAGCGATAAACAATTTCCAAATAGATAGGGTCGGTTGTGCGCTGAGGATCATTCAATAGCGTTTGCCGAACAATGGCCCGTTGCTTATTGCTCTCAGTGATCTCTATCGAAAAGCACGGATCCGGCCCAGGACGTTCTGCGGACGCCTTCCTCTCCAGGCATTGATTACGAACCGCCATTGAAGGGGTATCCGAACCGCCACCCACATCAACGACTCTGACAAGCAACCGGACTTCCGGGTCCTTGGAAAAGTCGGCCTGAAGGATGGTGGCAATCATCGTGCCCTCAGCCATGACCACAGGCGACAGTATTGAAAGTAAAAAAATGAGGCTGAATCTGAAAATCTGCATTCCTTGGCGTCCGTAAAAAAAATCAGTGATCCGTTCAATTCTGAACGGGCCTGCGACAGAAGATAGAGGCAGAACCGACAAACGGGCCAGATCTATTTAAGTTTTGAACCAAACTCAAAGCGGTCGAGCGCAATAAATAAATCCGTTTCCTTTGATTATTATCAAATTCAGCTGAAAACAAATCCTTCCTCTACCTTAGAGCCTCACTCAACAAACTCAATAGTTTCAACCATCTTAATGACCGCCTTCAACGCAGAGCCATTTAGATCATTCAAGTAGGCCACATTTCCACCTCCACAAAGTGCAGCAGATCCATGGGGTATGCAGAATCCAAACCCACGCGTTCGGTCCTCCTCTTCACCATTTGTAACGTCCTGAGATATCGCTGGACCTTCCCAGTTCTTCCCTTTTAATACATAAAAAATATTATGCATGGACGTGTCAGCCTCAACATCTGGATCCAAACTCATGACCCATCCTTTGTCAGTCATTTTCCCACCCGAAAAGTTAGCAAAAGTTTGGGCATCGGCGGGATCCACACATCGAAACTTCAAATCGACTTCTATCGGCCGCCTAGAATCAGGCTTAATAACTTTCGAATAAAATAAGAGCGCAGGCACTTCTTCCTTATCCACCTCATAATCACCTCCGTACAAATTATTCATTTTAAATTTGCACACATTGAGATCTGCAAATATGACCGACGACTTCACATTCGCTTCATTAGCGAACGAAACCGACGAAATTGAAAGAACCAAAACAATCAACCAAACCTTCATCACTGCCTCCTCCCCTTAAACGGATCTGGGAGCTCACTACTCCTGTTGTTGACACTTGTTGCAAAGCTTCATCAGCACCGTAGCTGTATTTATATTTACGACTGCTATCAAAGAGGCCAGATGCAGCTAAGCTTGTTTTGAACTCAACAGGCTCAATTAAAAAATATTTTCTTCTGTCAGAATATCTGGCTTTGAACTTACGTTCAAAACCAGTTCTCCGTAGCAAATACCATCTTCAAGTTTTACGCTCAATTTAAAACCTGGGATATCTGGGATTGAAACTCCACATATATTTGAAGGCTGTGACTGAGCCACCGAAAAAACCGACATTAAAAATAATCCAAAAGCAAAAATAGGGATAGACCACGATTCACTGTCCAACACTAAAACATAGTCTGCCCCTGTATCACTCATTACCTATCCACCTTCATATTCAACATGATAAGTTTTTGAGCCTTTAAGTAACGACAGCATACGCTTTCTGGTAGTTTTAACATCTTCTTCGTCGCCACAGGCATCTATCATAAAAACATGATCAGTGCCAGCCTCCAATACGGCAGTAAAGCAGTATGAGTTAGAATAATATATTCCTTCCCAGCCGAACCAATTAACCCCAGAAACACGACTAGCCTTTGACAGCGGCTGCATTCCCGTACCAATCTTCAATCCGTCGGCCTCCTGTACAAAGCCGCTAGCTACCGCGTCTGGAAAACTCATCGCTACGCAGTTCATCTGTACATTTTCTGTTCTACCATCTTTATATTTGTACTTAACAAATGAAATATCATCATCAGTCTTGAAAAACAAAACACCAGGAGATTCATTTACCTCCATGACACAACCTTTACTTTGCACAACTACGCTATCACTAGCGTGCACAAACAAAAATGAACTTAACAGATACAAAAAAATAAATTTATTCATTTTTCTGCCTTTTTACAAATCAACAAAGTGGACAGATTTATTTGGGTTCAACGATAAAACCATCAGATAAATAAATCCGTCCCCTTTACCAGTCCCCGCCGAAGAATCCCTCGACACTGCAACGCTCGACAGAGAAGCCGCCGACCGCGCCTTCGCCCATTACTTCCCACCTACCCATGACAAACCGTCCAAACGCCGCAAAGGCAGACTCTTCACCATCTCCACCGGCATTGACCCGGAAGCCCTCCTGGCCAACGCCTCCGAAGACATGCTGTCCATCAGCGCCATCGCTGCCAAATTAGCCGACGATGTCGAAGGCTCAAACCGCTCGGTGGCATTGGCACTGAGTCGAATTGCCGATGGTGCGCAGCTCATGGTGGAACGTGCGTTGGATCATCTGGAAGAGTTGATAGCGGCGAGGCAGGAAGCGATAACGTAAACGGAACGAGGGGGACGGATTAAGTTGACAGCCCGTCCCCTACCCCCCCTGTATCTACTAATTTTTGCTCGGTGTCATAGCCTCAAATGAAGATCTAATATCAGATAACTTAGGATCACTTTTGAGGTTTGACCTAGGCACACATGCAGAAAACTTGACCGTTGCACCTTTCACGCCTTTCAACCCATAGAAACAGTCGAACCACAGCCCCTTTTTTCTCACCGAGTACTTACTTTCAGCTGCAGCTCTGTCTTTTTCAGAGTCCCAAAGCATAAAAGGGGATATTAATACTCTGACTGCGGCGGAGCCCGACGCTGACGAATGAGCAAGATCCACCTCTCCCGTTTCTGACCCTTGTTGCAAAGCGTCATCAGCAGCATAGCTGTATTTATATTTACCATTGCTATCAAAGCGGCCAGATGCAGCCAGGCTTTTCTCAAACTCCACAGGCTCAATTAAAAAAATATTCTCCTCTGTCAAAATATCTGGCCTTAAGCTTACGTTCGAGACCAGTTCTCCGTAGCAAATACCATCTTCAAGTTTTACATTCAATTTAAAGCTTGGGATATCTGGAATTGAAACTCCACACATAACCAGCGGATGTGACTGAGCCACCGACAAAACTGCGACTAAAGACAATCCCATGAGAGGAATTAATAATTTTTTCATTACAAAGACCTTTTATTAAAAGCACTCGACGGCGAAGACGCTAACTCAGAGCACAATAAATCTGGTCCCTTTTTTGTTTCAGCAAACTCCCGCCTTATTCAGACTCCCCTTCATACTTTTGAGAGCTAGGATTGAAGTGCCAAATATGAGGTGTCATCAGAGGCTCACCACCTTTTCGCTGGATACTCCCGTTTGAGTTTCGTTTATAAGAATAAATTTTTATGTCTTTAAATACGTTTTTTTGCTCACTTTCCGGCTCCAGGACTTCAACTTTGGCAAAGTACGAAGCACCGAGTGGTTTAAGATAGCCATGACATTGAAGCAGGAAGCTAAACACTCGATCACCACTTGAACCAACGCCTGTTGACGCTTCAAAAATAAAATCGTCATTACCGTCATTATTCAAGTCACCGGCATATACAATACTGCCGTGATCAACTAAAAAGTCTTTTCCATCCTGCATTGACAATACTTTTGTCTTACTATTACCAAGATTCCAATCAGAAATAAAACTTTTCGAGTCTTGTTCTGGATTACAGATATCTCCCACAGAAGACCATGCAATTCCGGGTAGCAAACCAATCAACAGCAAAAAATATTTCATAAGTTACACATCCATAATGAAGGAGTTTCTGCCCGGCCGGACCGCACCTTGCGGAAGATTAGTACCATACTGAATCGCATTAGTGATGGAGTCGTTCAGAGCAGCAAGCCGTCTCTGGATCTCATTGGTTAACAACGTCTCATGCGTGTCCCCCCAGCTAGCAACTGGCAATGCCCAATTTACTTGAGAGTTTGAGTCAATTACAAATTGAATTGCCGGAACAACGAGCGACGCGTTAGTAACAACGAAAGCGGGACGATACACGTGCCAACGGAGCAAAATAGCCACAGATTTTTCTGAAGTAAAAACCGCTCCGAGAGTGCTGACCACCTCATGTCCGGAAACTCTAAATTTGACCTCTCTATCCAATATCTTACTCAACCGAAGTTTTGTCAGCTTCCACATAGCTTTACGGTAGGCCCCGATGGTTCGACCCGCCATACTAAATCTATAATGCCAGTGCCATGTTTTCATATAATTCGCACCCTCCTTTGTAGTCGGCAACGCCTCAAAGTCAGTTTCAGTGCTAAGCTTAATCCACGTATTATATGTACGTACTCCAGGGAAATATAGTCCGGCCTCTCCCCACTGGAGAACGGTATCTAACCCAAACTTTCCGAAAGCCTTGTTAAAAACTTCAGGATTCAAATTTTTAACATATGCGATAAGTCCAGGCAATTCTCCAGGCGCATACGCTGAATTTGTCGTCGAAAATACCCCCATCGTCCAGTGACATGGTCCGGCAGACATAAGCGCATTATCCCAAGCGTTCAATACATCAAATCGCCCATAGCATTCAGCCTCAGCCACCACACGCATAGTTCGATATGTCGATATCTTGGCGCTATTCGCCTCAGCAGCGTTATAGGCAGAGTCATAAAGATTCAAGATTGACATTTCCGCCTCTGGCGACCAACTATGCTTCTTTGCCGTATTAGGTCCACCGAAACCGCCAGGCTCATAATACCCAAGAGTTTGATACTCTAGCCTACTATGTGTATCAGGATAGTCATAATAGCTAGTAAAATCCCTAAAAAACACTCGCGGGGCATTACTAGCAAGACTATTATGCGCCCACAAATTGCATCCGTTGCTGGCTAGATCAGTTCGAACTCCGGCTGCAGTATTATTCCATGCCTCAACGACTACTGGACATCTGTAGTCATGGCTCAACCAATATTCAATTGCAGCTCGAGTAAGCTCGTTTACTACACCGCTTATTGGGCCGGCATAAATCGAAGAGTTAGCGACAGACTGAAGACTATCAACATAATAACTAACAGGGCCGACTGTCTCACCGGTTACTGTCGCAGACTTTCCAGCCTTTGCCACTATAGATGCAGAGCTATCGAAATACACATCCATGTTATTAACTTTTACTGGAGAACCTGCAGAGTCCAATAGCAGTTGCCCTTTTTTTTCTTCTCTAACTTTAGCAACTTGCGCCATGGACGCATATATTTGAAATTCTCTGACTGCCCACTCAGTATGACTACCAAACCCTCCATCAGGTGTCCCCACAATGGAGAACCCCAAAGTAATTAAGTCTTCCTGGAGTTTTCTTACATGCTCTGAAACACCAAGAGCTGCGCTAGTACCGAGAAATGCAGCTGCTGTTTCTGCAGTGACTACAGATAACACTGGATTATCATTTCCAGCCCAACGAGGGGGCTTGTTTTGCTCAGGTTTTCCATCATGATCACCTCGACGGAGATCAAAATTACCGTAAATCATTGCTCATTCCCTTATGCAATATGCTGTTCTTCGAGACGCTTAATATCGCTGGAAGAAAGATAATCTTTGTCTGCCAACTCACAAGAACGGTGGAAACAACGGGTGGCATGCTTCGTTTTCGGGCCATTTTCACCGTCGATTTTCCCATCATAGAACCCAAGATTTTTAAGGCGGGACTGAAGCCCTTTCACGTCTGAGGCTTCCGACTGCGCTTTCAAGTCCAACTCCCATACCCATGGCTGCGCTTCCGCGCCAAATGGATAGAAGGTAAGTTTGCCTTTCTTCGCATCAGGTGGAACTGGCTGGTCGACAAACCCTTCAGCGGAAGTTGTGCCTTTATAGGTCACGCCGTCCACTTCCAGCATATAGGGCTGTCCAGCTATCCCCTTTTTGTCATAGGGACGCTTCATCTGAATACGGAAGCTCTTTTTCTCGGATGCTGGCGGAGGAGATGCCGGCGCATTCAACAACGCCTGATCCATCAAACTCCCCGCCTTATCCTTATCCGCCGCCCCCGGCAGCACCGGCGGTTTAATCCCGATGCCAGTACCCGATCCCGCAGAACCGCCAGCATTGATTTTGATCACCGGCCCAACCACCGTGACCCCACCGCCATCCAGCTTGATAAAGCTCCCACCCCCAAGAATGGTCAGCTCTGTCCCCGCCTCAATAACAATCTTGTCCCCAGCCTTAAGGTGAATCTCTTTCCCCACGCTGGTGAGCTGCGCAGTCCCCAACTTCACATGCTGGTTCTGCCCAATCGTCAGGTGATCATCCAGCTTCGCTTCAATCTTGCGGTCGGCAATCGTGGTGCGATGTTCCTCGGCCTTCAGCTCGGTGTAGGTGTTCTTAACCACCGTGTCGTGACGTTCATTACCGACCCGAATCTTCTGATCGTGCTCAACGTTTTCATCCCAATCACGCTGGGCATGAATGTAGATCTGCTCGGCACCTTTCTTGTCTTCAATACGCAGTTCGTTGTACCCGCCACCGCCCGGTGAACTGAGCGTTTTGAACACGCTGCGAGTCTTGTTCGCCGGCAAGGCATACGGCACCGGGTTTTCCTTGTGGTACAGGCAGCCGGTGACGAGCGGTTGATCGGGGTCGCCTTCGAGGAAGGTGACGAGGACTTCCATGCCGATGCGCGGGATGGAGATGGCGCCGTAGCGGTCGCCGGCCCAGGAGCTGGAGACGCGCAGCCAGCAGCTGGTTTTGTCGTCGGCCTGGCCTTCGCGGTCCCAGTGGAACTGGACTTTGATGCGGCCGTATTGGTCGCAGTGGATTTCTTCGCCTTTGGGGCCGGTGACCATGGCGGTCTGGCTGCCGAGCACGCGCGGTTTCGGGTGTTCGAGGGCCGGACGGTAGAACACGTCCCACGGGGTGGCGAGGAAGGTGTTGCGGTAGCCTTGGTGGAAGTCGTCTTTGTTGTCGGTGGTGTCGCTGGTCACGCCTTCTTCGAGGACTTGCGGCTGTTTGCCTTCGTGGAAGAGTTCAGTGAGCAGCCACAGGTCGTTCCACTCGGTGCGCGGGTGGTCGGACATTTCCATGAAGTGGCCGCTGACCAGTTTGGTCTGGTCGCCGCGACCTTCGGCCTGACGGTAGTCGGCGCGGTGGCGTTCGAGGGCGCGCTGGCTGAGGAACTTGCCACGGGCGCGGTCGATGAAACGGCCGGGGTAGTCGTAGTCTTCCAGATCTGGTTCGGCGTCTTTGCTATCGAGAGCGCCTTCGGGTTTGTAGGCCGCTTCCATTTGCAGGCGCGGCTTTTCGAAGTCGTAGTCACGGCGCGTGGTGCGGTTGGTACGGGTTTCCAGACGCAGTCTGAAACCTTTGATCACCGGTTCTTCGGCGACCATGCCGCTGCCTTGCACGTACGCGGTCGGCTGGCCAAGATCGGGGAACACGGTCTGATCATCGCCGAACACCAGCAGGTGTCCTTTTGGGTTGTGCTGGAAGTGGTAGTGAATGCCTTCCTCTTCGCACAGGCGCTGGACGAAATGCAGGTCGGTTTCGTCGTATTGCACGCAGTAGTCGCGATCCGGGCACGGCTGGCTGAGCTGGAAGCTGTAGGCGTTGCCCTTGATGCCGTGTTCTTCGAGGATCAGCGCGATGATTTTCGGCGCCGACATCTGCTGGTAGATGCGCTGGTTGGTGCGGTGATGCAGGTATTGCAGTTGCGGCACCATCGACACTTTGTAGCGGGTCAGGCGCTTGCCGGCATCGCCTTGGGCGACGCGGTAGATCTGGCCGTGGATGCCGGAGCCTTGCGGATCGAACGCCAGAAACGCTTGCTTGTGCAGCAGTTGTTCGAGGTCCAGATCAGGGTTTTCGCTGACCAGTTCGAGGTCGAAACGAAACGGCTGGCTGATGCCTTCGGTGCCGGTGAACGACAGCACTTGCAGGTCGCCGACGTAGTCTTCGACCTTGAGGCTGAAGTGGGTTTCGTTAGCTGGGTTGAACATAAAGTGCTCCCTGTTCGAATGTCATCCGTTACGCCCGAAGTCGCAACCGTTGCAGCCAGGACGAAGTGGCGCCCAAGGCGTCACGCAATTGTTGGGCAGTGATGCCGCGTTCTGCCGGGTTGAAGCTCAGCGCGGTTCGCAGCGCTGGCCAGCCGTGTTTCGGTAAGTTCGCCGGCGCTTGCAGTTCGCGCTCCAGGTGCTCATCGCGCGCCTGAGTCGAGGGCAAGCGGCGGAACGGGTGTTTGCCGCCCGCCAGTTCATAGATCACGCAGGCCACGCCGTACACGTCCGCGCTGGCCGACAACGGTTGGCCCTCAAGCAGTTCGGGGGCGGCGTAGCCCGGGGTCCAGGCGTTGAAGCGTTCGCGGCTCAGGTGCGGCAGGCCGGGCATCACGCCCTCCTCTGCCTGGCCGAGACCGAAGTCAAAGAGGCGCAAGCCGTCTTCGCTGAGCATGACGTTGCTCGGTTTCATGTCACCGTGCAGCACGCCGCGACCGTGGGCGTAGGCCAGCGTGTCGAGCAGCGGCAGGACGATGTCGCGCAGTTCTTGCCACGGCAGGCCGAGGGGCCGCTCGCAGAGCAATTTGTCCAGGGTCAGGCCACGCATGTATTCCATGGTGATGAAGGCCCGCTGGCAATCGGTGTCGACTTCAAAGGTGTGTGCACGCACGACGTTGTCGTGGCGCAGGCGTCGGGTCAGGGCGAACTCGCTGTAGAGCAAGGCACTGGCGTCCGGCGATTCGGCAAATTCTTCGCTGAGGATTTTCAGCGCAATGTAAGGATCGGGATCGCCGAACTGTTCGTGCAGCAGATCCCGCGCCCGGTAAACGGCGCCCATGCCACCGGCCCCGAGCAGACGCTCGAGGTGGTAGCGACCGGCGAGTACATCCGGCAGTGCACCGATGCTGGCCTTGGTCGGCGCCAGCAAAGGTTCTGCCTTGTTCTCCTTGGCGAAGGCGAAGTAGGTCAGGTTGTTGGCCTGTTCTTCGCTCATCAGCAAGTCGTCGACTGAGGATTCGATTTCAGTCATTGGCGGATCACCACGGCTGTCAGGTTGTCGCGCGCGGCGCCACGCAGGGCGCCGTCGAACAACCGTTCCAGCGCCACGTGCGGCGCGCTGAGGCTGAGGGCGCTGCCGAGGGCATCGCTGCTCAGGCCCTGATACAAACCATCGCTGCAGAGCAAAAACGCATCGCCCGGATAGACCTCGAGTTCGAGGACGTCCAGGGTCAGTGTTTCGGCCGCACCAACAGCTCGGGTCAATGCCTGAGCCGCCGGGTGCGCTGCCGCTTGCTCGACGCTCATTTGCTGTTCGTCGATCAATTGCTGCTGCAGCGAATGATCCTTGGACAGCTGATACAGCCGCTGCCCGCGCCACATGTAGCAACGACTGTCGCCGGCCCAGATGCAGGCCGCGCGATTACCTTCCACCAGCAGCGCCACGACGGTGCTGCCCATGATGCTGTCGTGGCGTCCGGCGGTGACCGTCAACTCCTGCCCCAAGCGCCGGTTCAGCCAGTGCAGGCACTGGCGAATGGCTTTGAGGCGTTCGTCGAAGTCCTCGTGTTGCGGCAGTTCAGCCAGGCTGGCGACGATCAACTGGCTGGCGATGTCGCCACCCTGATGACCGCCCATGCCGTCCGCGACCACCCACAGCCCCTGCTGTGGCGAGTCGAGGAAGGCATCTTCGTTGCGCGCCCGCACCTTGCCCGGGTCGGTACGCGCCGCGCTGCGCCAGGCACTGGCCACCAGCATCAGAGCTGCACCGGCATACGGAAGGTGCGCAGTACGCCCATGTCGAACGGGTTCGGCGTGCGCTGGCTGGTCAGCAGGTAGTTAGCGCGCAGGCCACCTACGTCGGCTTTCAGTACCAGCACGTCTCGCCCGCTCAGGTACTCGGTCTGCATCAGGTCGAACAGGCGGAACAGCGACCATGGGCCGGAGTTCTTCTCGATACCAATCGGGCGCCCGGCCATTTTGTCCATGACCAGACTGGTACGACCGTCTTCAGCATCGGTCGGCCATTTGAACGACATTGGCAGGATCGGACCGTGGCGGTACTCCATGGTCTTGTCGCCGAACTTGAACTCGGAACGGCTGACCGCCGGGTCGAGGGTGTACGGCTCCAGTTTGAACTGCACGGTCGGCTCGGCCGGGTTGATCGAGAAGAAGCTCTGACGAATCGTCAGCGCGGCGGCCATCTGGTCCAGATACATTTTCGACACCGGCAGGCTGTGACCATCGACACTGCGCATGCGGTAGTTGCCCGGATCGCCGCTGACGAACGGACGCAGGTAGCTGTCGAAGAAGCGGTCGACGGTACCTTGAGCGCGGAAGAACTCGCGGAAGTCGCTGATCGCTACGTCGCTGGTGCTGCTGGCGCTGAACGGATAACGCTTGCTGATGGTTTTGCCATACACGCTGTACAGCTCGTTCTGATAACGGCCGTTCAGGTATTGGTAAGCATCGTTGAGCACCAGGCGCCACGAGTCTTCGGCCAGCACGTTGAACCACACGCTGAGCGGACGCGGCAGACGGCTGGACGCATTGCGCAGGTTGGTCAGCGCATCACGCTGGCCGCTCATGCGGGTTTTCGCCATTTCGAACGCGGCTTGTTCCGGCGTGCTGGAACGGGCCAGACCGGCGAGTTGCAGTTGCAGGTCGTTGAGCGCGTTCAGTGCAGGCGTCAGGTCCGCCGCCGGGCCGTTGTTGTCATCGAGCAAACGATGCAGCGGTTCGAAGCGACGTTGCAGCGACTTCTTCGCGGTGTCCGGCAGGGTCTTCGCCACGTTCAGGGCCGAAGCCTTGTCCGCGACAGCCGAGGCCAGTTTACCGACTTTACCCAGTTTGCCTTTCTGCCCGGCCAGCGCATCAGCAGCGTCGCCAGCTTCTTCGACAGGATCTGCAGCGGCCTGGAAGCGTGTGTTCTCACGCACTTCAGTGAGCAAGGCCAGCACCGGCGAGTTGGCCGAAGTCAGGCCCGCCAGTTGTTCGGCGCCTTCACCGGCGTCGCTGATTGGCGGCAGGGCAACCTGGCCAACGGCTTCGCTCCAGTAATTGGCGTAGTCGCGGAAATACAACTGCTCCAGCTCGACCATCAGACGGCGCAAGTCCATGTCGCTGATGCCGGCGCCTTCGCCGAGTACCCAGTTGTCACGCAGGATGTCGGTGACCAGCGCCGAACCCTGCACCGAGAAATACTGCTGATAACCGGTTTGCGTGTAGAAACCCGGGATCACGTATTCGGTGCCGATAAACAGCGAGCCTTGTGGACCGAGGTGTTGGCTGAAGCGGTAGTCCGGCAGATTACGCGCCTGCTCGCGGAGCATGCGGTAAACCACGGTAGCCAGCGATTCGCTGCGCAAGACCTGACGCGCCTGAGTGACCAATTGGTCGTTCAGCGGGTAGATAAACGGCTGCTTCAGCAAACGCTCAAGATGCGCATTCAGACCGTTCTGCACCGCGGTATTACCGGTGTAGCGCGTCGACCAGTCAGTGCCGACCCAGTCCTTCAGCCACGCGGCATCGCGACGGTCTTTCATGTTCAGCATCAGGTACGCGCGCAGGCTGTTGAGCAGGCGGTCGCGGTCCTTCATGTTGGCGCGGATCTGCCCTTCGAGCATGGTTGCAACCCGTGGCAGCAGTTGCTTTTCAAGCTCGCGCTCGTAAGCCTCTTTGACCACTGGATTGACGTCTTCACCCTGATACAGACCGCCACGTTCGTGGTACGAAACGTCGCCCTTCTTCGGGAACACCTGTGTCGCAGCGTAGCTGGTATCGAGGGTTTTCAGCACGCCCATGGCGTCATCACGCGGCGACAATGCCGTGCGTTGCTGCGTCCAGTTCTGCGCCAGATTGCGCAAGTTTTCCAGACGCTCGTAGTTGGCCGAGAAACCGCCCGCCCATAGCATGCCGAACAGTGCCAGTGCCGCCAGTGCGCCGACGTACAACGCACGTTGACCCCAATGAATACGGCTGCGCTCGCGCTTGTCCAGACCGGCCAGATCGGACTCAGGGAAAATCACTTGGCTGAACAAGTGATGAATGAACCGCGAACGGCCGCTGCGCAGGGTCGGCAGCACGCCGGCGCTCATGCCGAGACTGGCGCCGATGCCGGCGGTGGTCGCATCCATCTCTTGGGTCAGGTGCGGCGCACTGGTCAGGTAGAAACCGCGCAGTTGCGTGGCACGCTGATAACGGTTGCCGGTGAACGCCATGTCGACGAACAGGCACAGGCGCTCGCCGATCTGCCCCAGTTGATGCGGGAAGTCGAGGATGCGGCCACGGCGCTGAGTGTCGCGCTCGGAGTGCATGCGCATGATCACTTGGCTGTTGAGGCGACGCAGCAGTTCTTCGAACTCGTTGCGCAACACAGCGACGTCGGTGCCGACCTGATCCTTGCGGAAACTGGTGCCGAGTACCTGATCGCTTTCTTCGCGGGTCAGTTGATCGAAAAACTCGTCGAAGCCGAGCAGCTTGTCAGCCTTGCTCAGGACCAGATAGACCGGCACGTCGACGTGCAGTTTCTGATGCACGTCTTGCAGACGGCCGCGAATCTGGCGCGCGAGGGTGTCGATGTCCTGCTCACTGCCACCGAGCAGGGTTTCCACCGGAATGGTCACCAGCACGCCGTTCAACGGACGCCCGCGACGACGCTTGCGCAACAGCTCCAGCAACGTCGTCCAGGCACCGCCGTCGACTTCCACATCCGGTTGCGTGGTGTAACGCCCGGCGGTGTCGATCAGCACACCGTGGTCGGCGAAGTACCAGTCGCAATGACGAGTGCCGAGGGTGTCGCGGGTCAGCTTGCGGTCGATCTTGTTGATCGGGAATTCCAGACCGGAAAAGTCCAGCAGGCTGGTCTTGCCGGAAGCCTGCGGACCGATCAGCAGATACCACGGCAAGTCACTGCGCCAGCGCTCGCTGCGGCCGCGATACAGGCTGGAAGTCTTCAGGGTTTTCAGCGCGTCTTTGAAGCGCGCTTTCAACTCCTTCTGTTCTTCGTCGATCAGCTCTTCGCGGCGAATGCGATCCTGGCCGTCCTCGCTTTCTTCCTCGGCTTTCTTGCGGATACCCGCGCGCCAGCTGACGAAGACCATGGTCAGGCCCCAGATCAGGAACAGCACAGCGATGGTCAGCAAGCGAGAGGTCGAGCTCTCCCAGAACTTGTAATCATCAACCGCCAACAACGGGCCGACGAACCACACCAGCAGCGCCACGAACAGCACCAGCAGTAAGGTCCAGACCCAGGTCTGGCGCAGGAAGGCGCCGACTTTCTTGAAAAACTTTTTCATCACACGTCCCTGTTTACGGCTGCGACTGCGGTTGAACCGCGGCTGGATCAAGCGGCTGATAAGGTTGCAGAACGGTGTCGCGCTGCTCGCCCAAGACCCAGGCGAAGCCCGAATACATCACCACCAGACAGACGAAAGTGAACAACACCACCATCCACGCCGGCACGATGCGCACCAGGTTGCGACGCTGATCGTTCAAGCCTTCCCAGTGCGGCGACAACTCGCGCGGCACGTCGCCACGCAACTGACGAATCTGCCGATACAGAGCATCGCGGATGCCTTCAAGCTCGAGCATGCCGCGTGCCTGTACGCGGTACTTGCCCTCGAAACCGAGGGACAGGCACAGGTACATCAGCTCGAGCATCGGCAAGTGCTTGACCGGGTTCTTCGACAGTCGATCGAGCAACTGGAAGAACTTCTCGCCACCAAAGGTCTCGTTGTGGAAGCTGCTCAGCAGGCTCATCTGCGACCATTCGCTTTCGTTGCCCCACGGTGTGGTCACGACAGCTTCATCGACCACGGTGCAGAGCACGTAACGCGCGGCCATCACCTGGCTGCTTTCGGCGCCGTTGTGCAGGGCGCGTACTTCAAACAGTTTCAGGCCCGCAGTCAGTCGCTCATTCAGCGCGTACAAGTCTTCGCGGGTTTCGCTGTGCTTGAGGCGCACCACTTCCGAGAGCAGCTCGGACGAGGCGGCGACCAGCGAGTTGAGGCTGATGTTGAACGCTTCGGCCGGGCGCAGGCGCGCGGCGTAGATCATGCGTTCTTCCAGTTGCTCGAAACGCGGCGGCGCGGCGAAGTCGGTCAGCGGACTCGATGCCGGTCCGTGGCCTTGACGATCGAGCAGGACGGTTTTGTCGTCCTGGTTGTAATCCGTTTCCTTGATCATGTCGGTCAGTTCCTGATGGCCCAGAATTTCAGTTCAAGCTCGGCGAATTCGCCGGACACGTGGAACGCGAAACCGCCGGAGCGCTCGAGTTGTGCCAGGTCTTCGGAACTGAGTTCGAGGATGAAATAGGTTTTGTTCGAGTGGAACGCGATCTGCCGTGGGGCCACCGGCAACGGTTTGACCTTGATCCCCGGCAAGTGCAGGTTGACCAGTTGGCGGATACGCTCCACCGGGCCGACCTTGAGGTGCGCCGGCAAACGGTGGCGCAGTTCTTCGGAGTCGCAGTTGGCACTGGCTGCCAGCACGAACGACGCCGAGCCCAGCAGTTTGTGGTCGTGCAACGGCGAGACGATGATGCCGTACTGACGTGCTTGCAGGATCAGCTCGATGGCGTGCTGTTCGAGCACCATCGACAGTACCTGACGAATCGCTTCCATCAGCTTGCGGAAGCTGCCGCCCTGGTCGGCGTGGGAGTAGCGGCTGTCCAGACGCGGACGTTTGCTCTCGCCGGAAAAGGTCGCCAGATCGCCGAGCATGGTCAGCAGCGTGCGGTACAACTCTTCCGGGTGCACTTGCTCCAGGCCGAGGTAGTGGCGCAGCAGCAGTTCGGTGCGGTTGATCAGTTGCAGCATCATGAAGTCACCGACCTCAGCACCGCCGACCTTGCCGTTGGAGCGAATCCGCTCGGCAATCGTGTCGCCACGGTGGTTGAGCATGCTGATGACTTCTTTCAGGCACGACAGCAGGTAGCTGGAGGCGTGGGCCTG
Organism: Pseudomonas sp. R84; assembly: GCF_009834515.1. NCBI lineage: Bacteria > Pseudomonadati > Pseudomonadota > Gammaproteobacteria > Pseudomonadales > Pseudomonadaceae > Pseudomonas > Pseudomonas sp. R84. The sequence goes on from NZ_CP019426.1 coordinate 6,446,761, forward strand.
AATGTAGGTCGGCACGAAATCCGGGTCGAGGCTGATCACGCCGTCCGGCGTGGTGTCGAGCACGTCGCAGATCTTCAGTTTCACGTAAGCCTGATCGCTCTGCTGCTCACCGAGCAACAGTTTGAAGTCCGGGCGACCGCAGCTGACCTGGCTGGCGGAGTCGTCGCCGGCGTTGGAGTCGGCCACTTCGGCGTCGTACGCGGTGTAACGCGCAAGCACGTCGGACTGCTCCGGACGGCGCGACTCGATGTGGTTGCCGGTGACCAGCGGCAGCGCCAGATAAATCGGCGTGTTGCCGGTGTTCGGCGGCACGTCCAGCGCCAGCGGCTCGGTGTTGCCACCGAGTTCGAACAGGCTGCCGTCCGGCAGGATCCCCGAGGCTTCACTGATCACCAGTTTGCCCATGTTGAGGAACTGCAGGTCGATCTCCAGGTTGAGGAAACCCCAGGTGTAACCACCCAACAATTGCGTGCGGGTTTTCATCTGGTGATCGTAATAGCGATCGTTGTGCTGGAAGTGCTGCGGACGCAGCAGCATGCCTTCCTGCCAAATGACTTTATGGGTATTCATGATCAGTCATCCGCCTTGGCGAGCACTTGATTGGTGTTACGGATGCCGGTCTGGTCCAAAGTCAGATCGACTTCGGTGACTTCCAGCGGAGTGATCTGAACGGTGTGGCGCCATTGAGTGTCCGGCAAGTCGCGGTAAGCGGCGAGAACGCCGACATAAAGGCTGCCCTCTTCCACCTTGAGCTTCATCTCCACGGTTTCACCCGGGCGCAGTTCGAGTTCTTCGCTGGCCACCAGATCCGGATTGAGGGATTCCTTGGCGCGTTCGTACAGGCTGAAGAAGTCAGCGTTCTCGAAAGTCACCGGGTGCTTGAGTTCGAACAGGCGCACGACGATCGGCGACGGCCGACCGTTGAGGTCCGGGTTGAGCTGATCGCTGCCGGTCAGCTTCAGGTTGATCTTGGTCACTTTCGAGTACGGCGACAGCGACGAGCAACCGGCGAGCAGCACCAGCACGGTGAGCGCAGTCAGCGTCTTGAAAAAAGCGGTCGAGCGGCGAGACATGCGCATCATCCTTGGTGGTCGGTGTGGAGGGTGGAGATCAGGCGGATCTGTTCTTCGTAAGCCTGGGCAAAGTCGCGGGCCAGCAGGCGCTCGCTCCAGTCATCGTCCTGACGCAGCGCCTGGTGATAGCGGCCAAACGCTCTCCAGCGCCCGCCCGATGTCGCGATCAACGGCTTGTTGTCGCGCTCGAAACGCAGGGTCAGTTGCTCCGGCGAGAAGTGCTCCAGCGTGCCGCGTACGGCGGCGCGGCTGGCGGTCAGCAGTGCGACTTGATGCGCCTGCAGATCGCGGAACGCACGGGAGATCGCTTGCTCGGCCGGCAGATGGCCGGGCTTGCTTGGCTGCAACAGAATCTGCAGGGCTTCGCTCGGATCGACGGCGAATTTCAGCGGATTCTTGTTGGTGCCTTGCACGGTGGTCTGGGCCAGACGCAATTCGTTTTTCAGCTCCGAGCGGGTGCGCAGGCTCTGCTGCAATCCGCCGATGCTTTGGCGCAGCAAGCGCGCCGCGTTCAACGCCAGGGCTTCGCGTTCGTCGTGGCTGAGACCTTTGACGTCGACACCCAGCGCCGCACCGAAATGATCCCAGAAACCTTCGCTCTGGCGCTCGACGGCTTTCGGTGCCGGAGCGGGCTCAGGTTCGACCGGAGCGGCAATCAGCTCCGGCACCATCAGGCTTTCCATGTCGATACGTGCGTAGTCGGCACGCTGACGGGAATCCTCAGGCTTGGTGTTCGGCGCCAGCAGTTCGTCGATTTCCGAGTACACACGCTCTTGTTGCTCGAGAGCATTGAGCGGGTCGAGATCGAGGAAAGCATCATCGGGAATGATGCTGCCAGCGGCGCGTGGGCGGCCGACTTCACCGTCGAAGGTCGCCGGGTCGCGTACCAGGCGCGCGCGAATCTCGAAGTCGCCCAGCACGTAGGTGCTGCCGTGTTCGATGCGCACCGGTTCGCCTTTGTGCAGACGCGCGCCGCTCTCGCCGTCCTGGACACCGTTGCTGCTGGTGTCGGTGAGGAAGAACGTGCCCTCGCGGTAGCTGACAATCGCGTGGTGATTGGACAGGTGACGCTTGCGGTCAGGGATGATCCAGTCGCAGTCCTCGCCCCGCCCGATCACGCCGCCGGCCTGTTTAAAGGTCTTCTGGCACAACTCCGTGGGCACGAACTGCTTGGTGTTCAGCATTTCGAAAACCAATTCCATGTTTGATGCTCCTTGCGGTCACTTGCCGCGATTGACCGCTTGCGGATCACCCAACGGGCGATAGTCGTTGTCGTTGAATTTGTAATTGCCGCTACAGCCGCCAAGGCCGCATAGAACGACGAGGGTCAGCAGGACAGCGTGCCAGTGACGAACAGACATCAGAGGGTCTCCAGGTGTAGACAAAGCACAAAGCGCCGACCCTTGCGGGCGGCGCTGAAAATGGTTTTTGCGAGGATTTCGATGACGTTTTGCCTACCCATCGAAATCTCCCAGATTGATGTTCAGACGGCCGAGCCGATATAGCAGCGTGCGTCGCGGCAGACCCAGTTCGCGGGCGGCGAGGGTCTGGTTGCCGTCGTTTTTGCGCAGGCAATCGAGCAATAACGTGCGTTCGACCTGCTCGAGGCGTTCACGCAAATTCAAGTGGCTGTTGTCTTCCGGCATTGCCTCCATGCGCAGGGAGAAATGCTCGGCGAGCAACTCGCCGCCTTCGCACAACAGCACCGCACGTTCGACCAATGCCTTGAGTTCACGCACGTTGCCGGGGAAGTTGTAGCCGGACAGGTGTTCCAGCGCGGCACTCGACCAGCGCACCGGATCGCGTTGCAAATACGTGCAGGTCTTCTCGGCGAAGTGCTGGGCCAGTTCGAGGATGTCGCCTTCACGCTGACGCAGCGCCGGCAGCTCGATCGGGAATTGCGCGAGACGGTAATACAGGTCCTCACGGAATTTGCCCTCGCTGACCAGCGTCGACAGATCGCGGTGCGTTGCGGCGATGATGCGTACATCGATTTTGTGCGTGTCGTTGGAGCCCAGCGGACGGATCTCGCCTTCCTGCAACACGCGCAAGATCTTCGCCTGCAACGACAACGGCATGTCGCCGATCTCGTCGAGCAACAACGTGCCGCCATTGGCCGCATCGAACAGGCCGGCGCGGTCGCGATCGGCACCGGTGAACGCGCCTTTGCGATAGCCGAACAGCTCGCTTTCCAGAAGATTTTCCGGAACCGCCGCGCAGTTCTGCACGATGAACGCCTGAGAACGACGCGGGCCGCAATCGTGAATCGCCCGGGCGACGACTTCCTTGCCGGTGCCGGTTTCACCGCGCAGCAGCACGGTGTACGGGCTGTGCAGGACTTTGCTGATCAGTGAATGGGTCTGGCGCATCGCCGCGCTTTTACCGATCAAGCCATAGCCACTGATGCTCGGCACGCTGCGTGCCACCGTGGTCGATTCCGCCAGCGGCTGACGCAGGCGTTGCAACAAATGCAATTGGCCAAGCACGAACGAGCCGAGCTGGCCGAGGGAATCAGCGAAGCCTTGCAGGTGGGTGCGACGACGGCTGGCGCACAGCAGCAAACCTTCAACAGCTTTGTGCTGATTGACCAGCGGCACGCACAACAGCGACTGCCACGGCGAGGTCGCCGCCGGCAGAAAACTGGTTTCGTGCAGGCTGCCGCTCAAGTCGTCGAGGCACACCACGCGGTTCTGGCACAGGGCAAATTGCAGCAGTTGTTCACCGTTGTAATCCGCCGGCAGGCTCGCCGCTTCACGCGGTTGCAAGGCGCCGTCGAGGCATTCGGCGTTCATCCCCAGGCACGTGTGAGTGGCGTCGAGCAGATACAGCTGCGTCAATTCGCAACCGCTCAACTCGGCCAGACCACGCACGAAGTCACCCAGCAACGCAGCACCGTCCGCCGCCCGCGACAGACTGGCGAACTGCGCCAGCAACGCTTCGGCATAGACCAGTGGCTGCGGCACCTGAGTGAACATCACACCCACCTCAGGCGAACTCGCACGTCACGCTGGCATCACCGTCGAGCGTGGCATGCACACGCTTGAGGCTTTCGCCGGTGGCCATGGCGTCGAGCAGACGATCCGCCACCAGCGGCAGCACGTGCTGATCGAGCAGATGGTCGATCAGGCGCGCGCCGCTGTCGCTTTGCGTGCAGCGCTCGGAAAGGTGATCGACGAGATTCTGGCACCAGCTGAAATCCAGCTGACGACGATTCAGGCGCTCGCCGAGACGACCGAGTTTGATCTCGATCAGCTCGCGCAATACCGGGCCGCCGACCGGGTAGTAAGGCACCACTTTCATCCGCGCCAGCAGCGCCGGTTTGAAGTGCTTGCTCAGCACCGGGCGAATGGTTTCTTCGAGGACTTCGGCAGTCGGACGTGCGCCGTTTTCGCAGAGGTCGCTGATCTTGTCGCTACCGAGGTTCGAGGTCATCAGGATCAACGTGTTGCGGAAGTCGATCTCGCGACCTTCGCCGTCGTTGGCCACGCCTTTGTCGAAGATTTGGTAGAACAGGTTAAGCACGTCCGGGTCAGCCTTTTCGACTTCATCGAGCAGCACTACCGAGTACGGTTTCTGGCGTACGGCTTCGGTGAGCATGCCGCCCTCGCCGTAACCGACGTAGCCTGGTGGTGCGCCGATCAGGCGGGAGACGGTGTGCTTCTCCTGGAACTCGGACATGTTGATGGTGGTGATGAAACGATCACCGCCGTACAGCAAGTCAGCCAGGGCCAGCGCGGTTTCGGTTTTACCGACGCCGCTCGGGCCGACCAGCAGGAATACGCCGACTGGCGCATCAGGTTTGTTCAGGCCGGCAGCGGTCGCACGCATCGAGCGATCCAGGGCGTGCACGGCTTGTTCCTGACCACGGATGCGCGTGCGCAGGTCAGTGGCGAAACTGGCGACTTTGGCGTTGTGCTCGCGGGCCAGTTGCGCCAATGGCACGCCGGTCCAGGCGCTGATGACTTCGGCGACCAGACGCGGGCACACTTCGAAGCTGACCAGACGCTCCTTGACCTGTGCGGCGGTCAGGGCGCTGTGGGTTTCGTTGAGCTGGGCTTCCAGCGCTTCGACGCTCTGGCCTTCTTCGACTTCGGCGGCAACGGTTTCGATCACAGTGCCTTCGGCGTCTTCCTCAACGGTCACCACAGGCTCGACGGCTGCGGCTTCGCGGGCCTTGGCCAGTTGCTGACGCAGTTCCAGCAGGCGCTCGGCCAGTTGCTTCTGTTCAGTCCACAGGGTTTCCAGCGCGACCATTTCAGTTTCGGCTTCGTCCAAACGCGCTTCCAGTGCCTCCAGCGCTTCATGGTCGATCAGCAGACCAGCCTCGGCATCGCGACGCAGCGCCTGACGCTGACGGCCACCTTCAGCCAGTTCGCCACGCAGGCGCTCAAGACTTTCCGGGGCGGCGGCGAGGCTGATGCGTACGCGGGCGCACGCGGTGTCGAGAACGTCGACGGCTTTGTCCGGCAGTTGCCGACCGGCCAGATAACGTGCGGACAGTTCAGCCGCCGAGACCACCGCGTCATCACGCAGGTAGATGCCGTGGCTCTTCTCGTAAACCTGGGCCAGACCTCGGAGGATGGTCACCGCTTCGCTGACGGTCGGTTCGTGCAGTTGCACTGGTTGGAAACGACGGGCCAAGGCCGGGTCTTTCTCGAAGTATTTCTTGTACTCAGCCCAGGTGGTTGCAGCGATGGTGCGCAATTCGCCACGGGCCAGCGCCGGTTTCAGCAGGTTGGCCGCGTCGGAACCGCCGGCATTGCCGCCCGCGCCGATCAGGGTGTGGGCTTCGTCGATGAACAGAATGATCGGTTTTGGCGAGGCTTTGACTTCGTCGATCACGCCTTTGAGACGACGTTCGAATTCACCTTTGACGCTGGCGCCGGCCTGCAAAAGGCCCATGTCCAGCGACAGCAGTTCAACGCCTTTGAGCACTTGCGGCACTTCACCGGCAGCAATGCGCGAAGCTAGGCCTTCGACGATGGCGGTCTTACCGACACCGGCCTCACCGACGACGATCGGGTTGTTCTTGCGACGACGGGCGAGGATGTCGACCATCTGCCGAATCGCGCCGTCACGGCACAGCACCGGGTCGAGTTTGCCGTCGCGGGCCTGCTGGGTCAGGTTGTGGGTGAAGCGCTGCAACAGCGATTCGCCCTGGGCGGCGGGTTTGCCATTGGCCGCCGGTTGCTCTTTTTGCGACAGAGCAAATTCCTTCAGGCGATCGATGTTCAGCTTGGCGAGCAGCGGCTGATAACGGCTGCCGGCGTAACGCATCGGATTGCGCAGCAGGGCGAGGATCAGCGCGGCGTCTTCGACCTGGGTCTGGCCCAGTTCGAGGTTGGCCACCAGCAGCGCATCTTGCAGCCACTGCACCAGTTCCGGGGCGAACACCGGATTACGCGAAGCGCTGTGCTCGACGCGCGATTGCAGCGCGGCGCTGAGTTCGCCGGCGTCGACGTCTGCATCCTGCAGTGCGCGCGACAACAAGCCGTTCGGACGCTCGAGCAGACCGAGCATCAAATCTTCGACGAGGATCTTGCTGCCGCCACGGGCCACGCAACGCTCGGCCGAACGCTCCAGATCACGACGGGTTTCGGCGTCCAGCGCCTGGATGAGTTGTTGCAGGTCTACGTTGATCATGGCTCACGTCCTTAATGAATTTTGCTGCCCAGGGTCACCACGCCGTCCGCTTTTTCGCGGCCCAGCCAACTGGTCCAACCGAGGCGACAGGCGTTCTGCTCACCGATGCGCAGTTCGCGGATTTCTTCCTGGCGCAACACCAGGCGGATGTCGTAATCGAGCGGGTCACGCAAGGTGAACCGCACCAGCGCGCAGAGCGGCTGGTAACCGAAACCGATCGGCAGGAATTCATGGAATCGCTGCCAGTCGAGTTCGGTGATGTGAATGCGGAATTTGCCGCTGCGGTCGCGCACGTGTTCACCGAGCACAAGGTCTTCACCGAGCAGGCTGTTGGCACGACCCAAACGATTGCGCTGCTCTTCGAGAATTTCTACGCGGCGCTCGATGCACTGCTCGATGACCAGGTCTTCGTGCTTGAAGTAGTAACGCAGCACGGCTTCGATCAGCGCCGCCGAGTGCGCGCGCAAGCTGAGCAGGCCGAGGTACGGCAGCAGGCGCTTCCAGTTGAGTTCCTTGGCCTTGCGGATCTCGTCGCCGCCGAGACCGATCAGCGCAAACAGCTGCGCCGAAAACGGGTCGAGCGCGCCGCTCTGGAAACTTGCGCGATAGCGATACTTGCGCCAGATCGGCAGCATCAGCCGTTGCAGGCGATGGTGGAACAGGTCGAGGAAGTTGCGCGTCGGGTTGCCGTCCTCGCTGTCGCCCAAGGCTTGTTCGCCGTAGAACGCCGGCAACGGCGAGCCCGAGCCGACCAGGCCGATCAGGTTGAAACGCACGCGCGCGCGCATCTGCCCATGCTCTTCGAAGAACTCGACGCGATCGACGTCGCTGCGCGGAAAGCCCAGGCTCGGGTTGGCCTGGAACTCCACATGGTCGTACAGATCGTCTTCGCTCAGGTGCGGGTGTGCCTCGCGCAGCCGGTCGATCACCAGCAGCACGGCCTGAAACAGCGAGTACTCGCGTATTACCTTGGTCAGCCCGCTTAAAGCAGGGGCTGCAGGCCCATACGTGGTGTCCATTGGTACACCTCTCCCTGTGTGCTTTTTACGCGCAGCTCATGGAATGAATTGAGACTGGCGTAAAGCGCGAAAAACTCGTTAAGAACCGAAGCGAAAACGAACAGGTCGCCTTCGCCGATATACCCTTCCGGGTCGATGGTCAGTTCGGTGCGCAAACCGCGCACCGGCAACCCACGGTGCAAGCGGTCAACGTGGTGATGCTTGATGTGCTTGAGGCCGCCGAGCAGGCGTTTGCTGACCTTCTCCGCGTGCTGGTCGTAGTAGCGCGGCAGGTCGTAGGTTTCGAGAATCACCTTCAACGCATTGACGTCGGCCAGCGACAGATAGTTAAGCGACATGTTGCTGATCAGCTTCCACAGGAAGTCACGGTTCAGCGGTGGCGCGAAACTGGAAGTGGCCGGGGTGATGTTGCGGAAACTGAGGAACTCCGGCGTCTCTTCGCAGGCCATGCAGATGTCGCCAAGCTTGAGCTTGCGCGGCAGGTTCTGGTTGGTGCAGATCAGCTCGATCGACAGGGTTTCGTGGGCTTCGGTGTGGCGGATGCCGAAGCTCAGATAGGTGTCGAGACCGTCGTGCAGCAAGGACGAACGCTGGCGGATGCTGTAATGCGGACGGCTGTTGGGCACGTCGAAACTCGGGTCGTGTTCGAAGGATTCGAACGGCACGTATTCCTGATAACCGAGACCGCCGGGCTTCCAGCCGGTCACGGTTTCCACCGAGAACACGCCGCAGTTTTCCAGATCGTATTCCGCTGGGAGCAACAGGTATTCATCCTGTTTGCCGTCGAGGCGAATCGGCAAAGCATCGTGGGCGAACAGGTTGGCAATCGGCGTGCAGAACAGCTTCACATTATCCAGCGTCGGCCGCATGCGCATGATGCCGCTCTTGCGAATGTCGAAGCGCAACTCCAGGCCACGCATCTGCTTGAGGGTGTCTTCCGGCAGCGCGTTGATAATGTCCAGACCGTTGACGTCGACGAACAGAAACTTGTCCTGGAAGGCGAAGTATTCCTGCAGGTAGCGATAGCCACGGAAGGTGTTCAGCGGATACGGGATCAGCGCTTCTTCTTCGGCAAAGCCCACCGGTTTGACTCGATCACCGGGAATCTTGAACGCCATCGGCTTGCCGCTGACGCCATCGATCGGTTTGCCGGCACCGTCGAGCGGGATCAGTTCGATGCCTTCGAGGTTGCGCAGCAGGCTCAGGTAGAGCATCTGGCTGATATAGCGCTCGCCGGCAAAGTGCAGACGCAGTTTGCTCAGTTCCAGCTCACCGAGGTGGCCGTCGGCGCTCATTTCCAGACGCAGGCTGAGCAGCGAGCCGTCGCCCTTCACCGAGTAGTTCAGTGCGGCCAGATCGAGGGGCAACACTTCGGTCGGATAGCAAGTGCGGAAGCGGCAACGCACGTCTTCGATCGGCTTGCTTTCAACCGGCGTATCACGCTCGACGCGCAACGCCGGCCCGGAACGCTTGAGCGGATCGAACTGCAAAATGCTGAACGCCGGCAGCGGGCGCATGTAGTTCGGCCAGAGCAATTGCATCAACGAATGGCTGAGTTCCGGCAGCTCGTCATCGAGCTTCTGGCGCAGCCGCCCAGTCAGAAACGCAAAGCCTTCGAGCAACCGCTCCACGTCCGGATCCCGCCCTGCCTGGCCCAGATACGGCGCCAACGCCGGACTACGCTCGGCGAAACGGCGACCGAGTTGGCGCAGTGCGGTGAGTTCGCTTTGGTAGTAGTGGTTAAAGGACACGGGTTATCTGCCTGGTAGTGGAACTTATGGAAATACCAACCTGATGATTACGCTCGATACCTGACCTGATCATTGGATGGCACTCTCAGGCTGGCTCGGCTGGATGCGCCCGACCTTGTTTCGCGATGCCCAACGCAACTCGACAACTTGAGAAGCGAGGATTGCCAGCAACGTGACGCAACCTTGAGCCACACCATAAAACAAGGCTCTCAGTGGGTTGTCGGGTAGCATCCAAAGCAGGATGAAGCCCACCATAAGGCTCAGGATCACCAGCTTGGCGACAAGATTCGGGATCAGCGCAGCTATCAAATTGACACCAAGAAAAATGTAAAACAGCGCGTAGCTGGCCATACCGATGGCAACTCCACGGGTGGTGAACCCGCCGTTCAGATGCTTGTAGGCATGTACGACTGCATTATTCAAAAACACGTAGGCCACACACCCCACGGCATGGAAAAACAAGCAACTGGCAAGACGGGTGTAGTTGCTCATGCTGGTCCCAGATTTCCGTACCACGATCCAAAGCCATGAATAGCTACAACAGCGGCCAAAACCGAAAGCGTTAGGGCACGGTGAAGGCGTGAGCGTCGAGCCGCGCGATGCGAAGCTGTCAGTAGCAATACCAAACTCAATATCGCCAGACAGCCAAACAGGTCACTGTCAGCAACGCCGGCCAGATACCCCTGTAAACTCATTGCATCCATGCTTACCGTTCTCCTACTTTCTCAGTTGACGAGGCCAACCTATTTTTGAAATCAGGCATTAACGACACTCTGAAACTATCCAACTTTCCCAGCCTTCAGAGCCTGGATAAACAATCATCTCTCCACGAAACTCAGGGGCAATACCGGGACTGCCCTCGTCCCGCCAGAGATACCATTCTGATGTTTTTAGCAGATCATCATTTTTTGTATAAACACGATAAAAATACGGACTGCTGAAATACTTGAAAACACGCCCGACCACTACGCCCAAAAAATTGTAATTGGGCACATAGGTTGCGATATAGCAACTACCAGATTCATTCCAGTCAACGTACAGAGGCTTCGCGGCCTTCGAGCTAAGCACCTTCAAGCTCAAAAGAATCAAAACCGGCACAAGCGCGCACAGTGAAAGAATCAAGACCCAATTTTTAGGTGAAGCTTTCATGGCATCGCCTTTGGCTTGATCGATCGTTGCGAAAATTCGGCAAAGTCTGCAGCGGTGAAACGATGATGAATTGATACGGGGATTTTCTTGACCGTAGAGTACACAAACAAATCACCACCCTTTCCAAAACTATTGCGGTAACTGTTGTAGCTATCGTTGGTCACCTTGAAATAAAGCTGCCCCTCGACTTCGTATGTTTTTGGCGAAGTTAAATATGCATAAACGCTAGGCCTGACAACACCGTCGTGATTCCAGTATCCGAGCAACTGATCGTCACCATCTTCATTCAAAAACTCATAGGTATCACGTACATAACACCCAATCTCTTCAATCGTTAATGTAGCAGGCATTTTTTTCGTCTTGGGAGTTGTACTGAATTTCGTGACTGCAAACTTAACCACGAATCCACCCAAAGTACCGTACACGTCATCAAGTGGATTATTCTTCTTTTCCGAAGTGGTAATCCCTATCGATCGAAAATTATATTGGGTAGCAGTCTCCAGCATTCTTGCGCTCAAGGCACTGTAGTCATGAGCGCCCCTTACGAGATCCTGGCCAGTTTCATCAAGAACTCCGAGTGTTCTCATGCAAGTCATAAATTGCAAAAGTCCCGGTGCTAACTGCGTTAGTCCTCGCTGACGACCGATAAACTCATTGTATTGACTGGGGCTTGTGGCCTTCGCAAGAAGCTCCTTGATGGTTTCACCTGTGTGGGGCGAGGAGGAGGTGAGCCATTCAAAATCCAAATCATCAAACAGCTTTTCTGCGGTGATCTTGTCAACAGCGAGACGCCCCCGTTTCTCGCTTGGGGACATCTCAAAAGGCGCACCGTCGAACCAGCGCTGCATGAGTCGAGCACTTTCCTTCCAGCCCATTTTCCTCATCACACCCGGAATATCTGTGATCTGGAAGCTATCGACAGCCGCCTCCGCAGGCTTCTTGTCAGAGGAAGGGGTGAGCTGAGCTGTTACAGGAGTGGGTGCCGGCATGTGATAGTCCCTTAAGCAATCACGAGCGAAGACTGTTCTTCGACGATAAGCGTGACACTTTCAGCAAGGTGAGAAGCGATAGGCTTCGTTCGGCCTTGCGCATCAGTAACGCCCTTGACCTCCTTACCGGAGGCTGTACGCAATGTGTATGACCGGTCAGCAACCGGTGCTCCATTCCTAGGATTACGAACAACAAAGTGCTGGCTGAACGGCCACTGAATCTCCACCGGCAACGGCGGCACAAACGGCGCCGGCGAATGCGAATTGCCGATAATCACCGTTCCGGAACCTGCCGTAACCTTGTTGCCATGCGTACCTTCAGAATCGACGGTGACAGCAGATTTACCGTTGATTTTTACCGTCGTGGCAAGGCCCCCGACCATCGCACCACCACACGCAGAGGCATCGCCTTCACGGGCGGCCGCGAGGCCGTCGAAGAACACGTCGCCGGAACCGGCGGCGATCGGGTTGGTACCGTGGCCTGGAAGTGGGCAAGCGGTGGGGTCGGATACGCGTGCTGCTGGTTTGCCAGACATCGGGGATCTCCTTAGGTGACCTTCACTTGTCCGCTGCCATCCAGGCGCGCGGAAAAACTGACCTGACGCTTGAACCCTTCAACTTCCAGCAGGCCTTCGATGCTGAAGGCGAGGCGAAGCTGATCGTGGTCACGCGGCAGGGAAATGACACGCACGTTGCTCAGGCGCGGCTCGTAGGCTTCGATGAAGTTTTCGATGGCCAGACGGGCCTGACTCAGGGAGTCGTGCAGGCTCAGACGCATGTCATTGAGATCGGGCAGCCCGTAGTCGGCCAGCGTTTGCACGCTGCCGGCCCGGGTGCTGAGCATTTTGGCCAGATGGGCAGCCACTGACGCCATGGCACAAGCCTCAAGGCTGTTGCCCTTGCGTAGTTGCGCGTCGCCGTTGAGGCGTTCGAACAGGCTGCCGTATCCGTCCATGAGTCGCTCTTACTCTTTGTCCAGCTTGCCAACCAGCGACAGGGTGAAATCGGCACCCATGTACTTGAAGTGCGGACGCACGTTCAAGCTCACGCGGTACCAGCCCGGCTCGCCTTCAACGTCGCTGACGATCACTTGCGCAGCGCGCAGCGGACGACGGCCACGCACTTCGGCGCTCGGGTTTTCCTGGTCGGCAACGTACTGACGGATCCACTTGTTCAGTTCCAGCTCGAGGTCGGTACGCTCTTTCCACGAACCGAGTTGCTCGCGCTGCAACACTTTCAAGTAGTGAGCCAGGCGATTGACGATCATCATGTACGGCAGTTGGGTGCCGAGCTTGTAGTTCAGCTCTGCAGCCTTGCCTTCTGCGCTGATGCCGAAGAACTTCGGCTTCTGCACTGAGCTTGCGGAGAAGAACGCCGCGTTGTCGGAGCCTTTACGCATGGTCAGGGAGATGAAGCCTTCCTCGGCCAGTTCGTATTCACGACGGTCGGAAACCAGAACTTCGGTAGGAATCTTGGTTTCGATTTCGCCCATGCTTTCGAAATGGTGCAACGGCAGGTCTTCAACCGCGCCACCGCTCTGTGGGCCGATGATGTTCGGGCACCAGCGGAATTTGGCGAAGCTGTCGGTCAGCTTGGTGCCGAACGCGTAGGCAGTGTTGCCCCACAGGTAGTGCTCGTGGCTGTTGGCAACGGTTTCCTTGTACACAAACGATTTGACCGGGTTTTCTTCCGGATCGTACGGGTTACGCAGCAGGAAACGCGGCACGGTCAGGCCAACATAACGGGAGTCTTCCGAAGTACGGAAGCTCTGCCATTTGGCGAATTGCGGGCCTTCGAAGTGGTCTTTCAGATCTTTCAGATCCGGCAGGCCGGTGAAGCTTTCCAGACCGAAGAATTTCGGGCCGGCAGCAGCGATGAACGGCGCGTGCGACATGCACGAAACGCTGGCCACGTACTGCATCAGCTTGACGTCTGGCGAGCTTGGCGACATGTAGTAGTTAGCGATGATCGCGCCCACAGGCTGACCACCGAACTGGCCGTATTCAGCGGTGTAGATGTGCTTGTACAGGCCCGACTGCATGACTTCTGGCGAATCTTCGAAATCGTCCAGCAGGTCTTCTTTGGAGACGTTGAGGATTTCGATCTTGATGTTTTCGCGGAAGTTGGTGCGGTCGACCAGCAACTGCAGACCACGCCACGACGATTCCAGAGCCTGGAAATCCGGGTGGTGCAGGATTTCGTCCATCTGACGGCTGAGCTTGGCATCGATCTCGGCGATCATGCGGTCAACCATGGCCTTCTTGACCGGCTCACCGTTGTTCTGCGGCTTGAGCAGTTCTTCGATGAACGCCGACACGCCACGCTTGGCGATGTCGTAGGCTTCGTCGTCCGGAGTCAGACGGGTCTCGGCGATGATGCTGTCGAGAATGCTGTACTCGCCGTTGCCGGCGCTCTTCTCTTGTGCTGCGCTAGTGCTCATTGTGTTGGCTTCCTTGGCTGGAGTCTCAGGCGTCCGGGGCTGCGGCGTTCAGGCCCAGCTCACCGAGTACGCGACCGCGGGATTCGTCGTCGGCGAGCACGCCTTCGATCGCTTTACGGAACGCAGGTGCGTTACCCAGCGGGCCTTTGAGGGCCACCAGCGCATCGCGCAGTTCCATCAGTTTTTTCAGCTCAGGCACTTGCTCGACCAGGCTGGCCGGGTTGAAGTCCTTCATCGAATTGACGCGCAGTTGCACAGCCAGCTCGTCGGCCTCGCCATCTTCCTGCAGACGGTTCGGCACGCTCAGCGTCAGACCCAGCTCTTGCTTGGCCAACACTTCGTCGAAGGTCATCTTGTCGATGCTGATCGGCTTGCGATCTTCGATTTTGCGATCGTCCTTGCGGTGGGTGTAGTCACCGATTGCCAGCAGCTTCAGCGGCAGTTCAATCTCTTCCTGAGCACCGCCGGTGGCGGGTTTGAAGGTGACGTTGATGCGTTCCTTGGGGGCTACCGAGCCTTCTTTGGCCATGGCTTTTCTCCTTGCGGTTGTGGCCCTGGGGCCTATTCGAGTACCACTTCGAGGTCGAGGTGGCACAGCCTGCGATAAATCTCTTCCTTGCGTTCACGTACGGCATGGTTCTGCGGCAATAACTCGCAGCAGCTATGCAGTAGATGCAGCACTTCCAATGCAAGATCGGGCTCCCAGGCGTGCAGGCCTGAGTCCTGTAATGTCTGATCGAGGGTTTCCAGCTGGTTCTTGGCCAGTTCGTATTTCTTGGCCATGAAGCACAGGCGTGCGAGGGCGAACTGCCAGAAGAAGCGTTCGCGCCCACCGTGAGCGGATTGCAAACCCTGCTTGAGCGTCTGCACGGCAGGCTTCAGGCCTTCCTTGCGCAGCAGCGGCAGGACTTCTTCGAGGGCTTTTTCCCAGGCCGGCTGGGTTTCGACGTTTTCGCTTTCGACCTTGCGCGGCGCACTGGCGCTTTGCAGGTGCGGCATGACGTTGGCGGCGATCCACGCCCGGGTGGACGGATCGGCAAACGGCGCGCCGTCATGGAAACGCAACTCGACAATGCCGGGCAGCCGTTGAACCAAAAGCGCGAAGTGGATTTCCACTTCGCGCATTGCCAACTCGGCGTTGAGGTTCTGGAGACATTCCCAGACCATCCTCTGGCCATCGAACCAGAACGGCGCCTTCGCCAGGCTCGCCTCCAGTTCCACCAGCAGATCAGCGTATTTGCCCTGATCGAAACGGTCCTGATAGAGCTTGAGTTTTTCCAGCGGCAGACCGCGCAATACGGTGATCTGCTCGGCGTTGCGCTCCGGCACCGCGTCGATGGTCATCCACAACAGCGTGCGATTGAGGCGCAGGGCGCGCAGGTCGGTGGCTTTCTGCTTGAGCCACCAGGCGCACAGCGGACGCGCGCTTTCCTGTTGGGCGCGCAGGGCTTTGTGCGCGTCTCGTTCGTTATCGATCGGTGCGCCAGGGGTG
Organism: Pseudomonas sp. R84; assembly: GCF_009834515.1. Lineage (NCBI taxonomy): Bacteria > Pseudomonadati > Pseudomonadota > Gammaproteobacteria > Pseudomonadales > Pseudomonadaceae > Pseudomonas > Pseudomonas sp. R84. The sequence goes on from NZ_CP019426.1 coordinate 6,462,317, forward strand.
AGCAACTGGCTCGCGGCCTGCTTGACCTGCGCCACTGCCGCACCCACAACGCCGGGGGCCGGTTGGTTGTCGGCCGCGCGCTGGATCATGGTTTTCAGGCGACGGGAAATCGGCAGCAACAGCGGCGAGTCATCACCCAAGTGCTCAGCACAAGCCGCTTCGAGACCGGACAGGTGCTCGGACAGCTGCCGGAACATCGGCAACTGCTCTTTGATCGCAATGTTTTCGGTGATGACCTGCTCGAGACGCGGCACCAGCCAGCCGATGGCGGCGGCACGGGTGCGGGGTTTGAGCGGGTGAACGTCGGCCCAGTTGTTTTCCGACAGATGGTGCAGCAACCCGAGCCCGGCCAGCAGCCCGGGGAAGGATTCGCGCTGGTACAGCGACCAGGTCAGCCAGGCGCCGACACGCAAATCCTTGGATTGGGTACGCAGCAGATTTTCGCTGTTTTCGCGAATTTTCAGCCAGTCGATCTGCCCGCTTTCGTGCATCGAAGAGGCTTTGGCCAGCTCGCTTTCCAGCGCCTCGAATTCGCTCGAAAAACGAACGTCTTCGCCCGCGAAATTCTCTTTGGAAACAGAGACTTTAGCGAGTTCGAGGTAATGGGCGGAAAGTTTGCTTGAGTAGGACATCCATGGCCTTTATTAAGGATTACAGTCAGGCGCCTATTGGAGTAACCGCGGCGCGGGACAGTATCGAAGAGCGGTGGTGCGACTCATCCAATTGAGATGTGCTCTTTCAAGTGGGCGCATCGTAATCACTATGATGGCCACTAGCAAGCATCTGATTAAACAACAAGACGAAGTGTTCTTTGTTTGTTGTAGGAGGTTTCCCTATATTCAGTCAGGGAATCCCCGATGCTCTGTTTATATTCGCATACCCGTACAAAACACCGGGAAAGCTTGATTTAGAGCGATCGTTCCAACTGCCATCGATCACCGGAAACCGGGGCAGGCGAGAATGACGCGGAGCATGACGGGTTTTGAAAAAATCGGATGTAGGATGATTCCGAAAGACTTCAGTGTTGTTTCAACAAATCACAGCGAGACAACCAACAACTCAGAAAGTGCCATCAATATGATGGCTTTTATATATAGAGTATTGATTTAACTGTGTGAGGCTGATCGATAGCCAACAAACGCAATCAGTCAGTCGGCCTTTATTAAGGCTTCACGCCAGAATAAATCGGCAGGCATAAAAAATGGGCACCCGACCGCAATCGGTGTGCCCATTTTTTTCTGCGGTTCTCCCCGTTATTCGAGGAGTTCGCCGCAATTAAGGATTGACGCTGTCTTTCAACGATTTGCCTGGCTTGAACGCCACGGTGTTGCTGGCCTTGATTTTGACCGGTTCGCCGGTCTGCGGGTTTTTGCCGGTGCGGGCGCCGCGGTGGCGCTGCAGGAAGGTGCCGAAGCCGACCAGCGTCACGCTGTCCTTGCGGTGCAGAGCGCCGGTGATTTCTTCGAGAACGGCGTTGAGTACGCGGTTGGCCTGCTCTTTGGTCAGATCTGCTTTTTCAGCGATTGCAGCGGCGAGTTCTGGTTTACGCATTAGTGAAGCCCCTTTGACGGTTTTTTGTTGTTATGTCCGTGCTGTTCTCGTTGGAACAGCGCCCAAGGCGCCGCAGGCTCTACTCTGCGGCAGACGGGAGTGAGAATGGCACGCGGATACCGGCGGCGCCAGTCTCCCCGCGACCTTTGTCGGGGCAAAAGCGGGGTGATTCCGACAGAACGACCGGTATTTACGCCAGCAGCGCCGGAAGCTGTTTGTTCAGGGCGAGTTTTTCCATGACTGCCGCGCCTGTCAGCGTGTAACCAAGCAATTGACCGTCTGCGCTGTGGCACAAGGCTTTGATGTCGGCGCCCTGCCCTTCAACCGTCCAGACGCCTTCGCTGCCCCGTGGCGGCGGCGAAACCACCAGTGGGCACACCGGGGTTTTAACGGTGATCGGCATCGGGCCGTAGCTCACCGCGGTCGGGTTTCCGGCGAGGGTTTGTGCCAGTGCTCGCGCACAACTCATGAGGGGCATCACGTACAGCAGATTCAGCCCATCGACTTCGGCACAATCGCCCAAGGCATAGATGTTGGCGTGGGAGGTTTTCAGATGGCGATCCACCACGACGCCGCGGTTGACCTGTACGCCAGCGGCCGCCGCCAGATCGATACGCGGGCGCAAGCCGATGGCCGAAACCACCACGTCGCAAGGAATGACCTGGCCGTCGGACAGATGCGCTTCGAGGCCGTCGGCAACTCTCTGCAATCGGGTCAGCACCGGACCGAGGTGGAATTTCGCACCCAGGCTTTCCAGCCCGGCCTGCACCGCTGCCGCAGCGGCCGGGTGCAGCAGCATCGGCATGACTTGTTCGCACGGCGCCACCAGTTGCACTTCGTAGCCGCCAAGAATCAGGTCATTGGCAAACTCGCAGCCAATCAGGCCAGCACCGAGCAGCAGCACCCGACGCTTGCCCGCCGCAGCGGCGCGGAAACGTGCGTAGTCTTCAAGATCATTGATCGGGAACACCAGATCGGCGCCATCGCCTTCGATGGGCACACGCACGGTTTCTGCGCCCCAGGCGAGGATCAGGTCGCGGTAGTACACCGCCTCCTCGCCAATCCACAAGCGCTTGTGGCCGGCGTCGATGCCGCTGATGCGCGTATGAGTGCGCACCTCGGCCTTCAACTGCTCGGCCATCGCGCCCGGTTCGGCCATGCTCAGGCCGTCGGCGTCTTTGTTCTTGCCGAAACCGGTGGAGAGCATCGGCTTGGAGTAAGAGCGGCCGTCATCGGCGGTGATCAGCAGCAGCGGGGTTTCGCTGTCGAGCTTGCGAAACTCGCGGGCCAGGTTATAGCCCGCCAGCCCAGTGCCAATGATGACGACAGGTGCGCTCATGCCTTACTCCTTTCGATTTGCTTAGTTGATTTCGATCATTTCGAAGTCCAGCTTGCCGACGCCGCAGTCGGGGCACAGCCAGTCTTCCGGCACGTCCTGCCACAGGGTGCCCGGCGCAATGCCGTCATCCGGCCAGCCGTCGGCTTCGTTGTAGATCAGGCCGCAGACCACACATTGCCACTTTTTCATTCAAGTACTTCCTCAGGGTTCAGGCTTATTGCCGGCGCGGATGGTCGATGGGTGTTGCGCTGCCATCCGGCTCAGGGCGTTTTGTACTGATGGAGCCGGGCAGATGCAAGCCTGTTCGGCGCAATGGCGCCCCGGATCAATCAATCTCGCAGCTCGCCATGGTAAGCTCGCCGCCTCATTTGCGGCCAATAATGACTCATTGTGCAACATTCAAATGCCTGCCCGACCCCGCTCTGGCTGACCCAAAGCCGACTGACGCCCCTCCCCGATTCGTTGACCCTCGACTGGCTGTTCGACGAAGGCTCCCTCACCCGCCGCCTGACCCGGCTGTCCGGCGACGGCTTCAGCGTGACGCCGCTGTTCGAAGGCTGGGACACCCTGCGCGCTGACGAATGTGCCGCGCTAGATCTGGCCGAAGGCAGCGAAGGCTGGGTGCGAGAGGTGTATTTGCGCGGTCACGGCGAGGCCTGGGTGTTTGCCCGCAGCGTCGCCTCGCGCGCCGCCCTGCAGGGCGACGGTTTGCACATGGATGAACTGGGCAGCCGCTCGCTGGGCGAATTGCTGTTTTGCGATCAGGCGTTCCAGCGTCGCGCCCTCGAAGTTTGCCACTACCCTGAACAATGGCTGCCACCAGCCGCGAAAGCGCCCGAATTGTGGGGTCGCCGTTCGCGCTTCGACCGTGGCGCGTTGAGCGTGCTGGTCGCGGAAATCTTCCTGCCTAGCCTGTGGAGCGCCGCCCGCGCCCATCCGGAGAACTGCTGATGTATCAGAGCCTGCTCAAGTCCCTGAACCGCTTGAACCCGCGCGCCTGGGATTTCGTTCAGTTGACCCGCATGGACAAGCCGATCGGCATTTACCTGCTGCTGTGGCCGACGCTATGGGCGCTGTGGATTGCCGGCAAAGGCTCGCCGTCGTTGGCCAACATCGTGATTTTCGTCCTCGGCGTAGTGCTGACCCGCGCCGGAGGTTGTGTGATCAACGACTGGGCCGATCGCAAGGTCGACGGCCACGTCAAACGCACCGCGCAACGGCCATTGGCTGCGGGCAGAATCAGCTCGAAAGAAGCATTGGTGTTCTTCGCGCTGTTGATGGGCGTGAGTTTTCTGCTGGTGCTGTGCACCAACGCGCCGACCATCTGGTTGTCGCTGGGCGGTTTGGCGCTGGCCTTCACTTATCCGTTCATGAAGCGCTACACCTATTACCCGCAAGTGGTGCTGGGCGCGGCGTTCTCATGGGGCATGCCGATGGCGTTCACAGCCGAAACCGGCGAGCTGCCGGCAGCGGCTTGGCTGCTGTGGATCGCCAATCTGTTGTGGACGGTGGGTTACGACACCTATTACGCGATGACCGATCGCGATGACGACTTGAAGATCGGCGTGAAGTCGACGGCGATTCTTTTTGGCGAGGCGGACCGGGTGATCATCCTCAGTTTGCAGGCGTTGTCGCTGGGTTGCCTGTTGCTGGCGGGGTCGAAGTTCGAGTTGGGGACGTGGTTCCATCTCGGCTTGCTGGTGGCTGCTGGCTGTTATGCGTGGGAATTCTGGTACACCCGCGATCGCGACCGCATGCGTTGCTTCAAGGCGTTTTTGCACAACCACTGGGCCGGGTTGGCGATTTTCGTCGGGATCGTGCTGGATTACGCGTTGCGATAAGGATTCACAACTGTGGGAGCGAGCCTGCTCGCTGAATGCGTCGTGTCAGTCAGCCATTACGTTAACTGACACACCGCTTTCGCGAGCAGGCTCGCTCCCACAGGGGATTTGCGTTTATTTGGCCTTGGCGACTTTCCACGCGCCGTCCATTTTGCCGTCGCCGGTCATGTCACCGGCTTTCTTGTCCATCACAAAGGTGTACAGCGGCATGCCTTGGTAGGCCCACTGCATCTTGCCGTCGTCACGCTTGATGACAGTCCAGTCACCCATCGACTTATCGCCTGCCTCAGCCATCAACGGCGGCCAGTTCGTTGCGCATTTGTCGTTGCACATCGACTTGCCGCCCGCGTCCTTGGCGAAGGTATACAGGGTCATGCCCTTGTGGTCGGTGTACATGCCGTCCTTCTCCATCGCCGGATCCGCAGCCAGTGCAAATCCAGGCAATGTCAGGGCCGCAGCCATCAGCAGGGCTTTGAAAGAAACAGTCATTTGAGTCATGGAAACCTTCTTTTGTGGTTGTCAGGATTCGGACTTAGAGCTTAGTTGAGGATTTGCACAATCGCCGCCGGACTAAAATACTGTCACACGACTGCAATAATTCCGTTATCTAATGCGGCGCAAGACAGTTAAATGACAAGAGGATTAAGGCATGGTTGGCAGGAGCATTCTGATCGTCGACGACGAAGCGCCCATTCGCGAAATGATCGCCGTTGCGTTGGAAATGGCCGGCTATGACTGCCTCGAGGCGGAGAACTCGCAGCAGGCCCACGCCATCATCGTCGACCGCAAGCCGGACCTGATCCTGCTCGACTGGATGCTGCCCGGCACCTCGGGTATCGAGCTGGCCCGTCGCCTGAAGCGCGACGAGCTGACCGGGGACATCCCGATCATCATGCTCACCGCCAAGGGCGAAGAGGACAACAAGATCCAGGGGCTTGAAGTCGGCGCCGACGACTACATCACCAAACCGTTTTCCCCGCGCGAACTGGTTGCCCGCCTGAAAGCCGTGCTGCGTCGCGCCGGCCCGACCGACGGCGAAGCACCGATCGAAGTCGGCGGCCTGCTGCTCGACCCGATCAGCCACCGCGTGACCATCGACGGCAAACCCGCCGAGATGGGCCCGACCGAATACCGTCTGCTGCAATTCTTCATGACCCACCAAGAACGCGCCTACACCCGTGGCCAGTTGCTGGATCAGGTCTGGGGCGGCAACGTCTACGTTGAAGAACGCACCGTCGACGTGCACATCCGCCGCCTGCGCAAGGCCCTCGGCGACGCTTACGAAAATCTGGTACAAACCGTGCGCGGCACCGGCTACCGGTTTTCCACAAAAGCATAAAAAAACAGCTGCAAGCTTCTAGCTACAAGCGGCAAGCAACAGCGAGCCGCTCTGACTTGTAGCTTGCAGCTTGAAACTTGAAGCTGCGGCTAAGGACGCCCCCGTGAATCAAAACTGGCATGGCACCCTGATTCGCCACATGCTGTTGCTGGTCACAGCGTGTCTGGTGATCGGCCTGATCACCGGCTATTACGGCTGGAGCCTCGCGGCGGGTCTGGGTATTTATCTGGGCTGGACGCTCAAGCAGTTGCTGCGTCTGCACGAGTGGCTGCGCCAGCACCAACCCGACGAAGCACCGCCGGACGGCTATGGCCTGTGGGGCGAAGTGTTCGACAGCATCTACCACCTGCAACGCCGCGACCAACGTGTGCGCGGGCGCCTGCAAGCGGTGATCGACCGGGTGCAGGAATCCACCGCTGCGCTGAAAGACGCGGTAATCATGCTCGACAGCGACGGCAACCTGGAATGGTGGAACCGTGCTGCCGAAACCCTGCTCGGCCTCAAGACTCCGCAGGACAGCGGCCAACCGGTGACCAACCTGGTGCGCCATCCACGCTTCAAGGAATACTTCGAGCAGAACAGCTACGCCGAGCCACTGGAAATCCCCTCGCCAACCAATGATCGCGTGCGCATTCAGTTGTATCTGACCCGCTACGGCAACAATGAACACTTGATGCTGGTGCGCGACGTCACACGCATCCATCAGCTGGAACAGATGCGCAAAGACTTCATCGCCAACGTCTCTCACGAATTGCGCACGCCGCTGACGGTGATCTGCGGCTATCTGGAAACCCTGCTCGACAACGTCGAGGAAGTGAATCCACGCTGGAGCCGCGCCCTGCAGCAAATGCAACAACAGGGCGGGCGCATGCAGACACTGCTCAACGATTTGTTGCTGCTGGCGAAACTCGAAGCCACCGATTACCCGTCGGACAACCAGCCGGTGCAAGTCGACACCCTGCTGCAATCGATCAAGAGCGATGCGCAGCAATTGTCCGGCTCAAAGAACCAGCGCATAACGCTGGAAGCCGATGCCGGCCTGTTGCTCAAGGGCAGCGAGGCGGAATTGCGCAGTGCGTTTTCCAATCTGGTGTTCAACGCGGTGAAGTACACCCCGGCCGAGGGCAACATCCGCATTCGCTGGTGGGGCGACGATCAGGGCGCGCACCTCAGCGTGCAGGATTCCGGGATCGGCATCGACAGCAAACACTTGCCGCGCCTGACCGAACGCTTCTACCGCGTCGACTCCAGCCGCAACTCCAACACCGGGGGCACCGGGCTCGGCCTGGCCATCGTCAAGCACGTGCTGCTGCGCCACCGCGCACGCATGGAGATCAGCAGCGTGCCCGGTCACGGCAGCACGTTCACCTGCCATTTCGCCCCGGCGCAAGTGGCCCAGGCGCGGGCGATCAGCGCCGCTGAGTAATGTCGCACTAGGCAATCGCCAGGTCAGCCGCTACATTGGCTGACTTGTGCCTGCCTTTCAGGCGCGACTTTTCTCTCTTTTGAATCACACGGAACCCGCAAAACTCCATCATGGACCCTTCCCCTGGCTTGTCCCTCGCAACAATATTCGCCGATTTCGGCATGATCCTTTTTGCTCTGATCCTGGTTTTGCTCAACGGCTTTTTCGTTGCGGCGGAATTCGCCATGGTCAAACTGCGCTCGACCCGGGTCGAGGCCATCGCTGATCAGAACGGCTGGCGCGGGCACATCCTGCGCACCGTACACAGTCAGCTCGATGCGTACCTCTCGGCGTGCCAGCTCGGTATCACTCTCGCCTCGCTTGGCCTCGGTTGGGTCGGTGAGCCGGCCTTTGCGCACATTCTCGAACCGCTGCTGAGCGCGGTCGGCGTGCAGTCGCCGGAGATCGTCAAAGGCGTATCGTTCTTCACCGCGTTCTTCATCATTTCGTACCTGCACATTGTGGTCGGTGAACTGGCCCCGAAATCCTGGGCGATCCGCAAACCCGAGCTGCTGTCGCTGTGGACGGCGGTGCCGCTGTACCTGTTCTACTGGGCGATGTACCCGGCGATCTATCTGCTCAACGCCAGCGCCAACGCGATTCTGCGGATCGCCGGCCAGGGCGAACCCGGCCCGCATCACGAACACCATTACAGCCGCGAAGAACTGAAACTGATCCTGCATTCCAGTCGCGGCCAGGATCCAAGTGATCAGGGCATGCGTGTATTGGCGTCGGCGGTGGAAATGGGCGAGCTGGAAGTGGTCGACTGGGCCAACTCCCGCGAAGACTTGATCACCCTGGAATTCAATGCGCCGCTGAAAGAAATCCTGGCGATGTTCCGTCGCCACAAGTTCAGCCGTTATCCGGTGTACGACAGCGAGCGCCAGGAGTTCGTCGGCCTGCTGCACATCAAGGATCTGCTGTTGGAGCTGGCGGCGCTGGACCACATTCCCGAGTCGTTCAACCTCGCTGAACTGACCCGTCCACTGGAGCGGGTGTCGCGCCACATGCCGCTGTCGCAGCTGCTGGAGCAGTTCCGCAAGGGTGGCTCGCACTTCGCCGTGGTCGAAGAGGCTGATGGCAACATCATCGGCTACCTGACCATGGAAGACGTGCTGGAAGTGCTGGTCGGCGATATTCAGGACGAACACCGCAAAGCGGAGCGCGGGATCCTCGCTTATCAGCCGGGCAAGCTCTTGGTGCGTGGTGACACGCCGCTGTTCAAGGTGGAACGCCTGTTGGGCATCGACCTTGATCACATCGAAGCGGAAACCCTTGCCGGGCTGGTCTACGAAACCCTGAAACGGGTGCCGGAAGAGGAAGAAGTGCTGGAAGTCGAAGGCCTGCGGATCATCATCAAGAAGATGAAAGGGCCGAAGATTGTGCTGGCCAAGGTGTTGATGCTGGATTGAGTGCAATGCGGGATACCGCGTTGCCTGCTAAAAGATCGTCCGATCGCGGCCCGAACCTGCGGCAGCTCCTACAGGGATCGCATTCCTATGTAGGAGCTGCCGCAGGTTCGGGCCGCGATCGGACGATCTTTTTTGCTTTATTGCTTGCCCAACGCAAAGTTGGGCAACGCCCCCAGCGGCTGGTTGAACTGGTAGGGAATCGAAACCAGCCCCGCCCCGCTGTTGCGCTGCACCACGAAGTGCAGGTGCGGGCCGCTGCTGTTGCCGGTGTTGCCCGAGAGTGCCAGCGGACTGCCCACCGCCACCCGCTGCCCTTCACGCACGCTCACCGAACCTTGCTTGAGGTGCAGGTACACACCCATGGTGCCGTCGTCGTGCAGCACCCGCACGAAATTGCCGGACGCATCATTGCCGCGCCCGCTCTGCGAATTTTCGGTTTTCACCACCACCCCTGCCCGCGCGGCAATGATCGGCGTGCCGACCGGCATGGCGATGTCCATCGCGTACTTGTTCTTCGGCCCGTAGTGGCTGTATTGGCCGTTGGCGCCCTGACTCAGACGGAAAGGCCCACCGCGCCATGGCAGCGGATAGCGATAGCCCTGCGCGGTGCCGGCAGGGTCACCGAGGGAATAGTGAAATTGCGGCGTGTACACCATCGGCTGCTTGCCGGACACCGCCGTCAGCAACGCCAACCGCGTATTGCTGCGCGCCGGCAGCACCCGGCGGATGGTTTGTGCTGGCGCGCCACGCACATTGCTCATCCCGGTAAACGCCAGCGCCACCTCGACCGGCGCATACAGATCATTGCGCACGAACACCACGTCAGTGCCTTTCTGTTTTTTGATGTCGAGATAGACCTGCCGCTCCAGGCGCTCGACCATCCGGTCCTGAAAAACGAACACCTGCGCGCCTTTGCTCGGCCGGTCGCTGTACGAGACCACGCCGTTGGCATCGGTGGATTTGTAAATGGTCATGGCCACAGCCGAGGTGGAGGCCATGAAGAGACCACAGAAAAACAGCAGGCGCGCGAGCATGGGCAAGAGTCTGTCGAAGTAAGGCCTGGGAATGAGCCTAGCAGGTGAAGCAGACCAGGCTAGTCGACAGATGTTTCAAATTGGCAGGAGCGGGAGATGGGTGGTGCTTTTGATGGACCCTTCGCGAGCAGGCTCGCTCCCACATTTGGAATGCATTCCAGGGTGGGAGCGAGCCTGCTCGCGATAGCGGACTGTCAGACGACGAAAATTACGCGCCTGGAACAAAGTGCTTCTGCGCCGTGCCGCGAGCGATCAGGCGGGAGATGTAGTCGAGCTTCTGCGCGTCCTGATCAACGAAGCGGAAGGTCAGTTGCAGCCAGTCGCTGTCCGGTTTCGGCTCAAACGCGACAACCGCGTGCAGGTAACCGTTGAGGCGGGCGATTTCGGCATTGTCGCCCTGCTCCAGATCGAGCACGGCGCTGTCGAGGATCTGCGGCAGGGTGTCGGTGCGTTTCACCACCAGCAACGCTTCCTTGATGCTCAGGGCCTTGATCACGCATTGCTGAGTACCGCTTGGCAGGCGCAATTGGCCTTGGCCACGACCGCTGGCCGGCGCTGAAGCGGCGGCTGGCGCCTTGACCGGTGGGCTGTTGAGCAAACCACGGGACGGCCCAGCGGCGGGCGCTGGCGCGGCAGCAGCCGGTTTGGCGAACGGGTTGACCGCCGCAGCTGCCGGTGCACCACCAACCACGGCAGGCTTGCCACCGGTCAAGGCACTCAGGGAATCGTTGCCGAACGCCGAGTTCATCTTGGTCGGCGCGCTGTTCATCAGGGTGTCGAGCTTGCCGACCTTGTTCAGCGCCTGCTTGACCTTGGTCAGCAGTTGCTCGTTGGTGAACGGCTTGCTGACGTAGCCGGAAACGCCGGCCTGAATCGCCTGCACGACGTTTTCCTTGTCGCCACGGCTGGTAACCATAACGAACGGCATGGTCTTCAAATTGTCTTGCTCGCGGCACCAGGTCAGCAGTTCGAGACCGGACATTTCCGGCATTTCCCAGTCACACAGGACCAGGTCGAAGGCTTCTCTGGCCAGCATGGCCTGAGCCTTTTTACCGTTGACGGCGTCCTCGGTGCGGATCCCCGGGAAGTAATTACGCAGGCACTTTTTCACCAGGTCACGAATGAACGAAGCATCGTCCACGACCAACACACTGATCTTGCTCATCCAACACCCCTATTAAAATCCCGGCAAGCATAACGCTGGCTGATGGCACATTGCCAAAACTCTTCAGTCACGCCGGGACTTTTCGTTCGCGGGTGCTGCTTTTTAATCGAATCTGCCCATGAAAAGCACAAACAAAAACGCCCGGCCAAAGGGCCGGGCGCTTTTCTCAGGCAATCTTACTTATCGTCAGCATCGCCCGGAACATTAGCGGTTTCGCCGCTTGTGCCTTCAACTTCTTCTTTCATGCGCTTGAGGCCCATGTGGCGCACGTCGGTGCCACGCACCAGGTAAATGACCAATTCGGAGATGTTGCGCGCGTGGTCGCCGATGCGTTCCAGCGAACGCAGCACCCAGATGATGCTCAAGACCCGCGAGATAGAGCGCGGGTCTTCCATCATGTAGGTGGCCAGCTCACGCAGCGCGGTCTTGTATTCGCGGTCGATGATCTTGTCGTACTGCGCCACCGACAACGCCAGGTCGGCGTCGAAACGGGCAAACGCGTCCAGCGCATCACGAACCATGTTGCGCACCTGGTCGCCAATGTGACGAACCTCGACATAACCGCGCGGCGCTTCACCTTCTTCGCACAGCTGAATCGCACGACGGGCGATCTTGGTCGCTTCGTCACCGATGCGCTCCAGGTCGATCACCGACTTGGAGATGCTGATGATCAAACGCAGGTCGGACGCCGCCGGCTGACGACGGGCGAGAATGCGCAGGCATTCTTCGTCGATGTTGCGTTCCATCTGGTTGATCTGGTCATCGATCTCGCGCACCTGCTGAGCCAGGCCGGAATCGGCCTCGATCAGCGCGGTCACCGCGTCGTTGACCTGTTTCTCGACCAGCCCGCCCATGGCCAGGAGGTGGCTGCGCACTTCCTCGAGCTCAGCATTGAACTGCGCAGAGATGTGATGGGTCAGGCCTTCCTTAGAAATCATTGTGTTCGCTCCGCAAAAGCTTTAACCAAGAGCTGCAAGCTACAAGCTGCAAGCTGAAATTTGTCGTTACGCTGAACCGCTTTGACTTGCCGCTCGCAGCTTGAAGCTCGCGGCTGTACGGTTAACCGTATCGACCGGTGATGTAGTCTTCGGTCTGCTTCTTCGCCGGATTGGTGAACAGGGTATCGGTGTCGCCGAATTCCACCAGTTTGCCCATGTACATGAACGCCGTGTAGTCGGACACCCGCGCGGCCTGTTGCATGTTGTGCGTGACGATGACGATGGTGAACTTGGATTTAAGCTCGTAGATCAGCTCTTCGACTTTCAGCGTCGAGATCGGGTCGAGGGCCGAGCACGGTTCGTCGAGCAGCAGCACTTCCGGCTCAACCGCGATGGTACGGGCGATGACCAGACGCTGTTGCTGACCACCGGACAGGCCAAGTGCCGATTCATGCAGACGGTCTTTGACTTCGTCCCACAGTGCCGCACCTTTCAACGCCCATTCTACCGCCTCGTCGAGAATGCGCTTCTTGTTGATGCCCTGGATGCGCAGGCCGTACACCACGTTTTCGTAAATGGTCTTCGGGAACGGGTTGGGCTTCTGGAACACCATGCCGACGCGACGACGCAGCTCGGCAACGTCTTCGCCCTTGCGATAGATGTTGTTGCCGTACAGGTTGATCGCGCCTTCTACGCGGCAGCCGTCAACCAGATCGTTCATGCGGTTGAAGGTGCGCAGCAGCGTCGACTTACCGCAGCCGGACGGGCCGATGAAGGCGGTCACGCGCTGTTTCGGGATGTTCATGCTGACGTCGAACAGCGCTTGTTTCTCGCCGTAGTACAGGCTCAGGCCCGGTACTTCGATGGCAACGGTTTCCTGTTCGAGACTGAGGCTCTGCTTGTCGCGGCCCAGGGCCGACATGTTGATGCCGTGGGTGTGTGTTTCGTGCTGCATGGGAGGCTCCCTGTGCTAACAAATTCGGTTCGTTGAACCACTGGCCTTGCCAATGGGTTACTGAAAATCTGTGGCTTGCGCCGATCCTTGTGGGAGCTGGCTTGCCAGCGATGGCATCACCGCGGTGTTACTGGCTGACCGAGTCGCCTGCATCGCTGGCAAGCCAGCTCCCACAGGATTTGTGTTAACTGTCCAAAGCTTTGTATTTTTCGCGCAGGTGGTTGCGGATATACACCGCCGACAGGTTCAACGTGGCGATCACCAGTACCAGCAACAGCGCCGTGGCGTACACCAGCGGACGGGCCGCTTCGACGTTCGGGCTCTGGAAGCCGACGTCATAGATGTGGAAGCCCAAGTGCATGATCTTCTGGTCCAGGTGCAGGTACGGGTAGTTGCCGTCCACAGGCAGCGATGGCGCCAGTTTCACCACACCCACCAGCATCAGCGGCGCCACTTCACCGGCGGCACGGGCCACGGCGAGGATCATGCCGGTCATCATTGCCGGGCTGGCCATCGGGATCACAATCTTCCACAAGGTTTCAGCCTTGGTCGCGCCGAGGGCCAACGAACCTTCACGCACGGTACGCGGGATTCGCGCCAGACCTTCCTCGGTTGCCACAATCACCACCGGCACCGCCAGCAGCGCCAAAGTCAGCGACGCCCAGAGCAGACCCGGTGTACCGAAGGTCGGTGCCGGCAGTGCTTCCGGGAAGAACAAGCGGTCGACCGAACCACCGAGTACGTAAACGAAGAAGCCCAGACCGAACACGCCGTAAACGATCGCCGGTACGCCGGCGAGGTTGTTCACCGCGATACGGATGATCCGCGTCAGGGTGTTCTGCTTGGCGTATTCCCGCAGGTACACCGCCGCCAGCACGCCGAACGGGGTGACGATCATCGCCATGATCAACGTCATCATCACGGTGCCGAAGATCGCCGGGAAAATCCCGCCTTCGGTGTTCGCTTCACGCGGGTCGTCCGACAGGAATTCCCAGATCTTGCTGAAGTAGAAGCCGACCTTGGTGAAGGTGCTCATCGCGTTCGGCTGGTAGGCGTGAACCACTTTGCCCAGACCGATTTCGATCTCTTTGCCGTTGGCATCACGAGCGGTCAAGGCATCGCGGTTGAACTGCGCATGCAGATCGGCCAGGCGCGCTTCGATGTCCTGATAACGCGCATTCAGCTCGGCACGCTCGGACTCCATGTCCGCTTGCGCGGTGGCGTCGAGCTTGCCTTCCAGTTCCAGTTTGCGACCGTGCAGACGGATGCGCTCCAGACCTGCGTTGATCGCACCGATGTCAGTCTTTTCCAGCGACTTCAGTTGTGCCGCCAGACCGTTCACACGGTTGATTCGCGCCTGCAACTCAGGCCACGCAGCCTCACCCTCGGCGATGACTTTGCCATCCTGTTTGACGTTGACCAGGTAGCCGTAGAAATTGCCCCACTCGCGACGCTCGATCGCCATCAGTTCTGGCGGCGTGGTCTGGTTGGTCAGCCACTCGCCGACGATCCAGGTGAAGTCGTTACCGTTCAGATCACGGTTGCCGACCTTGATCAGCTCGCGGGTCATGAATTCCGGGCCTTCATCGGGCACCGGCAAACCGGCGCTCTTCAGACGGGCGCGAGGCACTTCTTCTTTCTGTACCACTTCACCGATGACCAGGTGATTGGCCTGGCCCGGTACGTCGTAATGGGCGTGGACCAGGTCCGCCGGCCAGAAGTGACCGAGACCGCGCACGGCAATCACCGCCAACAGGCCAATGGTCATGATGACCGCGATGGACACCGCGCCACCGCTGATCCAGACGCCCGGGGCGCCGCTCTTGAACCATCCTTTCAGGGAGTTCTGTTTCACAGACTTCTACCTTTGCTTAAAGCGACGAGTATTTCTTGCGCAGACGCTGACGAATCAGTTCTGCCAGGGTGTTCATGACGAAGGTGAACAACAGCAACACCAGCGCCGAGAGGAACAGCACGCGGTAGTGGCTGCCGCCGACTTCCGACTCGGGCATTTCCACCGCGACGTTGGCGGCCAGGGTGCGCAGGCCTTCGAACAGGTTCATTTCCATGACCGGGGTGTTACCGGTGGCCATCAGCACGATCATGGTTTCGCCGACCGCACGGCCCATGCCGATCATCAGCGCCGAGAAGATCCCCGGGCTGGCGGTCAGGATGACGACACGGGTCATGGTCTGCCACGGCGTGGCACCGAGGGCCAGCGAACCGAGGGTCAGGCCGCGTGGCACGCTGAACACGGCGTCTTCAGCAATCGAGTAGATGTTCGGGATCACCGCAAAACCCATGGCCAGACCGACCACCAGAGCGTTGCGCTGGTCGTAGGTGATGCCGAGGTCGTGGGAGATCCACATGCGCATGTCACCGCCGAAGAACCAGTTCTCCATGAACGGGCTCATGTACAGCGACAGCCAGCCCACGAACAGAATCACCGGAATCAGCAGCGCACTTTCCCAGCCATCCGGGACTTTCAGGCGGATCGATTCAGGCAGACGACTGAAGGTGAAACCGGCGACCAGGATGCCGATCGGCAACAACATCAGCAGGCTGAAGATGCCCGGCAGATGCCCTTCGACATATGGCGCGAGGAACAGACCGGCGAAGAAACCGAGGATCACCGTCGGCATCGCTTCCATCAGCTCGATCACCGGTTTGACCTTGCGGCGCATGCCCGGGGCCATGAAGTACGCGGTGTAGATTGCAGCAGCAACGGCCAGCGGCGCGGCCAGCAGCATCGCGTAGAACGCGGCTTTCAGCGTGCCGAAGGTCAGTGGCGACAGGCTCAGTTTCGGTTCGAAATCGGTGTTGGCTGCAGTCGATTGCCAGACGTATTTAGGCTCGTCGTAGTTCTCGTACCAGACCTTGCTCCACAGCGCGCTCCACGAGACTTCCGGGTGCGGGTTGTCGAGCAGCAACGGTTGCAGCTTGCCGCCGGCTTCGACGATCACGCGGTTGGCGCGTGGCGACAGACCGAACAGGCCTTGGCCTTCAACCACCTGATCGACCAGCAAGGTGCGGTGCGCGGTGCTGTGGAACACGCCGAGCTTGCCGCTGGCATCCAGCGCGAGGAAGCCTTTGCGGCGCTCTTCGGCGGTGATTTCAACGATCGGCGTGGTGCCCATCTGGAAGGTACGAATCTGTTTCAGGCGCAGCTCACCGTCGGTATCACGGGCCATAAACCATTGGGCCAGACCACCCTTGGAGTCGCCGACAATCAGCGAGATACCACCGACCAGTTGCGTGGTCGCGGTGACTTCAGCGTCAGCGTTTTCCAGCAGTTTGTAGCGACCGTTGAGGCTCTTGTCGCGCAGGCTGAACACATCGGCCTGAGCGCGACCGTTGACCACGTACAGCCATTGCTGGCGCGGGTCGACGAAGATGTTTTTCACCGGCTCAGTCATCTGCGGCAGATCGATACGCTTCTGCTCGTTGGTGACTTCACCGGTCATCATGTTTTCTTCGCTGGTCAGCGACAGCACGTTGAGTTGCGAACCGGTCGAACCGACCAGCATCAGCGTCGTGTCGGTGGCATTCAGGCTGACATGCTCCAGCGCACCGCCGGCTTCGTTCAGCGCGATCGGTGCCTCGCCATACGGATACTCGATGGCCGGGCTGATGGTTTTCTTGCCATCGGGGTAGCTGACTTTATAGGTGTGACGGAACACCAGCGCCTGACCGTTGGACAGGCCCACGGCCACCAGCGGATGGCCTGGCTGGTCTTCACCAATCGAGGTCACGGTGGCGCCGGCAGGCACCGGCAGATCGACGCGCTTCAGCTCAGCGCCACTGTCGATATCAAAGAACAATGCCTGGCCCTTGTCGGAAACACGCATGGCCACCTGATTCTGCTCTTCGAGCGAAATCATCAGCGGCTTGCCGGCGTCCTGCATCCAGGCCGGGGTGATCGAGTCTTTCGCGGTCAGGTCGGCACCCTGGAATAGCGGCGCAACCACGTAGGCGAGGAAAAAGAAGATCAGGGTGATGGCTGCCAGCACCGCGAGACCGCCAACGAGGACGTACCAGCGAGTGAAGCGATCCTTGAGCGCGCGAATGCGGCGCTTGCGTTGCAGCTCAGGCGTATTGAAATCAATGCGCTTGGGAGGATTAGTAGTCATTTGGGAATTGGCCAGATCATTCATGCGCTCACCCTAGCGATCCTGTATGACAGAAAGATGACAATGCAGTGACGCAGCAAATCCACCGCCAGCGGGACTGGCAGAGGATCAAAAATTTGAGGTGTGGAAAAGGCCGGTCTGCGCGCAGATCCGGCCTTTCACCTGAGTCCGGCGGGGTTCACCCCGGACTCAATTTGTTACTTCTTTGCGACAGCGCCGCCTTCCTGCAGACCCAGGTCAGCCAGTGCTTTTGCAGCAACCTTGGCTGGCAGTGGGATGTAGCCGTCTTTCACTACCACTTCCTGGCCCTGTTTCGACAGCACCAGTTTCACGAACTCAGCTTCCAGCGGAGCCAGAGGCTTGTTCGGGGCTTTGTTGACGTAAACGTAGAGGAAACGCGACAGCGGGTATTTGCCGTTCAGGGCGTTTTCTTCGGTGTCTTCGATGAAGTCGGTGCTGCCTTTCTTGGCCAGAGGAACGGTCTTCACGCTGGCGGTCTTGTAACCGATGCCGGAGTAACCGATGCCGTTCAGCGAGGAGCTGATCGACTGCACAACCGACGCCGAACCAGGTTGTTCGTTAACGTTTGGTTTGTAGTCGCCTTTGCACAGGGCTTCTTCTTTGAAGTAGCCGTAGGTGCCGGATACCGAGTTACGGCCGAACAGTTGTACTGGTTTGTTGGCCAGGTCGCCGGTCACACCCAGTTCGCCCCAGGTTTTCACGTCGGCTTTGGCGCCGCACAGACGGGTCGACGAGAAGATCGCATCAACCTGTTCCATGGTCAGGTGCTGGATCGGGTTGTCCTTGTGCACGAACACAGCCAGGGCATCCACGGCAACCGGGATAGCGGTTGGCTTGTAGCCGTACTTCTGCTCGAAGGCCGCCAGTTCGGTGTCCTTCATCTTGCGGCTCATCGGGCCCAAGTTGGAGGTGCCTTCAGTCAAAGCAGGTGGCGCAGTGGCGGAGCCAGCGGCCTGAATCTGGATGTTGACGTTCGGGTATTCTTTTTTGTAGTTCTCAGCCCAGAGGGTCATGAGGTTGGCCAGGGTATCGGAGCCGACGCTGGACAGGTTGCCCGACACACCAGTGGTCTTGGTGTAGCTCGGGATAGCAGGGTCAACAGCGGCAACCGCGTTGGCAGTCGCAACGCCAGCAGCGACAAAAGTCATTGCCGCCATCAAACGCTTCAGTTTCATGCCTTACTCCTAGCAGATAGGGTGTGTTAAGTCGGGGCCAAGTATCAGCAGGCCGTGTGAACACTCTATGGCTGAAATATGACAATTGGATGAAAGGCCAGCATGGGAGCCGTGTTAAAAAAGTGAAGCTCTTCCCGGGTTGACAAATCACTATCAAAAGATAGTCTTGTCAACCACGAGAGGGCCCCATGATAAACGACCGAATTCGCCGCGCGCGCCTGCAAAAAGGCCTCAGTCTAGAGGCTTTGGCGATGGAGCTTGGCGACATAACCAAACAAGCCTTGAGCAAATATGAGAAGGGGTTGAGCACTCCCAATTCAACTCGTCTGCTACAACTGGCCAAAGCGCTTCAGGTCAGCCCTGAGTACTTCTTCCGCGCGGATGCAATTGCGCTGGCGCCTCTGGAGTTTCGAAAACTGGCCCGAATGCCGAAATATCGCCAGGCACAGGTGGAAGAAAAAATTCGCGAACACCTTGAGCGCTACATCGCGCTTGAGGAATGTTTCGATCCTGCCGACATCCACACTCCCGTCACCCCGTCACAAATGATCCCGGTTTCCTGTCTCGATGACGCCGAGCGCGCAGCAGAGCAACTTCGTCAGTTCTGGGGAATTGGTAGCGACCCTATCGCCAATCTGACCGAACAATTGGAAGAACACAGCATAAAAGTCGCCATGCTAAACGGCCCGGACGACTTCGACGGCGCTTGCGCTGCCACCGGTAACGGCGAACACGTGTTGATTGCACTGAATGCCGATCGCCCAGGTGAACGAATCAGGTTCACCGCCGCGCACGAACTCGGCCACTGGGTCATGGCATTACCAGAGGATATGCCGGAGAGGGACCAGGAAAATTGTTGCCATCGATTCGCTGGCGCGTTTCTTTATCCGGCGAAAAGTGTCACCGGCGACTTCGGTAGCCATCCTCGCTCCAGAGTTCATCCACGAGAACTGCTGATTGCAAAGCGTCAATACGGGATCTCAATGTATGCCGCGTTAAGACGCCTGAAAGATCTGAAGCTTCTTAGCGAAAGTGGCTATAAATCCCTCACTATCCAATTCAGCGCCAACGGCTGGCGCAAATCAGAACCTGAGCCGCTACCTTGCAATCCGCCGCAAAGATTTGAGTCGCTAGCATTCTGGGCGTTGGCAGAAGGGCTGATCACCAAGTCTCGGGCTGCCGAACTCCTGCGCAAACCAGTTAGCGCACTGGACCCCAATTTCCTGGGTTCACTGGAGAATGCATGAGTTTGATCTTCATCAGTGATACGAATATCTGGATTGACTTCAGAAACGCCGGATTGCTGGAGCAGATGTTTCGATTGCCATTCACACTTTGCTGCACCGACTTTGTCATGCATGAGCTTGCAGACTTTCCCCACCAGGAACTGCTTGATCGAGGACTGAGTGTCGAATCGTTCGATGAATCTGGCGTGATCAGACTCTTTGAGCTGAAAGTCGAGCACAACAACAGCTCACTGGCGGACGTGTCTTGTTACCTGCTCGCACAGGAAACAGGGCGTCCGTTGCTGACCGGAGATGGCAAGTTAAGGCGCCAGGCACAACGAGATGGACTGGAGGTGCACGGCGCTCTTTGGTTACTTGATCTGATGGTTGAGCATCAAGTAATTGAAAAGTCGGATGCCGCAAACGCCTTGGCCCACATGGCTTGAGCATGGCGCTCGACTCCCGACAGCAGAATGTGAATCAAGGCTCTCACGCTGGCGAGAGCCCTAGAAGCAGAATCTTGGGATCAGCGCCCCTTCTTCCAGAGCCACGCCCCGACCAAAATCCCCATCGCACACAGCACCGCTACATAGTAGGCAGGGCCCATCGCGCTTTCTTTCAGCAGCAGACTGACCACCATCGGCGTCAGGCCACCAAAAATCGCGTAAGCCACGTTATACGAGAACGACAACCCGCTGAAACGCACCACCGGTGGAAACGCCTTAACCATCACGTATGGAACCGCCCCAATTGTGCCAACCAGAAAACCGGTCAGCGCATACAGCGGGAACAACCAGTTCGGGTGATCGGCGAGGCTGTGATAGAAGGTCCAGGAGCTGATCAGCAAGCCCAGGCAACCAAACACGAATACGCGACCGGCGCCAAAGCGATCCGCCAACGCGCCGGAGATAACGCAGCCAATGCTCAGGAACACGATCGCCAGACTGTTCGATTGCAGCGACTCGGTCGGCGTGAAGTGATAGACCGTTTGCAACACGGTCGGGGTCATCAGAATGACCACGACGATGCCAGCGGAGAGCAACCAGGTCAGCAGCATCGAGATCGCAATCGCGCCGCGATGATCACGCAGCACCGCACGCAGCGGCACTTCTTCAGCCAAGGCTTTGCGCAACTGCAGTTCGGCAAACACCGGGGTCTCGTGCAGCCAACGGCGCAGGTAGACCGAGAACAGGCCGAACACACCGCCCAGCAGGAATGGAATCCGCCAGGCGTAATCGGAAACTTCCGCTGGCGTATAAATGCTGTTGATCGCGGTGGCGACCAAAGAGCCGAGCAGAATGCCGGCTGTCAGCCCGCTGGTGAGGGTGCCACAGGCATAACCCATGTGCTTTTGCGGAACGTGTTCGGAAACGAAGACCCAAGCCCCCGGCACTTCACCGCCAATCGCCGCACCTTGAATGACCCGCATCAATAGAAGAAGAATCGGCGCCCACATGCCGATCTGCGCATACGTTGGCAGCAGGCCCATGATCAGGGTCGGCACGGCCATCATGAAAATGCTCAGGGTGAACATCTTCTTGCGCCCCAGCAGGTCGCCGAAGTGCGCCATGACGATGCCACCCAGCGGCCGTGCGAGGTAACCGGCGGCAAAGATACCGAAGGTCTGCATCAGGCGCAGCCACTCGGGCATGTCGGCCGGGAAGAACAGCTTGCCGACCACGGTGGCGAAGAAAACGAAGATGATGAAATCGTAAAACTCCAGCGCGCCACCAAGGGCAGACAGCGACAGAGTCTTGTAGTCGTTGCGGGTCAACGGTCGTGCGGGTTGCTCGGGCTGCGCGAGGCTCGAAGGCGCTGTGGTCATGGCAAGGGCTTCTCTTATAGTCGGATCTGCCGCCACAACAACGCTGGCGGTGGCTTGGGCAGGTTCGGCACCATAGCAAATTGTTCGAAAAAGCACATAGAGGCGCGTAATTGACGGTCGAAATGAGAACCGGATGGTCGTCGTGGAGTCTACCGACCGATATACTCGCAACCTGCTCCGGTTTGTAAGGGGTTGCTGTGCGAAAACGTCGTTGGCCCGGCCTTTGCTCGGGATTAGCCGGTTTCGCAGAGTTTCTCCTTAGGCGCCTGATGGAAAACGTGACGAACGTAGTAGGTTCGGTGCTGAATCGTTTTTCCCGAAGACGGCTACCACCAGCAATACCAACGAAGAGTCACGGGTCAGAGGCACCCTCGGCATGATAGAGCTCGAACAAGAAGATCCAATCCCGCAAGGCGACCTGGCCCTGCAAATCACCGCACTTCCACGCGAAACCAATGGCTTTGGCGATATTTTCGGCGGCTGGCTGGTGGCGCAGATGGATTTGGCCGGCACCGCAATGGCCAGCCGTGTCGCTGGCGGCCGTGTCGCCACCGTGGCCATCGATCGCATGGCGTTCCTTGTGCCAGTGGCTGTCGGCGCGCAATTGTCCTTCTATACCCAGACCCTGGAAATCGGCCGCAGCTCGATCCAGATGATGGTCGAAGTGTGGAGCGACGACCCGCTGTCCAGCGAGTGGCGTAAAGTCACCGAAGCGGTGTTCGTCTTCGTTGCCATCGACGGCAGCGGTCGCACTCGCTCGGTTCCACCGCGCGCGCGCTAAACCTGGCGGCCGTTTGACGGTCGATAGTGGTCCTTGTTACTGATCGAGAGCTGTCCCATGAACACGCCCAACGTTGAAGCGGTGAAACTGGATGAACTGAACTGCTGGCGCATCCGCCACGGTCAGGCCGAAGTGCTGGTGGCCCAGCAAGGCGCGCACATCCTCAGTTATCAGATCGATGGCCAGCCGCCGATCATCTGGCTCAACGACAAGGCCGAGTTCAAAACAGGCAAAAGTATCCGCGCCGGCGTGCCGGTGTGCTGGCCGTGGTTCGGCAAGTTCGAACGCAACCCGCAGAGCGTGCAGGCCATGTACACCGGTGAGCAACCGGCACCCGCGCACGGTCTGGTGCGGGCGATGGATTGGGAGTTGGGTGGTATCGAATCAGAGGCTGACGGCGTCAAGGTCGAATTCAAGCTGCCCTACCCCGAGGGTGGCCTGCAGGGCTGGCCGCATCAGGTCGATCTGACCCTGACTCTGCACTTGTCCGAGCAACTGAGTTTCAGCCTGACCAGCCACAACCGTGGCAGTGACACCGTCAGCCTGAGCCAGGCGCTGCATACGTATTTCGCGGTCAGTGATGTGCGCCATGTGCATGTCGATGGTGTCGATGGCTTGAGTTACATCGAGACGCTGGACGACTGGAAAACCAACAGCCAGCAAGGCGATCTGCATTTTGCCGGTGAGACCGACCGCATCTATCTCGACGCTCCACCACAACTGAGCATCGTCGATCCGGCCTGGGAACGGCGCATTGTGCTGACGGCTACCGGTTCACGCACGGCGGTGATCTGGAACCCTTGGAGCGATCGCGCGGCAGCGCTGGCCGACATGGACAACGATGGCTGGCAGCGCATGCTGTGCATCGAGACGGCGAATGTGATGGACGACATCGTCACGTTGGCACCGGGGGCGAGCCATACCATGGGCGTCAGCGTCGCCAGCAAACCGCTCTAACAGCACCGCAAAACCAAATGTAGGAGTGAGCCTGCTCGCGATAGCGGTTCGTCAGATCCATTAAATTGGCTGACACGACGCTATCGCGAGCAGGCTCACTCCTACAGTAGTTTGTGGCGCCTGTTAGAGATCGGACTCCTGCACCACCCGCACTTTGTCCGCCTCCAGCGCATACGCCGCATCGGCCAGATCATTGCTGACCTTCTCGACCTTCAGCGTGCCGGTCACCCACAGCGGCGTATAGATGTCGTCCAGCTTCAAACCCTTCGGATAACGCACCAACACCAGTTGATTCGGCGGCGGTGGCGGCACGTGGATGCACGCGCCCGGGTACGGCACAAGGAAGAACAGCGTGCTGCGGCCCTTGGCGTCGGACTCCAGCGGCACCGGATAACCACCGATGCGGATGTGTTTGTCGTTCATCGATGCCACGGTTTTGGTCGAATACATCACCGCCGGCAGACCTTTGGCCTGCTTCATCCCGCCCTTCTCGGTGAAGGTGCCGGTGGCTTCCGGGGAGTTGTGGTCGATTTCAGGCATGGCCTCTAGGGCCTTCTGGTCCGACTTGGGCATCAGTTCGAGCCAGTCGGTTTCCGGCAGTTCGCCGGCGTGGGCCAAACCGCTGCCCAGGAATAGGAGAGTCAACAGAAGACGGCGCATGAAAGTGCTCGGTATAGAAAGGAAGGAACAATGAGTCACCGAGCATTCTAGCCCTCCCGGCCACGTTGGCAGAGAGGGCTTTGTCGCTTTGGATCAGTTCTTTTTGATCAGGCCGTAGATCACCAGCAACACGACCGCGCCGACCAGTGCGCCGATGAAGCCTGCGCCCTGACCTGCCTGATAGATGCCCAGAGCCTGGCCGCCGTAAGTGGCTGCCAGCGAACCGCCGATACCGAGCAGGATGGTCATGATCCAGCCCATGCTGTCATCGCCCGGTTTCAGGAACCGCGCCAGTAGGCCGACGATCAAGCCGATAAAGATGGTTCCGATAATTCCCATGGCATTTCCCTCTCAAAGATAGATATGCGAAGCCTAGTCAGACTTTGGCATCCTGCCATGAGAGAACGGCGGCCCCTGAATGGTTCCGCCGCTGCCACATGAAACTGTCGTTACTCGGCGATCAGCGCTTCGACCTTGACGATCTGCGCCTGCAGCGTGGCCATGTCGGCGCAACGCAGGTTGGCGTGGCCGACCTTGCGCCCGGCCTTGAAGGCCTTGCCGTAGTGATGCAGATGGCAGTCTTCGATGGCGATGACTTTCTCAACCGGCGGTACCACGCCGATGAAGTTGAGCATCGCGCTCTCGCCGACCTTGGCGGTCGAACCCAGCGGCAGGCCGGCAACGGCGCGCAGGTGGTTTTCGAACTGGCTGCACTCGGCGCCTTCAGTGGTCCAGTGCCCGGAGTTGTGCACGCGCGGGGCGATCTCGTTGGCCTTGAGGCCACCGTCGACTTCAAAGAACTCGAACGCCATCACGCCGACGTAGTCGAGCTGCTTGAGCACACGGCTCGAGTAGTCTTCGGCCAGCGCCTGCAACGGGTGATCGGTGCTGGCCACCGACAGCTTGAGGATGCCGCTGTCGTGGGTGTTGTGTACCAGCGGATAGAACCTGGTTTCACCATCGCGGGCACGTACGGCGATCAGCGAGACTTCACCGGTGAACGGCACGAAGCCTTCCAGCAGGCAGGACACGCTGCCCAGCTCGGCAAAGGTGCCGACCACATCTTCCGGTTTGCGCAGGACTTTCTGGCCCTTGCCGTCATATCCCAGGGTGCGGGTTTTCAGTACGGCCGGCAGGCCGATCGAAGCTACGGCGGCGTCCAGATCGGCTTGCGATTGAATGTCGGCGAAGGCCGGAGTCGGGATGCCCAGGTCCTTGAACATGCTCTTTTCGAACCAGCGGTCGCGAGCGATGCGCAGGGCTTCGGCGCTCGGGTAGACCGGGACGAATTGCGAGAGGAATGCCACGGTTTCGGCCGGGACGCTTTCGAATTCGAAGGTCACCAGATCGACTTCATCGGCCAATTGGCGCAGATGATCCTGATCGCCGTAATCGGCCCGCAGGTGTTCGCCCAGCGCGGCCGCACAGGCGTCCGGCGCAGGGTCGAGGAAAGCGAAGTTCATGCCCAGCGGGGTACCCGCCAGGGCCAACATGCGACCCAACTGGCCGCCACCGATTACACCGATCTTCATCTCAACAACCTCAGGCAATACGTGGGTCTGGATTGTCCAGGACGCTGTCTGTCTGCTCGGCACGGAAGGTTTTCAGTACCGCGTGGAACTGTGGATGCTTGGCACCGAGGATGCTCGCCGAGAGCAGGGCGGCGTTGATCGCGCCAGCCTTGCCGATAGCGAGGGTGGCGACCGGAATGCCCGCTGGCATCTGCACGATCGACAGCAGCGAGTCGACGCCCGAGAGCATGGCCGACTGCACTGGCACGCCCAGCACCGGCAGGTGGGTCTTGGCCGCACACATGCCTGGCAAGTGGGCTGCGCCACCGGCACCGGCGATAATCACCTCGATGCCGCGGCTTTCAGCCTCTTCGGCGTACTGGAACAGCAGATCCGGGGTACGGTGGGCAGAGACCACTTTGACCTCGTACGGGATGCCGAGCTTTTCCAGCATATCGGCGGTGTGGCTAAGGGTGGACCAATCGGACTTGGAGCCCATGATCACGCCAACCAGTGCACTCATCGTCGCGCCTCTTCTCTCTGGAGCGCCCGCAGGCGCGTCATAAAACAACAAGCCACGCAGGTTGCGTGGCTTGATTGTACGAAAAATGGCCGGACGTGCCGGCCGAAGGCCGCGCAGTATACCGCAAAGAAAGCAATAAACAGCCCCCCGCGCGACCATCTGTCATCTGCCGCAAATGCCCGGTTTTATTGACCTGAAGGTCAGCGACAGAACACCGCAAATCCCCTGTAGGAGTGAGCCTGCTCGCGATGGCGGTGTGTCAGTCACATCGTCGCTGAATGTGCTGACGCTATCGCGAGCAGGCTCACTCCTACAAGGGGTCCGCGTAGGCTCAGGACGCTTGTGCAGCGCCACCCTCGAGCTTGCGCCACAGCAGGCGCACGTTGGCTTTACGCACCAAGGCGCAACGGTACAGACGAATCTCCAGCGGCACATGCCATTGCGGGCCACCGCAGACCACCAACTCACCACGCGCCAGCTCAGCACGCACGCTCAGTTGCGGCACCCAGGCAATGCCCAAGCCTTCCAGCGCCATGCTTTTCAGGCTGTCGGCCATGGCGGTTTCGTAGATCGTCGTGAAACGCAACTGACGCTGGCGCAGCAAACCGTTTACGGAACGGCCGAGGAAAGCCCCGGCGCTGTAGGCCAGCAACGGCACGCTGGCTTCGCCCTCAAGATCGAACAACGGCTTGCCATCAGCATCTGCTGCGCACACCGGCAGCATCTCGGTCTGGCCCAAATGCAGCGACGGGAAAATCTCCGGATCCATCTGCATCGCCGCATCCGGGTCATAGAACGCCAGCATCAGATCGCAGCCACCCTCACGCAACGCATGCACCGCATCGCCAACGTTGGTCGCGACCAACCGCGTGGCGATATTCAAGCCTTCATTACGCAACTGCGCGATCCAGCGCGGGAAAAAGCCCAGCGCCAGCGAGTGAGCCGCAGCGACCTGCATCACTTCGCCCTGCCCGCCTTCCAGATGATGCAAATGGCGCAGCACTTCACCGAGCTGTTCAACCACCGTGCGCGCGGTCACCAGAAACAACTGCCCCGCTGCCGTCAGTTCGACCGGCGTGCGCGAGCGATTGACCAGAGTCAGCCCCAGTGCAGCCTCCAGACTGCGGATCCGCCGACTGAACGCCGGCTGGGTCACGAAGCGTCGCTCAGCGGCCTGCGAGAAGCTACGGGTGGCGGCCAGAGCACTGAAGTCCTCGAGCCATTTGCTTTCCAGATTCATCACGTCCTCCCGGACACGCACCAAAACAGGTCACACGTCTGCCGCGCACGCGGCGTCACACGGGCATTATGCCGAATGTGCATAGGGCAGTGCTGAACAGCATTGGCCCAAAATTTCCCACAAGCCTAGCATTCGCAGCGTTCCGGCACAGACCGGGTCCATATCGAGATGATTTCTATCATGTCCTCCGCTGCATCTTTCCGCACAGAAAACGACCTGCTTGGCGCCCTCGAAGTACCGGCTCAAGCGTATTACGGCATCCAGACCCTGCGAGCGGTGAACAACTTCCGCCTCTCCGGCGTTCCGATTTCGCATTACCCGAAACTGGTTGTCGGCCTGGCAATGGTCAAACAGGCCGCTGCTGACGCCAACCGCGAGTTGGGTCACCTGAGCGAAGCCAAGCACGCGGCCATCAGCGAAGCCTGTGCCCGATTGATCCGCGGTGATTACCACGAAGAGTTCGTGGTCGACATGATTCAAGGTGGCGCCGGTACTTCCACCAACATGAACGCCAACGAAGTGATCGCCAACATTGCGCTCGAAGCAATGGGTCACCAGAAAGGCGAGTACCAGTTCCTGCACCCGAACGACGACGTCAACATGGCGCAGTCGACCAACGACGCCTACCCAACGGCGATCCGCCTGGGCCTGCTACTCGGTCACGACACCCTGCTGGCCAGCCTCGACAGCCTGATTCAGGCGTTCGCGGCCAAGGGCAAAGAATTCGATCACGTCCTGAAAATGGGCCGTACCCAGTTGCAAGACGCCGTGCCGATGACCCTCGGCCAGGAATTCCGTGCCTTCGCCACCACCATGGGCGAAGACCTGGCCCGTCTGAAGACGCTGGCCCCGGAACTGCTGACTGAAGTGAACCTCGGTGGCACTGCGATCGGTACCGGCATCAACGCCGACCCGCGTTATCAAGCGCTGGCTGTTCAGCGTCTGGCACTGATCAGCGGTCAACCGCTGGTTCCAGCCGCCGACCTGATCGAAGCGACTTCCGACATGGGCGCTTTCGTACTGTTCTCCGGCATGCTCAAGCGCACCGCGGTCAAGCTGTCGAAGATCTGCAACGACCTGCGCCTGCTGTCCAGCGGCCCACGCACCGGCATCAACGAAATCAACCTGCCGGCGCGTCAGCCAGGCAGCTCGATCATGCCCGGCAAGGTCAACCCGGTAATTCCGGAAGCTGTGAACCAGGTTGCTTTCCAGGTCATCGGTAACGACCTGGCGCTGACCATGGCAGCCGAAGGCGGCCAACTGCAGCTGAACGTGATGGAGCCACTGATCGCTTTCAAGATCTTCGATTCGATCCGCCTGCTGCAACGCGCCATGGACATGCTGCGCGAGCACTGCATCGTCGGCATCACCGCCAACGAAGCACGCTGCCGTGAACTGGTCGAACACTCGATCGGTCTGGTCACCGCTCTGAACCCGTACATCGGCTACAAAAACGCCACCCGTATCGCCGGCCTCGCCCTTGAAAGCGGCCGCGGCGTACTGGAACTGGTGCGCGAAGAAGGTCTGCTCGACGAAGCCATGCTCGCCGACATCCTGCGCCCGGAAAACATGATTGCTCCGCGTCTGGTTCCGCTCAAAGCCTGAGCCGACACGTTACTTGTAGCACCGCTCACCAGGTCGAGGGACTAGACACCTCTCACCTTTTGAGGGCTTGGGGATTTAGTCCCCAAGCCCTTTTTTTTAACTTCTTCGCGGGCAGGACGTTAAATGTTTTGTGTATTTGATACCGCCAAGATCGCAGCCTTCGGCAGCTCCTACATTGATTGACGTACACCTGTAGGAGCTGCCGAAGGCTGCGATCTTTTGATCTTGCAGCACCCTCGTTTCGTCGCTTGCACCACTACCGTGCAGACGGGCGCGTCACTGATCGGTATAGTGCCGCCCCTCTTCGCGTGAGCGGTCGTCGGTAACGAGGCCATAACCCATGCGAAACCCGAACTAATAACAAACCCGCGAAATGGAACCGGACGAAACCTTCGCCTCACCTGTCGTGCCGTGCGCGCACCGGTGTAACACGATGTTTCTTCCATCCAGTATTTGCTTACACAATAAACAGCGAGGAAAAATCCATGCTCGAAGTCATTAACGACTTCCTCTCAGGGAAAGTACTGATCGTGCTCATTGTCGGGCTCGGTAGCTACTTCACGATTCGCTCGCGTTTCGTTCAATTGCGCCACTTCTTCCACATGTTCGCGGTGTTCCGCGACAGCCTAAAGGGCAGCGCCGGGCAACTCAGCTCGTTCCAGGCTCTGATGCTCAGCCTTGCCGGCCGAGTGGGTGCAGGCAACATCGCCGGTGTCGGCATTGCCGTGACCCTCGGTGGTCCGGGTGCGGTGTTCTGGATGTGGGTAACCGCACTGGTCGGCATGTCCAGCAGCTTCTTCGAGTGCACCCTGGCCCAAGTCTACAAGCGCGCCGATGGCGACGGCCTGTACCGTGGTGGCCCGGCCTACTACATCCAGCACGGCCTGAAGCTCAAAGGCATGGCGGTGGTGTTCTCCGTTCTGCTACTGGTCACCTACGGCTTTGCCTTCATTGGCCTGCAGTCCTACACCGTGACCCACTCGCTGCAGAACGCCTTTGAATTCAACCCACAACACACCGGCATCGTCCTGGCGGTGCTGCTGGCCATCACCTTCATCGGCGGCATCAAGCGCATCGCATCGGTGTCCGACCTGCTGGTGCCGATCAAGACCCTCGCCTATATCGGCGTAACCCTGTACGTGATCGGTACCCAGATCGAACATGTGCCAGCCATGCTGGAAACCATCTTCAAGAGCGCCTTCGGCCTCGATCCGGCCTTTGGTGGTCTGCTCGGCAGCGCCATCGTCATGGGCGTGAAGCGTGGCGTGTTCGCCAACGAAGCGGGTCTGGGCAGTGCGCCGAACGTCGCCGCCGTGGCCGCCGTGAAGCACCCGGGCGCGCAGGGCGTGGTTCAGGCTTTCAGCGTGTTCCTCGACACTTTCGTGATCTGCACCTGCACCGCGCTGCTGATCCTGCTGTCGGGCTTCTACACCCCGGGCTTCGAAGGTGACGGCATCGTCCTGACCCAGAACTCGCTGGCCGCTGTGGTCGGTGACTGGGGTCGCATGTTCGTCAGCGTCGCGCTGTCGCTGTTCGTCTTCACCTGCATCCTCTACAACTACTATCTGGGCGAAAACAGCCTGCAGTTCCTCACCCGCAACCGCGCCGCGCTGATGATTTTCCGCGGTCTGGTGCTGGCGCTGGTGGTATGGGGTTCGATGCAGGATCTGTCGACCGTGTTCGCCTTCGCCGACATCACCATGACCTGCCTGGCCTTCGTCAACCTCGTGGCTCTGGCCATGCTGTTCAAGGTCGGCATGCGCGTAATGCGCGACTACGACGGGCAGCGCCGCGCCGGCGTCAAGCAGCCAGTGTTCGACTCGAGCAAATTTGCCGATCTGGACCTCGACCTGAAGGCCTGGCCGACCAATCCGTCTGCCGCTGCCGACAAGACCGAAGCCGAGCCGCAAGGCGTACCTGCAGCGCAACGCTGACAGGTGAATGACGGGCGCATCCCCAGCGCCCGTCAGTTATTGTGGTGCAATAACTTGTAGGAGCGAGTCTGCTCGCGATAGCGGTCTTTCAGCCAACATCAATGTTGAATGATGAACCGCCATCGCGAGCAGGCTCACTCCTACAAGGACCTCATCCTTTCGGAGAATCCCCATGAATTCGTCGACCTACCCCGCCGCCCAACACGTCATGGTGCTCTACACCGGTGGCACCATCGGCATGCAGGCCAGCGCCAATGGTCTGGCACCAGCGTCCGGTTTCGAAGCGCGGATGCGCGACTACCTGCACAGCCAGCCTGAACTCGTTGTGCCGCAGTGGCGCTTTCGCGAGATGTCGCCGCTGATCGACAGCGCCAACATGACCCCGGCCTATTGGCAGCAGCTGCGTGAAGCGGTGGTCGATGCCGTGGATGTGCAAGGCTGCGACAGCGTGCTGATCCTGCACGGCACCGACACCCTGGCCTATAGCGCGGCGGCGATGAGTTTCCAGTTGCTCGGTCTGCATGCGCGGGTTTGCTTCACCGGTTCGATGCTGCCGGCCGGTGTCACCGACAGCGATGCCTGGGAAAACCTCGGCGGTGCGCTGGTTGCCCTCGGCCAAGGTCTGGCGCCGGGCGTGCATCTGTACTTCCACGGCGAACTGCTGGCGCCGACCCGTTGCGCGAAAGTGCGCAGCTTCGGCCGTCATCCGTTCAAGCGTCTGGAGCGTCAGGGCGGCGGTGTCAAAGCCTCTTCGATTCCAGCATCGTTGAACTACAACCAGCCGAAACAACTGGTCAAGGTTGCGGTGCTGCCACTGTTCCCGGGTATCAGTGCCGAAGTGCTCGATGGTCTGCTCGACAGCGGCATTCAAGGTCTGGTGCTGGAGTGCTACGGCAGCGGCACCGGGCCGAGCGACAACCCTGAGTTTCTGGCAAGCCTTGGCCGCGCACGGGATAACAGTGTGGTGGTGGTTGCCGTGACGCAATGCCATGAGGGTGGCGTTGAGCTGGATGTGTATGAGGCGGGCAGTCGCTTGCGCGGTGTTGGCGTGTTGTCCGGTGGCGGCATGACCCGTGAGGCGGCGTTTGGCAAGTTGCACGGGTTGCTCGGTGCAGGGCTGGAAACCGCTGAAGTGCGTCAGCTGATCGAACTGGATTTGTGTGGTGAGTTGCTCTGAGCAAGGCTCTGGAATGGCCCACCCTAGCCCTCTCCCGGAGGGAGAGGGAACCGACCTTAGTGTCTTGCGCTATACGCCGACCTGAAAAAAAGTGTCGATTATGGATTCGGCACAGTTTTTTCACGTCGGCGTATCTCTTCAATATCCCCCAATCGGCCCCCTCTCCCTTTGGGAGAGGGCTGGGGTGAGGGGCTACTGCGGCATGCAACTTGCTGCGTTCCAGCCACCTCAAGGCTGGAAGATCTTATGCTCCACTCCCACCTCACCACCCTTAATGCCGTCTCGCTGATCCTCAACACCTTCAAAGCCGAAGGCCTGTCGAGCGAGGCGCTGCTCGCCGGTAGCGGCATCAGTGTCGCGGACTTGCACCGGGCCGACACGCGCATCACCACCAATCAGGAGATGCAGGTCTGCGCCAATGCGGTCGCGCTCAAACACGATATCGGTCTGGAACTGGGCCGGCGCATGCATGTTTCCTGCTACGGCATCCTCGGTTACGCCCTGCTGACCTGTGCCACCTTCGGTGACGCTTTGCGTCTGGCGATCCGTTATCCGGCGCTGTTGGGAACACTTTTCGAGCTGAGCCTGGAAGACGACGGCGAGCGCGTCTGGTTCGTCGCCGCCGACTATCGCGAGAGTCCGTCGATGGCGGTGTTCAATGCCGAGTTCTGCCTGGTGTCGTTGAAAGTCATTTGCGATGACTTGCTCGGGCATCCGCTGCCCTTGCTCGCGACGCGGTTCGAGTACGCCGCGCCGGACTATCGTGACAGTTACGCCGAGCACTTCGACAGCCCGCTGCACTTCGCCGCCAAGGACAACGCCTTTGCCTTCGACCGTCACTGGCTCGATCAACCGCTGCCGCTAGCCGATCTCATCACCCATCAAGCCATGACCGAACGTTGCCGCAAACAGAATCTTGAGTTCACCGGGCGTCAGGCATGGCTGGGGCGCATCCGCCAATTGCTCAGCGCCCAACTCAACGCCGCGCCGGGACTGGAAGGTCTGGCGCAGCAGATGAAGTGCTCGCCGCGCACCTTGCGCCGGCATCTCAAGGACATGGGCAGCAGCTATCAGGAACTGCTCGATGAACTGCGCTTCGAAAGGGCGAAGCAGATGTTGTGTGAGGACCAGTTGCCGATTTATCGCATCGCCGAAACCCTTGGCTTCAGCGAGACCGCGAGCTTTCGTCATGCCTTTGTGCGCTGGAGTGGTGTGGCTCCAAGCCAGTTCAGGGCCTGAAGAAGGGGCGAATTGCGGTCATGATTTTTGGCCAGATCCATCCCCTTTTGGCCTTTCCTGCCGTTCTCCGATTCGCTTCACGCCGCAACACTGTGGGCAACCGAATCAGCCCTGCGGAGAACAACAAATGCTGACGATCTACTCGGACGATCACCACCTGCACCATGGCCGCTGCGAACTCATCGATGGCCAGCTCAAGCCGTGTTTCGAGATGCCCTCGCGCGCCGACCATGTGCTGCAACGCGTGAAAAACCAGAACCTCGGCCCGGTCGAGGCACCGAAGGATTTCGGTCTGGAGCCGATCGCCCGCATCCACGGCCAAGACTATCTCGACTTTTTCAAAGGTGCGTGGGCGCGCTGGACTGAATTCAATACTGACGGTGACTTGCTGCCCTACACCTGGCCGGCGCGCACCCTGCGTGCAATCAAACCGTCCAGCCTGCACGGCCAGCTCGGCTATTACAGCTTCGACGGCGGTGCGCCGATCACCGCCGGTACCTGGCAAGCGGCGTACAGCGCGGCGCAAGTTGCGCTGACCGCGCAAGCAGAAATCCAGCGTGGCGCGCGCGCTGCCTTCGCCCTTTGCCGTCCACCGGGACACCACGCCGCCAGCGATCTGATGGGCGGTTATTGCTACCTCAACAACGCTGCCATCGCCGCGCAGGCCTTCCTCGATCAGGGCCACCAGAAGGTCGCGATCCTCGACGTCGACTATCACCACGGCAACGGTACCCAGTCGATTTTCTACGAGCGCAGCGACGTGCTGTTCACCTCGATCCACGGTCATCCGGAAGCGGAGTTCCCGTTTTTCCTCGGCTACGACGATGAGCATGGCGACGGTGCCGGTGAAGGTTTCAACTTCAATTACCCGCTGCCCGCCGGCTCCGGATGGGACGTGTGGAGTGCGGCACTGGAACAGGCCTGCGACGAGATCGATCGCTACGGCGCCGACGTCATTGTCGTGTCGCTCGGCGTCGACACCTTCAAGGACGATCCGATTTCGCAGTTCAAACTCGACAGCCCGGATTATCTGGCGATGGGCAAGCGCATTGCCGCCCTTGGCAAACCGACGCTGTTCGTCATGGAGGGCGGTTACGCCGTGGAAGAAATCGGCATCAATGCGGTGAACGTGCTCGAAGGGTTCGAGCAATAAACGAATTTTAGCCAGACACACAACACCAGACCCGCCGGTGCGGGTCTTTTTTGGCCCGCGATATTTATCTACCGCACGCCTCCCGCCGCCTGCCTCTACCTTGCCCGGATTCGCCGCCATCCCGGCGCGCGCCCATCAGTGCAGGTGTTGCCAATGCCCGAAATCCCATCGCCCAGCGCCGTCGACGTCTTGACCCAACTGGTGACCGGCCCTTCGCTGCGAGAAGTCGCCTCGAAAACGTTGCGCCCGGCGCTCAAGACCTTGTATCCAGACCTGGAAATCGACCCACAGCTGGCCATGGTCGTGAGACCGACCTGGGTCATCGAGGTGGATGAGGTCGTCCCCGGTCGCCACCGGATCGAGTCGCTGACCGACACACTCGTGCGCCTGGGCCTCTCCGGCAGCACCGTGACGTACCTCGACGGCGAACATTATCTGACCTTGCAACCCGACCAATCCGCAGCCATCCAGCTGCCGGTAAAAATCAGCGCCGTCGGCAAACTGCTCAATCAACTGGCACCGCTGTTGTTCATTGCCTACAAGGAACAGCAGGTCAATTACTGGGACGATTTCACCTACCCCGGGCAACCGCGCTGGCAGCAAATGTCACAAGCCCTGCGCAATCTGTGGGGCGTCGAGGCCAGTCCCGACTGGGATGCCGATCAGCGGGCCATAGTCGCTGCGGTTTACCAGCATCCAGAGAAAAATCAGCGCCTGCCCACCGACAAATACAAAACCCGCGCCTGTCTGATTGATCTGGACCGGGGCGAGGGCGACGAACAAAGCCATCTGACCCTGCTCGACACGGCGGTTCTGATTGGCACCGCCGACGAGCGCACGCTGATCATGACCCACTCGGTGATCCAGGGATTCGAGGCCTTCGACTCCCTGGATGAACTGGGCAAGGCCCTGCCGCGTCGCTACTGGAAAGAGGCCTCCGGCACCGGCTTGAAATGGCGACTGGTCGAACCGCAAGGCAATTTCTTCGACTATCAGGCCTGTACGTTGATTGCTCTGGAAGCCGACGCCCTCGGTGCGATCAATTTTTTCCAAGGCTCAAGCTTGAACGCGCTCTACCCGCACACCGGAACGGTCGGCGATCCTCGAGAACCGCCACCGCGACTCAAACCCAACATCGAACGCCTGCGTCCGATGCTGCCACCCTGGCTCGACAACGCAGCGCCTGCCGATCAGACCCGTTACAGCCGACATTTACTCGACCTGACCATGGTGCAACACACAAACAAGGGCAAATCATTCCAGAGCGAAGTCATCAGCCTGCAGGCGTTTACCCGCGATGCCTTGAAACAAGAGATGCTCAAGGATCATCCCAAGGCCGGCGAGGTGAGCATTGATGACATCGAAATCAGTATCACCAGTCTGGTGGTCTGGGGCACGTTTGTGTTGCCGGGCAATACCCAGACCCAGACGCTGTCGCTGATTGAACTCGCCCTGCAGAACCTTGCCGGGCAGCCACTGGGCAATAAAACCGTCCGTTACAAGGATGGCGGCACGTTGCCTGACTGGATGACCGCAAGCTATCTGGAACAACTGGTGCGCACTGTCGATATCGGCGAGAGCTATCCGGCGCACCTGAAAAACCTGCTGATCGAAGACACAGAGCAAGCCTTGGCACTGCGAGGGCTCTACACCAGCCAGTTGCCTATTGAACTGCCGCTCCTGGCGTTACAACACAAAATACAAGGCAAGGACGGCATCACCGAGCAGGGTTACCGCTATGTCGTTGCGGCGCTGTCCAGCACCGGCGATGAGCGTCATGTCGATCACGAAGAAATCGTCATTCGCCCGCTGGCGTTCGTTGCCCATCGCAGCCGCTCAGGAGCGGACACCGTCGAAAACATGTTTGTCATCGGCCCGCGCGACGCGGACCAAGGCCCGTGCGTACTGTATCGCCCACTGTTCGAGAGGGTGCTGATGCAGTTTCCCTCCCACGCCAACCTGCTTTACGAGATTCAGCAGTCTCGCCAGTTGTGCGAATCGGTCCTCGCCTGGTTGCCGGACGACGTGCGCTTCAACTACAGCCAGTTCGTCTTCACCGGCCGACTGCCTTCGGTATGGACGATCCCGCAATTGCTGGTCAACCCCACGACAGCCCTGGACATGTCCGGCCCCATCGCGCTGGGTAAGGCAGCCATTGAGCAGAATGTTCTGGCAACGCTGCACAACAGCAACGTCCAGGCCGTCATAACTCAAGCCGATCGGCAATCGGTTTCCGATGCGGAAGCGCGTTGGGCTTCGCTTAAAAGCGGTGGCTGGATGGTGTTCAACGCCGCTTTGCCATTCCTCGGACGCAGTGTCGGCACAGCCGCGTGGATCTGGCAGATCATGGACGACCTGCAAGAGGTCAGCGACGTCGCCAATGAACAATCCGGCAGGATCGCCTGGAGCGCGCTGACTGACATTCTTCTGGCGCTGGGCATGGTGCTGGCCCATCGTGCAGCGGTTGGCGAGGCACCGCGAAACGAATTGATAACAACCCAGGAACCCGCGCCGAGCGTAAAAACCGTTGCCGTGGTCACCCAACCCGTGCAGTTGGCGGACGTCTCCAGCAGCGCACTGCCCGGCCTTCACGAAATGTCGATCAATCCCTTTACCGCACTGAAACGATCTCCCACCGCACTGTCCCAGGTGCTCGACAGTTTTCAGATCGCTAAACCCAGAGGGCTCGGCGAGGCGGCCAGCGAGGGCACGCATCAGCACCTCTACCCCCGCCAGAAACAATGGTTCGCCCCTGTGGGCATGCGCTGGTTCGAAGTCGTGCTCAATGAACACGCAGACGTGCAGATTGTCGACTCTCGTCAGCCAACGTTGCGTAAGGGGCCGATGCTGAGTCGCACCGCCAACGGACAATGGGTGATCGACCTTCGATTGCGTCTGCGCGGCGGCGGGCTCGACAGCGCCCTCAAAGTGGTCCAGGACATCAATGAAATGGACGCAAGCCAGTTGACTCGCGAGATCAGCGCGTTCGATTTGACGATGAAAGCCAAACAGGTCCAGCGTGATGCCGACCACACTGCGCTCAACGATGCACTACCGCCCGCCCGCGCGCAGGCCCGTCAGCGGTATCTGGATACGCTCGGCTCACAGCTCGAGGCGTACGGTACGAGCATCGAAAAGATCAAGGCGTTGAATAACAAAGAACCCATTATCAATTACCGCACCGTCATGATCCAGCGACTGGAGATGCAATTGTTTCTCGGGCAGGAATGGCTTGACCTGCATTCCACGGATTTCCAGGCAAACCTCAAAAGCATGCAAGCGATGCTGGCCGACGAAAGCCGTTTCGCCCCCGAGGTATTTATTCAGACCTTCGAGCGAATGAACGAGCAAACCCAGGCCATCATTGAAAAAATGGAGTCGGCCCAGAGCCGTTTTGAAGAACTGGCCTTGCTGGGGAAAAAAGCGGTCAAGGTCATCAATACCTACCGCAAGGCATTGCCGAAATACGATCTGGACGACCTCAAGCTGTTGCAGATCAGTCTCGGCCAGGAGATCTGCATCAAGGCCTGGAGCACGGCGACTGACGCCAACGCCCATCAGGCGCTGGGCGTCCTCATCGAGGATGCGGCACTGAATATCCAGAGCACGCTGAACCTGACCGCCGACGAAAGCCTGGACAGGCTGCGCGAACGCACGGATGCCTTGAACAAGGTTGCCGAACAATTTACCGCTGTCGACCAACGCTTTGGCGATCTGCTGATCGACTACGCCAACCAGATCAACACCGAACGGCTGGAGCATGTGCGCAGTCGGGTTATCGAGTTCAAGGCCCGCACGGATGTGAAGCTGGTCGAACTGCTGCGCTATAGTCACTTGCTGGAGCCGCAGCCCGGCCCATCCAGACGGGCCGCCAAATCGTCATCTGCGCGCCAGATCATCAAAACCAGATCCAGAGGCACGCTGGTCGGCGAACGCAAAAAGAGCCTCGAAGGCCGACAGAACGATCTGGTGGAAGTGCGCACCGTCCTGACGGGGGTCATCGCAACATTCAAGGAGGAGTCACCCGGCGTCTGGGTCGAGCAGCGCACCGCCAAACCCAAGCCACCCAAGACCAATCCCACTTTGAATATCGGTATCCGTGAAGGTCAGGCCCTGCTCGACGGTTTGGCAGCCTTCCACCGGCGTATCGAAGCCCAGCTCAAACGAGGACCACGGATTCCCGTCGAGATTGAAGAGCAATACCAGCGGCATGCCGCCACGTTGCGCGAAGCCAATGCGGCCATCGACGAAGCCTTGACCCGCAGTAACCTGACCGCCGATCTGAAGAGACCGACTGAAGCGCTCAGCCACAAACTTGACGAGGCTGCCAACGCCCTTGATGCAAAAGGCACCAGCACCCGGATCCGGATGGTCAAACAACAACCACCGACGGCGGCCGGGGTTCAGTGGCTGAAGGACATGGGCGAAGTGACGATTTCACAGACCGTGACTCGGCGTCGCCTCAAAGGTCAGGCCCGGGACTTTCTCGACGAATACGCTATAGGCGATGCCCATACCCACAAGGTGTTGTGTTACGCACATTTTCATTACAGCAGCGCGCAAGCACCGGTCACGCCGTTCCCGGTGGGCCATATGAAAACCGTTGCACAACGGTTGATGGGCGGTGCCTACGAACCACGCTTTTTGAATAATCAGGCGCTGATCAATATTCATCGCAGCGGCATTTCCGACAAGTCCGCGCGAGCGCTGTTTCTCACACCTGCCACGCCTGTCGCAACCGGGTCAGCGCCGAGTTGATCGCAGGCTCAGGCACGGCGGCGAAGCCCAGGACCAGTCCGGCACGCTGATCCAGCGGCGCCGTGGAATCCGGCAGCCAGTAACTGCTCAGACCATTGATCTCCACGTCGGCGCGGGCGGCTTGTTCGATCAATTGCCGCTCGCGTTCGATGCTGTCGACCGCCAAGGTCAAGTGCAGTCCGGCCGAGACCGCAGGCAAATCGCCGACGCCGGCAATCACGCTTGGCCAGCCGTCGAGCAAGGCATTGCGCCGGCTCAGCGCAGCGCGGCGCATGCGCCGGATATGCCGCTGAAAATGCCCGGCGGCCATGAATTCGGCCATCACCGCTTGGGTACTGACCTCGGAATGGCGGACATCCACGGCCCGGCGTTGCGAGAATGCATCGACCAGCGCCGGGGGCAGCACCAGATAACCGAGGCGCAATGCCGGAAACGCGACCTTGCCAAAGGTGCCGACATACAGCACCCGGCCCTGTCGATCGAGTGCCGCCAACGGCGCCAGCGGTGCACCGGTGTAGCGGTACTCGCCATCGTAGTCATCCTCGACGATCCAGCCTTGGCAACGCTCGGCCCAGGCGAGCAGTTCCAGGCGTCGCGCC
This sequence comes from Pseudomonas sp. R84, assembly GCF_009834515.1. Classification (NCBI taxonomy): domain Bacteria; kingdom Pseudomonadati; phylum Pseudomonadota; class Gammaproteobacteria; order Pseudomonadales; family Pseudomonadaceae; genus Pseudomonas; species Pseudomonas sp. R84. Next base: position 6,501,870 of record NZ_CP019426.1, read on the forward strand.
AAGCTCATCACCACGCCGGTCGGGTACTGATGTGAGGGAGTGACATACGCCACCCGACAATCCCCGGTGGCCGACAGCGCTGAGCAATCCATGCCCTCTTCATCCACGGCAATACCGTGCAAACGAGCCCCGGCCACAGCGAACGCATGACCAGCCGCGCGGTAGCCCGGATTCTCGATCGCCACAGCATCGCCCGGTTCCACCAGCAACTGTGCACAAAGGCTAATGCCCTGTTGTGCGCCGCTGGTGATCACAATTTGCTCAGGTGAACACTGCATGCCGCGTGAACTGCGCAGATAGGCGGCGATCATGGCGCGCAGACGCGCGTCGCCGGACGGATCGCCGTAACACAGTTGCTCCAGATCCGGTTTTCGCCAGAAAGCCGCATTCAGCTTGGCCCACACCTCGAACGGGAACAGATCAAACGCCGGAACACCCACCCTGAATGCTCGTGGCGGACCACTCGGTGGCCGGGCCAAATGGTTCTTTTCGATGCGCGAAAAACTATCGCTGTGGATAACTTTACTGGATGAAATTACAGGTAAATCCAGCCAATTTGTGGATAAGGCTGTGGGTAAGCCTGTTGAAAACCCTGTGGATACTTTTGTGGATAATTTTTTCGCAGGGCTCGCTACCGGCATCAATTGTGCGACGTAGGTGCCATCCCCTACCCGCCCTTCGATAAAGCCTTCGGCATACAGTTGATCGTAGGCGCGCACCACGCTGTTGCGGGAGATCCCCAACGCCGCCGCCAGATCGCGACTGGCCGGCAACCGCGTGCCACTCGCCAGCCGCCCGTCCAGTACCCGTAGGCGCAACGCCTGATAGAGCTGCCGACTCAAACCCTGGCGGCGATCAAGCTCGATACCCGCAGGGTTGAAGGGCATGGATAACGTTGGCGAATCGGGCATGGCAATGGACCTATGAAATTGGTCATCAATGGATCTTACAACAGACCAATAGCCTGCCTACGATGCAGGCATTCGCCAAGGAAAATCTGTCCATGTACACGCCACGCGCCTTTGCCATCGAAGACCTGACACAACTGCACGAGCTGATTCTCGCCACCCGCCTCGCCATTCTGGTAACTCACGGCGAAAATGGCCTGCAAGCCAGCCATGTGCCGGTGCTGCTGCATTGCGAACAAGGTGACTACGGCACGCTGTACGGGCACTTGGCCCGCGCCAATCAACAATGGAAAGACCTGCGCGACGGCGCCGAAGCCATGCTGATTTTTGCCGGTGCCGACGCCTACGTCAGCCCGGGCTTTTACCCGAGCAAGGCCGAACACGGCAAAGTCGTGCCGACCTGGAACTACATCGCCGTGCATGCCTATGGCCACGCCGAAACCTTCAGCGACGGCGGGCGCCTGCTCGACATCGTCAGCACCCTCACCGACCGCCATGAAGCCGGCCGCGCACAACCGTGGTCAGTTGCCGATGCGCCCGCCGATTACATCGACGGCATGCTCAAGGCCATCGTCGGTTTCGCCATTCCCATCGACCGTCTCGAAGGCAAGCGCAAGCTCAGCCAGAACCGCAGCGCCGAAGACATTGCCGGCGTGCGCGAAGGCCTCGCTGCCAGCCCCGAAATCAACGATCAAAACCTCGCCCGATTGATGCGCTAAGGAAATCACCATGAGTCAGATCGACATTCGCCCGGCCAGCGCCGCCGACCACGCCGCGTGGCTGCCGCTGTGGCAGGCCTACCTGCGGTTCTACAACACCGAACTGCCGGAAGCTGTGACGCACAGCACTTGGCAGCGTTTTCTCGACCCAAGCGAACCGACCCACGCGGCATTGGCCTGGGCCGACGGTAAAGCCGTGGGCATGGTGCATCACATCTACCATCGCTCGAACTGGAGCATCGAAAACTCCTGCTACCTTCAAGACCTGCTGGTGATCCCCGAGACCCGTGGCACCGGCGTCGGCCGCCTGTTGATCGAACACGTCTACGCCACCGCCAAGGCTGACGGCTGCGGCAAAGTGCACTGGCTGACCCACGAATCCAACGCCACCGCGATCCAGCTCTATGAGCGCATCGCCGAACGCCCGGGCTTCATCCAGTTTCGCAAAGCCATTTAAGGAGACGCGTACATGACTGCATCACTCGCTGACTGGAAAGGCGTCCCCGCCCCCACCGCCACATTGCTTGAAGGCCGTTTCATTCGCTTGGAAAGACTAGACCCGGCGCGCCACGGTGACGAGCTGTTCGCCGCCCTCGAAGGCCCCGGCGCCGACCCGAAACTCTGGGATTACTTGCCCTACGGCCCGTTCCCGGAACGCAGCGTTTTCGACGCTTGGCTGAACAACCACGCGGCCGCCAGCGACCCGTATTTCTTCGCTGTCATCGACCGCGCCAGCGCTCAGGTGCAAGGCATCCTCAGCCTGATGTCGATCGTCCCGGCCCAGGGCCGCATCGAGATCGGCCACGTCACCTTCGGCGCGCCAATGCAGCGCTCGTCGAGAAGCACCGAAGCGGTGTACCTGCTGGCCAAGCACTCCTTCGACCTCGGCTACCGCCGCCTCGAATGGAAATGCAACAACGGCAACGCCCGCTCCAAGTACGCCGCCGAGCGCTTGGGTTTCAGCTTCGAAGGCGTATTCCGCCAGCACATGGTGGTCAAAGGCCAGAACCGCGACACTGCGTGGTACTCGATTCTGGATGGCGAGTGGCCGGCGATTGCGGCAGGGTTCGAGCAGTGGCTGTCAGATGAAAATCAGACGCCCGACGGGCAGGTGAAAGGCTTGGTCGAATGCCGTAGTTAAATCGTCAAAGCAAAAGATCGTCCGAACGCGGCCCGAGCCTGCGGCAGCTCCTACACGGGATTGACGCTCATCCTGTAGGAGCTGCCGCAGGCTGCGATCTTTTGATCTATTTCAGCCTAGCTTTTGCGCCAGCACCGCAATGTGTTCCGGCCCGATCCCGCAGCATCCGCCCAAATGGCTCGCACCGCGCTGCTGCCAGTCAATCGCCCAGTGCAAATAACCCGGCGGATCCAGATCCTCGCGCAGCGGATCAAGTCCATCATTGGCCGTGGCTTCTTTTGGCTGCGGCGGAAACGCATTGGCGTAAGCACCAATGTTTATCTTCACCCCCAGACGCTCGAAGGTTGCACGCGCCGCATCAATCGCGCCACCAATCACTTCCGGCTGACTGCAATTGAACAACAACGTATCGACACCCAACTCAGCTGCCACCGCCGCCGCTTCGGCGACTGGCTCTCCAGAGCGCAGGCGCGGCACTTCATCGGTGTCTTCGTCCTTCAAGGTGAATGACAACCAGAACGGTTTGCCATCCTTCGGCAACCCGGCGCGAATGGCGCGCGCCTCGATGATCGAACTCTGGGTTTCCGCCAGCCACAGATCAACGTGCGGTGCCAGGCCATTGACCAAGGGCGCCAGCAACTCGGTCACTCGCGCGGCCTCGAACAGATCCGGACGATAAGAGCCAAACAGCGGCGGCAATGAGCCAGCTACCCGTACGAATTTTCCCGAGGACTGCACCACGCGTCGCGCCAACTCACCGGCCAACGCGGCCAGCGCCTGCCCTTCAGCGGCGAAACGCGCTTCGCCAATATGGAACGGCACCACGGCATAACTGTTGGTGGTAATCACATTGGCGCCACTGGCGATGTAAGCGGCATGCACCGCCTCAACCGCTTGCGGCGCCTCGCTCAACGCCAGCGCCGACCACTCGGGCTGACGAAATGGCGCACCGGCGCGCTGCAACTCACGGCCCATGCCGCCATCGAGAATAATCGTGCTGCCTGCGCCCATATGCTTTTCACTCATATGCTTATGAAAATAACTCACTATCAGAGTCGTTCTTATAACTATTTAATACGCACCATTCCGTTAAAAACAACCTCTTTTTTACCCAGGGATCGACTGTGAAATTTAAACCGCTACTGGCCCTGGGCCTGACGATTCTGGCCGCTTCCACTCAAGCCTTCGCTGGCGCCACGCTGGATCGTATCGAGCAGAAAAAAGAGCTGGTCGGTGTGCTGATGGAAAGCTATCCACCGTTCTCGTTTCTCAATGACCAGAATCAGCTTGATGGCTTCGACGTTGATGTCGCCAAGGCTGTGGCTGACAAGTTAGGCGTCAAGCTACGACTGGAAACGCCGTCCTGGGACGTCATTGCCGCCGGCCGCTGGAGCGGTCGCTACGATATCTGCATCTGCTCGATGACGCCGAGCAAAGCCCGCGCCGAAGTGTTCGATTTCCCGGTCGAGTATTACGCTTCGCCAGCGGTGATCGTGGTCAACGCCAAGGATGAGCGGATTCACGATGCCAAGGATCTGAGTGGCAAAAAAGTCGGCCTCACCAGCGCGTCCAGTTACGAAAGTTATCTGAACAAAAACCTGGTCATTGAAGGCGCCGAAGACACGCAGTTGCAGTACCCGTTCGAAGACGTGCAGATCGCGCCGTACGATACCGACAACGTCGCCTTCCAGGATTTGGGCCTGGGCGCCGGCGTGCGCCTGGATGCGATCCTCACCAACCTCGTCACCGCGCAGCCACGTCTGAACCAAGACAAACGCTTCAAACTGGCCGGCGCGCCGCTGTACTCGGAGCCGAACTCGGTGGCCATCGAAAAGGGTGACGCGCAATGGGACGCCAAGGTGCGTGAAGTCTTCGCGCAACTGAAGCAGGACGGCACCCTGAGCAAGCTGTCGCAAAAATGGATCGGCGCTGATATCAGCCAATGACTTCTTTCCCGACACCTCCCCAGCCACCGCAACCGGTGGCTGAAACTCGCCTGCAACGGATGTTCGGTTTTCGTACGCGGCTGTACCTGACCTGGGCAGCGCTGTTCTGCCTGTTCGCCGGGTTCTTCCTGAGCTTCGACCTGAAGTTCTCGATCATCCTCGACAAACTGCCCAATCTGGTTGGCCTGCACCTGGCGCCCAACGGCTTCTTGCAGGGTGCAGCGCTGACGCTTTTCCTGTGTATGTGCTCGATTGTCGCCTCGTCCCTGCTGGGCTTCATCACGGCATTGGCACGTCTGTCGAAAAGCGCCGTGGCGTTCGGCATCGCCAGTTTTTACACCTCGTTCTTTCGCGGCACGCCACTGCTTATCCAGATCCTGCTGATCTACCTGGGCTTGCCGCAACTGGGTATCGTGCCTGGCGCCATTGTCGCGGGCATCATTGCCCTGTCGTTGAACTACGGCGCCTATCTCAGTGAAATCTTCCGCGCCGGCATCCTCGGGGTCGACCACGGCCAGCGCGAAGCTTCGCTGGCCTTGGGGATGCGCGAGACAGTGATTTTCTGGCGCATCACCCTGCCGCAAGCCATGCGCACGATCATCCCGCCCACCACCAACCAGTTCATCTCGATGCTCAAGGACTCGTCGCTGATTTCGGTGATGGGCGTCTGGGAAGTGATGTTTCTCGCCCAGTCATACGGGCGCTCAAGCTACCGCTACATCGAAATGCTGACGACGGCGGCGATTATTTACTGGCTGATGTCGATTGGCCTGGAATTGATTCAGGCGCGCATGGAGCGGCATTACGGCAAGGCTTACGTGCGGCGGAGCTAGGGCGATCGGCACATTGCGGGCTGCGTCGGGTTTTAATTGATTTCTCGGCGAAGCCGCACGACGCCCATTTTCATCCCGAACAATCGGAATATTGAGTCCAACGACCTTAACGTTTGATTACCCTCAGCGTGCTCTATGTGTATCAACGTGCGGACCGAAATTTTGCACATCTTAGCGAATTGGATTTGATGCAGCCCTGTCACCTCCACTCGTAAACGGCGGACAGCTTCGCTGATTTCCAATGTCCCGTCGGCCAGCGCCTCTTGAATGCTTTCGATGAGCGCCATGCGTTCGAGAACTGTCATTACCATTTTCCTCTCCAATCTTCGAGCGCCGCATAAGGCTCAATAAACATTAATGGCGCGGGGATTCATTGATGTGATTGCTTCGGCGTTTGAATCAAACTTACTGCACCTAATGAGAGGAGCAGGCAAAAAAACTGCAACAAAATGCAGAAATTAATATGTTTCAGCGCCGAAGATGCAAAACAATGCAGATCAACCACCGACATCATTCTGTAAAAACCCTTCGCTATACAGGACGCCCCGCTTATAACAAGAAGGCCGTCCGACCATGCCGTTCCCGCCCCAGCGTCTGTCCCTTGCCATTGCCCTGTTGATCGCTGCTACATCGGCAAACGCTAAAACCGTGCAGATCGACACCGCCACCACTGCAGCGCAAACGCTGGGTGGTAGCGACACGTTGACGATTTCGGCGCCGGGCAGCATCACCAACAGCGGCAAGGCCGTGAGCCTGAAAGACAAGACCAGCGGTGCGGGTGTGGTGATCGATAACGCCGGCAAAATCGTTTCCACCGGCGGCCGGGCCATCGACAGCAGCGGCGACCTGACCCAGGCGCGCAACTACACGATCAACAACCGCAGCGGCGGGCAGATTCTCGGCGCCAACGACGCTTTGCGCATCGACAGTAACTTTATCAGCGGCAGCCTGTTGATCGACAACAGCGGCATCATTCGTTCGACCACCGGCCAGGGGCTGGACCTCGATGCGCTGCGCAGTGACGGCGTTAAGACCACCATTATCAACCGTGCCGGCGGACTGATTCGCGGCGACGCCAGCGACGGCATGAAGACCGGTGCCAACGCGACCATTACCAACTACGGCGAGATCTCCACCGGCGATTCGCACAATGCCGACGAGAAGTTCGACGGCATCGACATCGATTCCGCAAGCGGTGTCAGCGTGACCAACTACGGAGTGATTTCCGGCGGCCGCCATGGCATCACTACCGACCTTGGCGCGACGCTGATCAACTACGGGCAGGTCACTGGCCGCAATGGCTCAGGGTTCGGTTCCGACGGCGATGGCACGGTGATCAACCACGGCACCATCACAGGCGCTTACTCAGGCTTGCAAGCGAACGGTGACGGCGATGGCGTGGACATCGACAAGATCGCCCACATAGAAAACTACGGGACCATTCAGGGCGTCGGTGCCGGCGGCGTGGACAAGGGCGGGTTCGCCAACGGCAGCGAAGGCATTGCCTTGGGTGGCGGCTACATTCTTAACGCCAAGGACGCTCTGATCAGCGGCGCCGACAGCGCCATTCTGGTCGACGATGGCAGCGGCGGTTCGGGGCTGGCGGCTACCACTCTGGAGAACTTCGGCACCATTCAAGGCCTCAACGGGTTCGGCGTGAAATTCGTCGGCGAGTTCGCCGACAGCGTCATCAACGGCGGTACGATCAGTGGCAGCAATGGCCTGGCGCTGGACCTGGGTGGCGGCAATGACAGCCTGACCTTGCGCAATGGTAGTCGCTTCGTCGGTGTTGTCGACGGCGGTAGCGGTTATGACCGAGTGGTGATGGATGACGCGGCCGGTGGCAGCTTCGGCGCCAGTCGCAACTTCGAATGGCTAGAGGTCAAGCAAGGTGCCTGGACGCTGACCGGCCATGACGATTTCAGCGATGGCGGCGCAGTGCGCAACGGCGCGACACTGCTCAACCAAGGCAGCATCGCCGGTAACCTGAGCGTTGACGCCGGCGGTGTGTATGCCGGTGGCGGTTCGGTGGGCAGCCTCAACGTCAACGGCACATTGCGCACCGACACCAGCCTCGGTCGCGCAACCATCGTTCGCGATTTGAACATGGGCAGCACAGCCACTCTCGCCTACGGCGTCAATGCCGATGGCAGCAGCGCGCCGGTACAGGTCGGCGGCATCGCCAATCTCAATGGCGCAACGCTCGCGGTGAATACCGGCAGCGGCACGTATCCATGGCAGAGCCATTACACCGTGCTGCAAGCGGCGCAGGTCAACGGCACCTTCGGCAAAGTCACCAGCGACTATGCGTTCCTCACGCCGACCCTCGCCTACACGCCCACCCAGGTCGACCTGACCTACACCCGCAATGACGTGGCCTTCAATGCGTTCGCCGCGACCGGCAACGGTACAAACGCCGCCAACAGCCTCGCCTCAATCGGCAAAAACAGTGCGCTGTACAACGCCTTGCTCAATACCAGTCAAAGCAGCGCCGGCGCGGCAATCGAGCAACTGGCCGGTGCCAGCAACGCCAACCTGACCAGCGCCACCCTCGGCGCCAGCAGTCAAGTCGGCAGCAGCATGCTCTCGGCCATGCAGCAAATGGCCGGCAGCCCGGGACTGATGGTCGGTCTCGATCAGCGCGACACACCCGTGCTGGCGGCCAATGGCGTGCCCTCCGAGGCGCGCAATCTGAATGATCCGAACGCGCGCGGGCGGCTCTGGCTGCAAGGCATCGGCGGCTTCGGCAAGCTCGATGGCGAGCACGGCAGCAGCGGTCTGGAACAACGCACCAAGGGCAGCGTGCTGGGCGTCGACTGGGCTCTAAATCCGGCGTGGCGCCTGGGTGTACTGGGCGGCTATTCGAAAACCGATCTGGATGCGACCGGCGTCGACGGCAACGTCGAGAGCTGGCACGCCGGTGTCTACGCGCTGCATCAAAAAGGCCCGATCTCGCTGCGTCTGGGAGCGGCGTACAGCGGCCATCAAGGTGAAAGCAAACGCACCATCGCCTTCAATGGTTTCAGCGACCGTCCGAAAGGCGACTACGACGCCGACAGCCAGCAAGCCTTCGCCGAACTCGGCTACGCCATGGGCAGTGGCCGCCTCAGCGCCGAGCCGTTCGCCAGCCTCGGTTATCAGCGCTACCACCGCGACCGTTACCAGGAAAAAGGTGGCGCCGCCGCATTGCAAGTCGAGAGCCAGACCCAGGACAACTTCAGCAGCACCTTCGGCCTGCGCCTGGCGCACTTGAGCAGCCTGGACAACGGCATGAGCGTGACGCCGCGCATGGCTGCTGGCTGGAAACACACTTACGGCGATGTCGGCAGCTCGACGCGTCAGGCGTTTGTGACTGGGGGCACGGCGTTCAGTGTCGATGGCAGCTCGCTGGATCGTGACAGTCTGGTGCTGGAAGCCGGGCTGGACGTGGGGATTTCTGCGCGGCACACGTTGGGTGTGGGATACAGCGGCGAGATCGGCAGCAACAGCCGTAATCACGGGTTGATTGGTCAGTGGCAAATGAGTTTTTGAGGGTTGAACAGCCGGCGGGGTCTTGAATGGTTGTAGGAAAAGGGGCCGCTGCGGCCGAGTAAAAATCCTGGTTGCGGATCTCGCGGTTATTTTCTACAAAACGATGCGATGTCGCCTGCAAGCGTGCGGGAAGCAGCCGACATCGGATTTTTTGGGGCATCAATAGAGTTGGGGCTTCTTCCAAAGAAAGGCTCAACCCGATGCTCACTCAACACATATTCAAACCAAAACACTTGGCTTTGGCCATTTCGCTGGCTCTGGGTTGCGTAGCGTTCGCCAACGCTCAGCAACCCTCTGAAATCGCTGATTCACCCGCAATAATGGATACTGCAGAATCGTCCGAAACCAGCCATAAAGAAATGGCGCTCGAACGACTCAGGGCATTTCTCACTGCCCCAAGTACGGTGCCCATCGCTTTTGAAACCCCTGAAAAGACTTTTAAAGGTACCGCTGTAAACGATCTGATCACCCTCGCGGACGGCGCAAGCTTTACGGGACTGCTGGATGGAGGCGAGGGGGATAACGTTCTGTTTCTGAATGCCGCTGAAGGCGGAGAGTTGAAAGACACACGTAATTTCAACGGTCTATTTCTCGCTCGAGGAGCCTGGACGTTGAGTTCCAGGGGAGACTTCAAGGAAGGCGTGCTGGTGAACAGCGGTACCGCTCTGACCAACCTGGGTAGCATCATGGGCGACGTCTATGTCGAGAGGGGGGGCAGCTTTGCAGGTAAAGGTGCGGTGGGAGACCTGGAGGTCGCCGGCCTGCTCACCGTCAATGGAGTGCTAGGCAGCCCGCGCGTGAAAGGCGATTTGCGCTTGTCGCCAAGCGCCGAACTGGCTTATGAGGTTACTCCCAGTGGCAGTCAAACGATCAAGGTCGATGGCACCGCCAGGCTGGAAGGTGCAACCCTGAACGTCGTTGCCGTTCCAGGGGAGTATCCGCAAAGCCGCCAGTACAAAATCATCGAAGCCGGCAAGATAGAAGGTGAATTCGGTAAGGTCCTTAACAACCTCGCTTTCATGACCGCCACACCTCAATACAACAAAAAGTCTGTCGGGCTGACTTACGCCCGTAACGGTGAACCGCTTGCGAGTGTTGCCACGACGGACAATGGTCGTGCAGTTGCCGACAGCATTGTCGAACCACCAGTGCCTACGCCTTCAACGACGCCAACGCCATTGACTGCGTCTGCACCGGTTCCGGTTCCGGTTCCAGTTCCAGTTCCAGTTCCAGTTCCAGTTCCAGTTCCGCCTTCAGCGTCGACTCCCGTTGCAGAGTCCGCACCATCGCCAATGCAGGACGAACCTCTGATTGCGCAAGTTAACGAGACCGCCGAACAGCCCGCTCCTGCGCCACTAAAACCTGCAAACGCGGCAGTCGCCGCACTCCTGACCAGCGACAAAACCACCGCCCCCCTCGCCATCGAACAACTCGCCGCCGGCAGCAACGCCAACCTCGCCAAAGCCACGTTGAGCAGTATCACCCCCGTGAGCGCGAGCATGCTCTCGGCCATGCAACAACTCAATAGCCGGTACGGTTCAGCCTACGGTTCCGGCAACTCACCGCGTCAGGCCGCCGGCGGCGCCGATTCCGGGCGGGTGTGGATTCAGGCGCTCGGCCATGGCGGCAAGGTTGACCGCGAGTTCGACAGCACCCTGAAACACGCGACCCAGGGTCTGGTCATGGGCGCCGACTGGCGGCTCGATGAGCAATGGCATATCGGCCTGATCGGCGGGAAATCGCAGACCAGACTCGATGCCCGGCAATACGATGGCGACCTCGACAGCTGGCACCTCGGTGCCTACGCAGTGCGTCAGGACGGACCGTTCTCACTGCGTCTCGGGGCGACCTATGCCAGCCATGACGGCGACAGCAAACGTCGTGTGGCCTTCAACGGGTTCAGCGATCGCCTCAAGGGCAACTATGACGCCAACACCCAGCAAGCCTTTGCCGAACTGGCGGTCAATATTGGCCGGCACAACGCGACGCTCGAACCGTTCGCCAGCCTTGGCTATCAGCGCTACCAGCGCGACAGCTACAGCGAAAAAGGTGGGGATGCGGCGCTGAAGGTCTTCGGGCAAACCCGCGACAACCTCAGCAGCACCTTCGGCCTGCGCACGGCAAAAATCACTCGACTGGATAACGGCATGACGCTGACGCCGCGATTCAGTGCCGGCTGGAAACACACCTTTGGCGAGATTGAAAGCGACACCCGCCAGCAACTGGTCAAGGGTGGCAAACGGTTTGAAGTTGCCGGTGCCGCGCTGGATCGAAACAGCCTGTCGATGGATGCCGGACTCGATCTTGGGCTGTCAGCCAATCACTCCGTCGGCGTTGGCCTTACCGGTGAAATGGCCACTGACAGCCGCACCCACGGCGTGATGGGCCAATGGCGCATGGCGTTCTGACTGACACAACATTCTTTGTAGGAGCTGCCGAAGGCTGCGATCTTTTGATCTTGTTTTATGAACTCCAAACAACATCAAAAGATCGCAGCCTTCGGCAGCTCCTACAGGATGAAAAAACGCAAAAAAAAGGGGAGCACATGCCCCCCCGAGGTTTAAAGCGTTGGATCGCGGCCGTTATCTCAGCCTTCGATCTCGATCAGAATTTCACCCGGATTGACCCGATCACCCTTTGCCACATGGATCGCAGTGACCTTGCCGGCAATCGCTGCCTGGACTTCGGTTTCCATCTTCATCGCTTCGGTGATCAACACAGCCTGGCCGGCCTTGACGGTGTCGCCCTCCTTGACCAGTACATCGACGATGTTGCCCGGCATGGTGGTGCTGACGTGGCCCGGTGCCGACGCCTGCTTGCGTTTGCTGCTGCCACCGCTGACGAATTCATTGAGCGGTTCGAACACCACTTCTTCCGGCATGCCGTCGATGGACAGGTAGAAGTGACGCTTGCCCTCTGCCTTGACGCCAACACCGGTGATGTCGACGCGGTAGGTTTCGCCGTGGACATCGATGACGAACTCGGTCGGAACGCCTTCGCCGCCCGCTTTTGTCACTCCGCCAGCTTCAGGAATCGGCAGCAGCACTTCAGGGGTCAGGGTGCCAGCGGCACGCTCTTCAAGGAACTTGCGGCCAATGTCCGGGAACATGGCGAAGGTCAGCACGTCTTCTTCGGACTTGGCCAGTGCGCCGATGTCGGCACGTAGCTTGGTCATTTCCGGCTTGAGCAGATCGGCTGGACGCACGTCGATGACTTCTTCGCTGCCGATGGCCTGACGACGCAATTTTTCGTTCACTACGCCCGGCGCTTTGCCGTAGCCGCCCTGCAGGTAGAGCTTCACTTCGTTGGTGATGGTCTTGTAACGCTCGCCGGCCAGCACGTTGAAAAACGCCTGGGTGCCGACAATCTGCGAGGTCGGGGTCACCAGCGGCGGGAAGCCGAGGTCTTCACGCACACGCGGGATTTCCGCCAGCACTTCGGCCATGCGGTTCAGGGCGCCCTGCTCTTTCAGCTGGTTGGCGAGGTTGGAGATCATCCCGCCCGGCACCTGGTTAACTTGCACACGGGTGTCGACGGCGGTGAATTCGCTTTCGAACTGGTGGTACTTCTTGCGCACGGCGTAGAAGTACAGGCCGATCTCTTGCAGCAGTTCGAGGTTCAGACCGGTGTCGTACTCGGTGCCCTTGAGCGCGGCGACCATCGACTCGGTGCCCGGGTGGCTGGTGCCCGAAGCGAAGCTGGAGATCGCGGTGTCGATGTGGTCGGCACCGTTCTCGATCGCCTTGAGCTGGCACATGGTCGCCAGACCGGCAGTGTCGTGGGAGTGGATGAATACCGGCAGCGACTGCTCGGCTTTCAACGCACGAACCAGTTCGCCGGTGGCGTACGGGGTCAGCAGACCGGCCATGTCCTTGATCGCCACCGAGTCGCAACCCATGGCTTCCATTTGCTTGGCTTGTGCCACAAACGCGTCGATGGTGTGCACCGGGCTGGTGGTGTAAGCGATGGTGCCCTGGGCATGTTTGCCGGCCGCTTTCACCGCTTCGATGGCCACGCGCAGGTTCCGCACGTCGTTCATCGCGTCGAAGATGCGGAACACGTCGATGCCATTCACCGCAGCCTTGGCGACGAAGGCTTTGACCACGTCGTCGCTGTAGTGGCGATAGCCGAGCAGATTCTGCCCGCGCAGAAGCATTTGCAGACGAGTGTTAGGCAGTGCCGCACGCAGTTGGCGCAGACGCTCCCACGGATCTTCCTTCAGGAAGCGGACGCAGGCGTCGAACGTCGCGCCGCCCCAGCATTCCAGCGACCAGTAGCCGACTTTGTCGAGCTTGTCGCAGATCGGCAGCATGTCTTCGGTGCGCATGCGGGTGGCGAGCAGCGATTGGTGAGCGTCGCGCAGGATGGTATCGGTAACGAAGATCTTCTTAGTCATTGGTATCTCCTCATAGCGGCAAGCTTCAAGCTAAAAGCTGCAAGAAAAAGCCAATCTGCTTTTACTTGCCGCTTGCAGCTAAAAGCTCGCAGCTGTTTCATTCATAGGCCTGCGTGGGCGGCGATGGCGGCGGCGATGGCCAGGGCCAGCTCTTCGGGTTTGCGCTTGATCGAGTAGTTGGTCAGTTCAGGGTGGCTTTCAACGAAGCTGGTATTGAACTGGCCGCTGCGGAATTCCGGGTTGCGCAGGATTTCCTGGTAGTACGCGGCGGTGGTCTTCACACCTTGCAGACGCATGTCGTCGAGGGCACGCAGGCCACGGTCCATCGCCTCTTCCCAGGTCAGTGCCCAGACCACCAGCTTCAGGCACATCGAGTCGTAGAACGGCGGAATGGTGTAGCCGGTGTAGATCGCTGTGTCGGTGCGCACGCCCGGACCACCGGGGGCGTAGTAACGGGTGATCTTGCCGAAGCTCGGCAGGAAATTGTTCTTCGGGTCTTCGGCGTTGATGCGGAACTGCAACGCGAAACCCCGGTGCTGAATGTCTTCCTGTTTCACCGACAGCGGCAGGCCGGAGGCAATGCGAATCTGCTCGCGGACGATGTCGATCCCGGTGATTTCTTCGGTGATGGTGTGTTCCACCTGCACCCGGGTGTTCATCTCCATGAAGTACACCTCGCCCTCGGCGAGCAGAAACTCCACGGTGCCGGCGTTCTCGTAACCGACAGCCTTGGCCGCACGTACCGACAGGTCGCCGATGTAGGCGCGCTGTTCCGGAGTCAGTTGCGGGCTCGGGGCGATTTCGATGAGTTTCTGGTTGCGGCGCTGAATCGAGCAATCACGCTCAAACAGGTGCACGACGTTGCCGAAGCTGTCGCCGAGGATCTGCGCTTCGATGTGCTTGGGATTGACGATGCATTTTTCCAGGAACACTTCGGCAGAACCGAACGCCTTGGTCGCTTCGGAAATCACCCGAGGGAAATTCTGTTCGAGTTCTTCGCGGCTGTTGCAGCGACGGATACCACGACCGCCACCACCGGAAGTGGCTTTGAGCATCACCGGGTAACCGATGCGGTCGCCCTCGGCCAAGGCTTCTTCGATGTCGGCCACGTTGCCTTCGGTGCCCGGCGTGACCGGTACGCCAGCCTTGATCATGCTGCGGCGCGCTTCAGTCTTGTCGCCCATGCGGCGGATGACTTCTGCCGACGGACCAATGAATTTGATCCCGCGTTCGGCGCAGATATCAGCCAGCTCAGCGTTTTCCGAAAGGAAACCGTAACCGGGGTGCAGTGCATCGCAACCGGTTTCGACGGCGAGGTTCACCAGCTTGCGCGGGTTCAGGTAACCGGCCAGTGGCTCGGCACCGATGCTGTGGGCCTCATCTGCACGCTTCACATGCAAGGCATGGCGGTCGGCGTCGGAAAAAATCGCAACCGAGCGAATACCCATTTCGGCGCAGGCTCGCACGATTCGTACGGCAATCTCACCACGGTTGGCGATCAGGATCTTTGTTATCACTTGGAGGTTCCCTTGAGCCGGTGGCACCACGACCTGCTAGACCCAGGTCGACGCGTGACCAAATGTTTCAATTTAGTCGCAGGTCCACACTAGCGCTCATGAGGGATTAACAAAAATGAATAAAAATTGGGTTAGGCATAAGCAAAGACTTATAGTTGAAACATCAGCCCGCCGTCAGAGCGTATAAAAAATGCGTAAGTCCTTGATGCGTATGACATTGCGTCAATTGCAGATCTTCAACGAGGTGTGTGATTTACGCTCTTACAGCCGCGCAGCCGAGGAAATGTCTCTCACACAACCGGCTGTCAGCCTACAGATTCGTCAGCTCGAAGAGCTGATCGGGCAGCCACTATTCGATTATGTCGGCAAAAAACTCTACATGACCGAGGCTGCCGAAGCACTTCAGCGCGCCAGTCGGGACATTTTCGGGCGCCTGGAAAACCTCGATATGCAGCTGTCGGACATGCAGGGTTCGCTGCAAGGTCAGCTGAAACTGGCGGTGGAGTCCAGCGCCAAGTATTTCGTGCCGCACCTGTTCGCCGCTTTCAAGCGTCAGCACCCGGAAGTGAATCTGCAACTGACCGTGGTCAACCGTGGCCAGGTGATTCGCAGGCTTTCGGATAACCGCGATGATCTGGTGATCATGTCGATGGTGCCGCAGGACATGGGTCTAGAGTTTTTGCCGTTCCTCAACAATCCGATTGTTGCCGTGGCGCGCCCGGATCATCCGTTGGCGCACATGGGCCCGCTGCGTTTGCAGGACCTGGAGCCTTACACGCTGCTGATCCGCGAACCGGGGTCGGGTACGCGACTGGCCTGCGAAGAATACTTCAAAGAGAAACGCGTGCACTTCACCCAGACTCAGGAAGTGGCCTCGGCCGAAGCACAACGTGAATGTGTGCAGGCGGGTCTGGGCCTGGCGCTATTGACGCGCCACGCCCTGAACCTGGAGCTGGCGACCGGCGGCCTCGTCGAGTTGCCGGTCGATGAATTGCCGCTGTTCCGTAGCTGGTGTCTGGTGCAAGCGAAAGCCAAACGCTTGTCACCGGTGGCACACGCCTTCCTGGCGTTTATTCGCAGCGAGCGGGTGCAGATCAGCGCGCTGGTTGAGCGCTTCGACGGGAAGCTGCGGGTGCCGCCTGCCAGTGAGTGATGTCGGGAAAGTCGCCGATTTCAGCTTGAAGCTGACGGAGTTCGAAGCGATGTTCGATGGCGCGGCGAAATTCCATGCGGCGCTGGTCTTCCTGCTGACGACGGGTTTTCGCGGCGCTGTTGCGTTCTTCGTAGGGCTGAGCCATTTCGAGTCTCCCAAGGCGATGACGGGAGTTTCACGATAGGTGTGGGGGATGACGGTTTGATGAAAGTAACCGTCGTAAAGCAAAAGATCGCAGCCTTCGGCAGCTACAGGGATCGCATTCCAAATGTAGGAGCTACCGAAGGCTGCGATCTTTTGCTCTTAATCATCCAGCGCTTTGGCGGCTTTCGGCGACAAACGCAGGCTGCGCAGACTGCGCTTCACGCTCTTGAGATGATTAACCAGACTCGGCCCGCGCGCCATCGCCACGCCCATCGCCAACACATCAATCACCACCAGATGCGCAATGCGCGAGGTCAGCGGCGTATAGATCTCAGTGTCTTCATGCACATCGATCGCCAGATTCACGGTCGACAACTCGGCCAACGGCGTCTGACTCGGGCACAAAGTAATCAGCGAAGCCCCACTCTCACGCACCAGATTGGCGGTGATCAGCAAATCCTTGGAGCGCCCGGACTGGGAAATACAAATCGCCACATCGGTCGGTTTCAACGTCACCGCCGACATCGCCTGCATGTGCGGATCGGAGTACGCCGCTGCAGTCAGCAGCAAACGGAAGAACTTGTGCTGCGCATCCGCTGCCACTGCACCCGAGGCCCCGAAGCCGTAGAACTCAACACGCTGCGCCTGCGACATCAACGTCACCGCACGCTGCAACTCGATCGGATCGAGCTTCTCGCGAACCTCCATCAAGGTGTGCAACGTGGTGTCGAAAATCTTCAGGCTGTAGTCGGCGACCGAGTCGTCTTCATGGATCGCAAACTGGCCGAAGCTGGCACCGGCCGCGAGGCTTTGCGCTAACTTCAGTTTGAGATCCTGAAAACCGGAGCAACCAATGGCGCGACAGAAGCGCACGATGGTCGGCTCGCTGATGCCGACGCTGTGGGCCAGGTCGGCCATGGAACTGTGCATCACCGCCGCAGGGTCAAGCAGCACGTGGTCGGCGACCTTGAGCTCCGACTTGCGTAACAGGTGACGTGATTGGGCGATGTGTTGCAGCAGATTCAAGGGGCTGGACTCTTCTTATGGGCAAGGATGTAGCACGCTTGTAGTTATACTACATGAATTGGCTTTTTGCCTGCTCAATGCGTAACTCGATGTCCCCATATCAGGCGCGATGAGGTGCATGTAGCCCTTAAAACGGTTTTTCCTGTTCACGCAAAAGCCCGGCCAGACTGTCAGCCTCCACAGGCCGGCTGATCAGATAGCCCTGCACTTCATCGCAACGCTCGGCGCGTAAAAACTCCAGCTGATCCTGTCGCTCGACGCCTTCAGCCACTACTTTCAGCGACAGTCCGTGAGCCATGGCAATGATCGCCCGAGTGATCGCCGCATCTTCACTGCCCTCACCCAATCCGCGAATGAATGCCTGATCGATCTTCACGTAATCCACCGGAATACGCTTGAGATAACTCAGCGATGAATAGCCGGTGCCGAAGTCATCGATCGCCAGTTTCACCCCCAGATCACGCAGTTGCTGGAACGTCGCGATGATGTGTTCGACGCTATCGAGCAGCTGGCTTTCGGTCAGCTCCAGCTCCAGGTAGTGCGGCGCCAAACCGGTTTCCTCCAGCACCTGCCGCACCAGACTGACCAGCTTGCCCTGACGCAATTGATGCACCGACAGGTTGACCGAAACGCGGATCGGCTCCAGCCCCTGACGCTGCCACTCGCAGGCCTGCCAACAGGCCTGACGCAGGACGAATTCGCCGATCGGCCCGATCAGACCGGTTTCCTCGGCGAGCCCGATGAAATCCCCCGGCGGCACTCGACCCATGATCGGATGATCCCAGCGCACCAGCGCCTCCGCCGCATTCAGCCGTCCGGTCTGCAGACACAGCTTCGGTTGATAGAACACCTTCAGCTGCTTTTCCTCAATGGCTTTGCGCAACTGATTTTCCAGCTGCAAGCGCTCAAGGGTGCTGGCCTGCAAGCTATCGGTGTAGAACTGGAAGTTGTTCCCGCCCAGATGCTTGGCGTGTTGCATGGCCATGTTCGACTGGCTGACCAGCGCAGAAATCTCCCGGGCATTGTCCGGCAGCATGCTGATGCCCATCGAGGCGCTGACAACCAATTCATGCCCTTCCACGGTCAGCGGCAAACGCAGCTTGGACGACAATCGCGTGGCAACCCGGGCCAGACTCGACAGGTTACCGTAGGCATCGAACAGCACCGCAAATTCATCACCGGACAATCGCGCGATGGTGTCGGCTTCCGGCAAGGCGTTGACCAGCCGGCGCGCCATTTTCTGCAGCAACTGGTCGGCAATCTCATGGCCCAAGCTGTCGTTGAGCAATTTGAAGCGATCCAGATTGATGTGCAGTAAGGCCAGACTGCGTCGACCCTGACGCGAACGCTGATGCGCTTCATGCAAGCGCTCGCGGAACAGCGAGCGGTTGGCCAGACCGGTCAGTTCGTCGTAATGAGTCAGATAACGCATGCGCTCTTCGGATTCACGCCGCGCCGACAAATCGGCGAAGAAGCCCACGATATGACTGACATTTCCCCGACTATCGCGCACCGCATTCAGTTGCAGCCACTGCGGGTACAACTCGCCGTTCTTGCGCGTCTCCACCAGTTCGCCCTGCCAACTACCATGCTGCTCCAGTGCATGACGGATCGCCACGTAATGACGACGGGCGTCGCGGCTGCATGGCAGCTCGACGACGTTGCGCCCAAGCATGTCCTCGATGTCGTAACCGGTGACCCGGCTGAACGCCTGGTTGATTGCGATCAGCGCGTAGTTCGGGTCGAGAATCACGATGCCTTCACTGGCCGCTTCGAACACCGTCGCCGCCAGTCGCTGTTGTTCTTCGAGACTTTTGCTGGCGCTGATGTCGCGCCGGGTGCCGACCATGCGGATCACCCGCCCGCTGTCGCTGCGTTCTACCGCGCGGCCACGGTCTTCGATCCAGACCCAATGGCCATCGCTGTGACGCACGCGGTATTCGATCTGATAGTCCTCGGTGCGCCCCTTCAAATGCTCGATCAACGCGTATTTCAGCGTCGGCACATCGTCGGGATGCAGGCGTGGTTTGAGGTCGCGCAAAAGCGCCGTGACGTATTCCGGAGCGAGGCCGAACAGCTCCTGAATCTGCGTGTGGTGAACCTCGTCGGTTTGCAGGTTCCAGTCCCACAGACCCAACTCACTGGCTTTCAACGCCAGCGCCAGCCGCGCCTCACTTTTGCTCAGGGCCTGATTGGCTGCATCCAGCTCAAGGCTGCGCTGGGCAACGCGGTCTTCGAGTTCGACCTGAGCTTCACGCAATTTGCCCTCGGCACAGCGACGCTGGTCGATTTCCCTGGCCAGTTCCTGATTGAGCTGCTCGCTGCGCATTTGCGTCTGTTGCAGGTGTTCGATCAAGTGCTGATTCTGAAAGCGCCGCAGCAAACCGCGATCAATCAGCCGATTGACCTGCCAAGCCACCACGCTCAGGGAGCCGAGCAGGATCAACCCGAGCCAGCCCCAACCGCGCGCCTGTTCGTCGCCGCCCCAGAAAAGGTAGCCAATCGCTGGCAGCAGACACGGCAAGGTAAAGGAGAGAAACGCCGGCAGGCTCACCGCGTAGGCGACACTGGCCGACAGGGTTGCGGCGCCAATCAGGCCGAACACCCAGGCTTGTTGCATGAAGTTGTCGGCGGGCACCAGGGCGATGCCGGCGCCGGCCAGCGTCAACCCGGTCATGGTCGAGCCCAGCAGAAACATCCGCCGCCAGATCGGTTGCGCCTGACGATCAGGGATTGCCGAGTCGAACGCTGCGACCTGAATCACCCGCAACGCCACCAGCGACAGCAGCGACAGCAGCCACACCAGCCAGACGCTGACCACGAAGTAGCGCTGCGGGCTCCAGAGCAAACCGGCGCAGACCAGACCATTGATCAACATGAACAGCGTGGGCAACAACGAGCCCTGATACAGAAGACGCGTGCGCTCCACCGCCATTTCGACGGCATAGTGCTTGCGGATAACCCGGGGTTCCACGGAGGGGCCCGACAGTTCGGAGCTGAGGGTCATGGGCAACGTTCTTGTTCTTATAAGGAGGGCGTGCGCCCGAAACGTGGACGGAGCATACACAAGCCGATCCCGTTGCCAAACTGCTCCAGATCATAATTTCAGCGAAACTTTTCCGTCCTTTGCCACCCGCGAAACCCTTCGAGCGCGGCGGGCCGATGCCTGTAGCCAGTGACCGACCGGTCGTCATCGACAGGAGTTTCATCGGCTAATGCAAAGCTCGGTTTGCCCGGGCCTGCGGCGCACCCTAGAATGCCCCGATGCGCGATGATCTCTCCCTTCTGCTGAACTCCCTCAACGATGCCCAACGCCAGGCCGTAGCAGCCCCCGTTGGCCGTCAGTTGGTCCTGGCCGGTGCTGGCTCCGGTAAAACCCGAGTGCTGGTGCACCGTATCGCCTGGTTGATCCAGGTCGAAAACGCCTCGCCCCACTCCATCCTGTCGGTGACCTTCACCAACAAGGCCGCTGCGGAGATGCGTCATCGCATCGAGCAGTTGCTGGGTATCAACCCGGCCGGCATGTGGGTCGGCACCTTCCACGGCCTGGCGCACCGCTTGCTGCGGGCGCACTGGCAGGAAGCCGGACTGAGCCAGACTTTCCAGATTCTCGACAGCGACGACCAGCAACGGCTGGTCAAGCGGGTGATCCGCGAGCTCGGTCTCGACGAGCAGCGCTGGCCAGCCCGTCAGGCGCAGTGGTTCATCAACGGTCAGAAAGACGAAGGTCTGCGTCCACAACACATTCAGGCCAGCGGTGATTTGTATCTGGCGACCATGCGCGGCATCTACGAAGCCTATGAGGCGGCGTGCCAGCGTGCCGGCGTCATCGATTTCTCCGAATTGCTCTTGCGTGCCCTCGACTTGTGGCGCGATCACCCGGGCCTGCTGGCGCATTACCAGAAGCGCTTCCGCCATATTTTGGTGGACGAGTTCCAGGACACCAACGCCGTGCAGTACGCTTGGTTGCGCCTGCTCGGCAAGGGTGGCGACAGCCTGATGGTGGTCGGCGACGACGACCAGTCGATTTACGGCTGGCGTGGCGCGAAGATCGAGAACATTCATCAATATTCTTCCGACTTCCCGGACTCGGTAACCATTCGCCTGGAGCAGAACTACCGCTCCACCGCCGGCATCCTCAAGGCCGCCAACGCCCTGATCGCCAACAACACCGGGCGTCTGGGCAAAGAGCTATGGACCGACGGCGGTGATGGCGAAGCGATCAATCTGTACGCCGCGTTCAACGAACACGACGAAGCACGCTACGTTGTCGAAACCATCGAAAGCGCGCTGAAAACCGGCTTGGCCCGTAGCGATATCGCGATACTCTATCGCTCCAACGCCCAATCGCGCGTTTTGGAAGAAGCTCTGCTGCGCGAGCGCATTCCGTACCGTATCTACGGTGGTCAGCGCTTCTTCGAGCGTGCGGAAATCAAGAACGCCATGGCCTACCTGCGTTTGCTCGAAGGTCGCGGCAACGATGCGGCGCTGGAACGGGTGATCAACGTGCCGGCCCGTGGCATCGGCGAAAAAACCGTCGAAGCGATCCGCGATCACGCGCGCCACAGCGATGTGTCGATGTGGGAAGCGATGCGCCAACTGGTCGCCAACAAAGGCCTGACCGGTCGCGCTGCCGGTGCGCTGGGTGCGTTTATCGAACTGATCGAAAACCTCGCCGCCAAGTGCATGGAAATGCCGCTGCACTTGATGACACAGACCGTCATTGAGCAATCGGGGCTGATCGCTTATCACGAAGCGGAAAAAGGCGAGAAAGGCCAGGCACGGGTAGAAAACCTTGAGGAACTGGTCAGCGCCGCGCGCAACTTCGAGAACACCGAAGAAGACGAAGAGCTGACGCCACTGGCGGCATTCCTCGGCCACGCTTCTCTGGAGGCCGGCGACACCCAGGCCGACGAACACGAAGACAGCATTCAGCTGATGACCCTGCACAGCGCCAAAGGCCTGGAATTCCCTTACGTGTTCCTCGTGGGCATGGAAGAAGGCCTGTTCCCGCACAAGATGAGCCTGGAAGAACCGGGACGTCTTGAGGAAGAGCGGCGTCTGGCCTATGTCGGTATCACCCGGGCGATGCAGAATCTGGTGATGACCTATGCTGAAACCCGACGCCTGTACGGCAGCGAGACCTACAACAAGGTCTCGCGTTTCGTACGTGAAGTGCCGAAAGGTCTGATCCAGGAAGTGCGTCTGTCGAACAGCGTTAGCCGACCATTTGGCGGCAACCAGTCGATGAGCGGCAGCAACCTGTTCAGCGGCAGCGAAATTCCGGAAACGGGTTTCAGCCTCGGTCAGGCGGTACGCCATTCGATCTTTGGTGACGGCGTGATCCTCAACTTCGAGGGCGCCGGCGCGCAGGCGCGGGTGCAGGTGAACTTCAGCGAAGGCAGCAAGTGGCTGATGCTCGGTTACGCCAAGCTGGAAGCGATCTGACACCAGTTCTGCTGTTTTTGTGGGAGCGAGCCTGCTCGCGAATGAAATCGCTGCGGTTGATCTGATAGACCGCGGTGCGGCTTTCGCGAGCAGGCTTGCTCCCACAGGGTTCGATGTTCTGAGGCGAAATCCCGCTGAACCAATCTCCTTTTCCTACAGCCAAAAGTACACGTTCTTATTGCCTCGCGAAGCTGAACGCGACCTGTCAGGCAAAAGCCCGAAACACTCTCTCGCTAGCCAGTAACACTTCAGCTGTGCAACATGGCGCGCGTGTCTCCACAAACGGGAATACCCTTTATGAAACGTTTTCTTAGCATCGCCATGGCGTTGTGCATCGGCCTGACGATGAGCCTCGACGCCAACGCCAAGCGCTTTGGTGGTGGCAAAAGCGCCGGCGCTGCGCCGACGCACCAGACCAGCCAGATGGCTCCTTCTTCTCCAGGTGTCGGCGGCGCGGCTGCGACCGCAGGTGCTGCAGGTGCCGCTGGCGCTGCCGCCAAGGCCGGCGGTGCTTCGAAATGGCTCGGCCCTCTGGCCGGTATCGCCGCCGGTGGCCTGCTGGCGTCCATGTTCATGGGCGGCGGCTTCCAGGGCATGCAGATCTTCGACATCCTGATCATGGCCGTGATCGCGTTCGTGATCTTCCGCTTCATCGCCGCGCGTCGACGCAAGCAGCAGGAGCAGTTCGCTCCGGCCGGCGCACCGATGCAGCGTGAAGCGTTCGAGCAGAAACCTGCCGCCATGGGTTCGATCTTCGGTGGTTCGGCTGCACCTGCTGCCGCCCGTCCGGTGATCAACGCGCCGGCCTGGTTCAACGAGCAGAACTTCCTTGAAGCTGCACGCAGCCACTTCCAGTCGCTGCAGCAGCACTGGGATGCCAACGAAATGGACAAGATCGCCGAGTTCGTGACCCCGCAAATGCTCGAGTTCCTCAAGCGTGAGCGTGCAGATCTGGGCGACGCGTTCCAGTCGACCTACATCGACAACCTCCAGGTACAACTGGATGGCGTCGATGACCGTGCCGACAAGACCATCGCCACCCTGACCTTCAGCGGTGTGTCGAAGACCTCGCGCTTCGACCAGGGCGAAGTGTTCAGCGAAAGCTGGAACATGGAGCGTCCGCAGGGCGACAACCAGCCTTGGCTGGTGGCCGGTATCCGCCAGAACGGCTGATCCCCTCCAGGCGTCACCTGCCGTAATAAAAACCCCAGCCTCGGCTGGGGTTTTCTATTTCGCGGTTGCATCTATAGCGAGCTACTGTATAAACCGGCCCATATAAACCGCGCCATTCAAGCAAGAGGATCCCGGACGTGGAAGAAATCATCGAACAACTGCGTGAAGCCAACGAACCCGTGCCGGTTCCTTTGGAGTTACCTGACGAAGATCTGCTGGTCGAAATCGAAGAACAGCTGTTCATCGACATTCCGTTTGTCTTCAGAGAGTTTTTGCTGACCGTCAGCGATGTGGTGTACGGCAGCCTTGAGCCGGTGACCGTCACCGACCCACAATCCCACACCTACTTGCCGGATGTGGCGGCCAACGCCTGGGATGCCGGGGTTGATCGCAGCCTGATTCCAATCTGTCAGGACGGCGACGACTACTACTGTGTCGAAGAGGACGGCACGGTAGTGTTGTGGCAGGCCGAAGAAGAGTTGATTGCCGAGGAAACCTGGGAATCGGTGTGGCACTGGGCGCGGGACGTCTGGCTGGAAAGCTGATCGGCCAGCCGCCCCGGCAGGTCAATGCCCCGACGACTCCTTGTGGTTGTCGAGGGTTTCCAGCAGCGCCACCTGCATCCGCGTGTGCACGCGGATGAACCAGCGCCAGAGCAGCGCCGCCACGGCGGCCGCGACTACGGCGATCAGCACCAGCAACTTGTTGGTCGGCAAGATACTGGCCGACAAGGCTGCCAACAGCAGGAAAATCACCAGCAGCGAGAGGATCGGGATCACTTCGGAGATCACCCGGCGCACTCGCTGCGTGTGACGCCCGGCCATCTCCGGCTTCACGCCCATCTCCGCCAGCAGCATCGACAGCGCCTTGAGCTTGCGATACGCCGCGATCAGGAACGGCAGCGACACCAGCAACGCCCCGCCCCAGATCAGCGCCTTCTGCCAGCTCGGATCGCTGATCCAGTCCTGTAGCCAGGCCGAGAGGCGTTCAGCAAAGAATGCCCCGCTAAAGAAGATCGCAATCACCAACGCCAGATTGACCCCGACCTGGAGCAAGATCTTGCGGATAATCGACGCCAGCATCGCGCCCTCGCCTTGCGGCTGGATACTGCGCAGCCATTCACCGTACATGCCCAACACACGCCCCAGACGCTTGGGCACAGCGCCGGACAGCTTGATCGACAGCGGATCCGCCGCACGAATCAGATAAGGCGTCAGCAGCGTCGTAATCACCGACACCGCCACAGCGACCGGATAAAGGAAGTTACTGGTGACCTGCAAGGTCATCCCCAGCGCGGCGATGATGAAGGAAAATTCGCCAATCTGTGACAGCCCCATCCCGACGCGCAGTGAGGTGCGTCCGTCATTGCCGGCGATAAAAGCCCCGAGGCCGCAGGACAACATCTTGCCGAGCACCACAGCGACGGTGATCACCGCAATCGGCCACGCATATTCGAGAAGAATCAGCGGGTCGAGCATCAACCCGATGGCGACAAAGAAGATCGCGCTGAACAAATCGCGAACCGGCTCGATCAGCCGCTCTATCTTCAGCAATTGCCGCGACTCGGCCATGATCGCGCCGATCAGGAACGCACCGAGCACCATGCTGTATTCGAGTTTGACCACCAACAGGCAGAAGCCGAAACACAGGCCGAGCACGGTGATAAGCAGCATTTCGTTGCTTTCGAATTTGGCCACATAGGCCAGCAGACGCGGTACCAGCAAAATGCCGATGACCAGCGCGACGATCATGAACAGCGACAGCTTGCCGACCGTGGAAAACACTTCGCCGGAGCTGACCGTGCCGCTGACCGCAATGCTGGAAAGCAGCGCAATGATGCCGATGCCGAGGATGTCTTCAACAATCAGTACGCCGAAGATCAACTGCGCAAAGCGCTCGTTTTTCATCTTCAGATCGTTGAGCGCCTTGACGATGATGGTAGTCGAAGAAATCGCCAGAATCGCGCCGAGGAACAGCGAGTCCATGGTGTTCCAGTCAAACCAGCGGCCGATTTCGTAGCCGATCCAGATCATCAGGACGATTTCGAGGAACGCCGCAATAAACGCCGTGGCGCCGACCTTGAACAGCTTGCGCAGGCTGAACTCCAGGCCGAGGCAGAACATCAGGAAAATTACCCCGAGTTCGGCGAGGGTCTTGATGGTTTCCTCGTCATGAATCAGGCCGAACGGTGGCGTGTGCGGGCCGATGATAAAGCCGGCAACGATATAGCCGAGCACCACCGGTTGCTTGAAACGGTGGAACAACACGGTCACCACACCTGCGACCAACATGATCACTGCCAGGTCCTGAATAAAACTGATGGCATGCATGGCGTGGGCTCCTTGAATGACGAGGCTCGCTGACAGACGTCAGAAAAGTCTGGGCGAGCTAGGTAAAAATCCGCTTTTGGTGTGGGAATTGCCCTTGAGGCGGGCTTTTGCAGGGTAACACCGCGACTTCCGCCTGGAAGGCGGTGCAATATATGGAAACAGATCGATTCCGGCGTGACGGCGGCCAGTCGCCCGGCGTCCCGATAACGGTGCTTTTGAAAAGCGACCAGGCACCCGCAGAGGTGCTTCCAGCAACCAGCCTTGATCCGTGAGAACGTTATGGAACCCGGAAACGCCCAGCTGTCGATGACGGTACTAATGACCCCCGACATGGCCAACTTCTCTGGCAATGTCCACGGCGGCACCCTGCTCAAATACCTCGATGAAGTGGCTTATGCCTGCGCGAGCCGTTATGCCGGCCGCTACGTGGTGACCCTGTCGGTGGACCAGGTGATTTTCCGCGAGCCGATTCATGTCGGCGAACTGGTGACTTTCCTCGCCTCGGTCAACTACACCGGCAACACGTCGATGGAAGTCGGCATCAAAGTCGTCACCGAGAACATCCGCGAGCGTTCGGTGCGTCACACCAACAGCTGCTTCTTCACCATGGTTGCGGTGGATGACCAGCGCAAGCCGGCCACCGTACCGCCGCTGCAACCGCAGAACAGTGAAGACAAGCGTCGTTATATGCAGGCGCAGCAGCGCCGGCAGATTCGTCAGGAGCTGGAGAAGCGCTATCAGGAGATCAAGGGCGACGCCTGAGATTTGTAGCGTTAGGAAATCGCTATCGCGAGCAGGCTCACTCCTACATTGGAATTCGTTTCCCTGTAGGAGTGAGCCTGCTCGCGATTGGATTCAACGCGGTCTTACAAACTGATCGCAGTAGCCTCGAACTTCACCCGCGGATGCGCAATCCGATCCTGCGCCCGCACCAGTTGCAACTCATAACTGGCGCACGCCTGAGTCTCCAGCAATACCTCATGCACCGCCGCCGCCGTGAACTCAAACGCGGCCACCAGACTGTCGCCCAACAGCACCCGCGCCAGGAACAGGCCGGACGTCAGATCGCCAACGCCCACCGGCTGACGCGGAAATGCCAGCAGCGGACGACGCAGATGCCAGCTGCCTTCGGCCGTTACCAGTAGCATTTCAAAGCCATCGACCGGTTTACCCGGATAATCCAGATGTTTGACCAGCACCGCTTTCGGCCCGCGCGTCAGCAGCGCACGCGCCATCGCCAGGCAATCGAACAACGACTGCGGCTTGCGCCCGGAAAAACTGTCCAGCTCCAACTGGTTCGGGCACATGATGTCCGCCACGGCGGCCGCCTCCTCCAGAAGGAAATCGCTGACTTCGGTCGGCACGCTGCAGCCCTTCTCCGGATGGCCCATCACCGGGTCACACAGATACAGCGCCTTCGGATTGACCGACTTGATGCGTTCGACACCGCTGAGAATCGCCCGGCCCTGCGCCGCGCTGCCGAGGTATCCGGACAGCACCGCATCGCAGTTGCCCAGCTCGCCAATCGCGGCGATGCCTTCGACCAGCTCGGGAATCTGCTGCGGCGCCAGCACTTCGCCGGCCCATTGGCCGTACTGGGTGTGGTTGGAAAACTGCACGGTGTTGAGCGGCCAGACATTGACCCCGACCCGCTGCATCGGAAAAACCGCGGCGCTGTTGCCGGCGTGGCCGAACACCACGTGAGACTGAATGGCGAGCAGATGAGGCGTACGTTTCATTCGGGTCATTCCGTAAAACGATTGAAATTCAAGCCGCGCAGTATGCGACGAAACGCAGCCTGTACGACAGACCGGCGACGCAGTTAAGCTGACGCTATCTTTTGGAGTTCGATGTTGATGCTGACCCTGGAAAACATCTTCGTGCTGATACTGTTCGCCGCTGCCGGCGCGTGGCTATGGCACAACCACGGCTTGCGCGAACGCGCGCTGGAGCGGGTCAAACAGCATTGCCTGAACGTGCGGGTCGAGTTGCTCGACGGCAACGTTGCCCTGAAGAAGATCGGTTTCATCAAGGACGCCAACGGTCGCCGACGACTGGCGCGGGTGTACAACTTTGAATTCACCGTGACCGGTGAAACCCGCCATAACGGCACCATCACCCAGTTTGGCGCGCACAGTGCGCAGATCGAACTGGCGCCCTACCCGGCACCGTTCGACGACACGCCACCGGTGGTTGAAGTACACAAGCCGCGCGCCGAAGTCATCGAGTTGAGCCAGTGGCGGCAGGAACATACCAAGTGGAAGCCTTAAAAATCAAAAGATCGCAGCCTTCGGCAGCTCCTACAGGGAATCCCATGTAGGAGCTGCCGAAGGCTGCGACCTTTTGATCTAACTTTCCCGACACCCCGACAAACCCTGCTGCAGCTCATCAATGTTTTGCGGATCGACGAAGATCAGCTCAATCCGCGAATCCTTTCGCCACTCACTGACCTGCCAAATCAGCTGTCCGTTATCCAAAGCATTCGCAGACACCCAACCCTCCGTGCTGTGGATAACCAGCTTCGCCCGCTGCCAATTGAGGCGTGCGAGCCAGTCAGCGATGCGCCGCTTGTCGAACGTTTGCCCCGGATGCCAACGCCAACCAATGCTCCAGCCGCCCTCCTGCGCCTGACTCAAGCAAATCGCCAGCGTCGGATCAGTCCAGACGGCCGGTATTTGTCCTGATCCCTTGGGTACGGCCAGGTTATCCACACCATTGACCGCTTTTGCGGTCAGGCCCGGCAGCTCGCTCAGGCTTAATTGCGCCTCTCGAGTCCAGATCAACGGCACTGCCGGCAACTGGCTGGCGATTTTTTCCCTGGCCCTGTCATCAAGGTTTTCAGCCTTGTTCAACAACAGCAGGCCAGCGGTTGCCAAGGCTTCCTGTTGCGCTGCCGGCAACGGTTTCCCCGCTTCCAGCGCCTGAGCATCCAGCACCAGAACACACGGCTGCACCGCCAGTACACCCAGCCACGGCGCCTCACTCAACTGTTTAATCAATTGCGCCGGATGACCCAACCCGGAAGGCTCGATGAACAATCGATCCGGCTTTGCCTTGCGCAACAAACGCCCGAGGCCGATCTGAAACGGCGCGCCATTGACACAGCACAGGCAGCCCCCGGCCACTTCGCCGAGTGCGACACCATCGGCATCGCGGGTCAGCAGCGCAGCATCGAGGCCGATCTGGCCGAACTCGTTGATCAGCACCGCCCAACGCTCACCTTCTGGCCGCTGGGCCATGAGCTGGCGAATCAGGCTGGTCTTGCCTGCGCCCAAAGGGCCAGCAATGACATGGGTAGGAATGTTCTGCAACATGGCCGGGAGCTTTCTTGGGAGATTCAAAGATGCGTTGGATGGGATGGTCGTTGCTGTTGACGCTGCTGTCGAGTGAAGCGTGGGCTCAGGCCTGCGTGGTGCACAGTCAGGGCGAGCGGCTCGACGTCAAAGTCTGTCAGCAGAACCGCAATATTCCTGAAAAACTGTTCAACGACGGCTTCTGCCAGCCAACCCTGGCCGGGCAAAAAGTCGAGGTGCAATACGTCGACCAGTGCCCGAGCGGCGCGTTTGGCGTGTGCCGCAACGCGCAAGTCGCCAATATGCCTTATCGCCAGGATATCCACTATTACGGCGTCGCCACCGATGCCGCGTATCTGAAGCCGTATTGCGAGGGCCAGAGCCAGGGTTCTTGGCTCAAGCCTTGAGGCGTCAACCGAGCCAGTCGAGGGTCAGTATCAGACGACGCTCGCCTGCAGCCGGTTGCGGCGAACGGTGAATCAATCCAAAACCTTCATTGCCGTGCCATTTCTCGCCTTTCAGTAAGGCGACGTCGCCGCTCTTGAGTTGCTGTATTTGCGCTTGGGGTTCGGCGTTGGCCTGTCCCAATTGACTGCGATCCATCGCGCCTTCCTTGAGCCATTGGCTGCCAACGCCGGCGTAGGTCGTGATCAGCCGCACTGGCACATGATCAACGTGGAAGCGCGGGCACATGGCTTTATCCAGCACCCGCAGGCGCAGGCCGATGCGCCGCGCACCGAGCAAGCAGGCAAAGGCGCTGACTAACCATTTCAGATCGGCGATAAAGCCTTCGTAACCCTCCAGATCGCGCAAGCCCAAGGCCAGACCAGCAAGATCAGGTTCCGCGTCCTCATCTGGCAACTCCAGACTCAGCGACTCCGCCAGAGGCTCGTTGAGCGACAGTAGCAAGTGGGCAAATTCGCTGATGTGCAAAGGCAGTTGGCGCTGCCAGACGGCGAGGTTGGTGTCGTCTTCCAGAATCCGTGCCAGTGTTTTCGGCGTCGGGCCTTGATGTTGATGGCGGGTACGGTTTTGCAGCAGTTTGAGTGCAAGCATCAGGCAGCCTCTTCGTGCCAAGAGCCGAACGGATCCGCCAGCAATCGCCATCCCTCTACGCCAAGGGCCATTTCTTCATCGGTGAGCAGGCAGGCATCGAGTTCGGCAGAAAGCTGCAGGAAATCGATGTTCTGACCGATGAACACCAACTCCTGGCGACAGTCGCCAACGCTTGGCGTCCAGTTTTCCATGATGGCTGCGGTGCTTTCCTGATCTTGTGGCCACTGCTCCTTCGGCACGAAGCGCCACCAGCGCCCGGCAAAACCGTGGCGCATCAAACCGCCGGCCTGCGACCAGCTGCCGGCGTCGCTGGGTTTGCTTGCGAGCCAGAAGAAGCCTTTGGAGCGCAGCAACTTGCCGTTCAGCCACGGACGGTCGATGAAGTTGAAGAAGCGCTCCGGGTGAAAGGGTCGGCGTGCGCGGTAGGCTGTGGAAGCGATGCCGTATTCATCGGTTTCCGGCACGTGCTCACCGCGCAATTCCTGCAGCCAGCCCGGTGCTTGCGCGGCTCTGTCGAAATCGAAACGACCGGTATTGAGGATCTTCTCCAGCGGCACTTCGCCCATCACCATCGGAATGATTTCGGCTTGGGCGTTGAGGCGTTTGAGGATGGCGATCAATTCCTCACGCTCGGGCTGGCTGATCAGATCGATCTTGCTGATCAACAGCACGTCGGCGAATTCGATTTGTTCGATCAACAGATCGGTGATCGAGCGTTCGTCTTCTTCGCCGAGAATCTCGCCACGGGAGGCGAGACTCTCTGCCGCGTGGTAGTCCGGCAGGAAATTCAAGCCGTCGACTACAGTGACCATGGTGTCGAGACGCGCGATGTCGGAGAGGCTCTGGCCATGTTCATCGCGGAAGGTAAAGGTTTCGGCCACGGGCAGTGGTTCGGAGATTCCGGTGGATTCGATCAACAAGTAATCGAAGCGGCCCTCACGGGCGAGCTTACTGACCTCTTCCAGCAGGTCTTCGCGTAACGTACAGCAGATACAACCGTTGCTCATTTCGACTATTTTTTCTTCTGCGCGGTTTAAGCTGACATCACGCTGAACTTCGCTGCCATCAATATTGATCTCGCTCATATCATTGACGATGACTGCTACCCGCAAACCCTTTCGATTACGTAGTACGTAATTCAAAAGTGTACTTTTTCCAGCACCAAGAAATCCTGAAAGTACGGTAACGGGCAGCTCGGCTGACATTGGATAATCCTCTTTTAATGGCAAGCGATTAGCGCTTTGCTGGCGCTTGGCGTTTTTGTGCTTCATGCGAAGGGTTGCGCTGAACGTAAACGCTTGAAATCGGCCTGCTCAGGCTCGGTTATCTTTTATGTTATAGTATAACAATGTAAATAAACCAGCCCTCCTCTTGTCCTAAGCGATAAACCGCAGGAAGCTGAGCCGATACCACTCCGGAATTCGCAATGAAAAATGCGCTGAAATGCTCGTTGTTGAGCCTTGGATTGTTGATGATCGGCAATGCATCGGCTCAGATGCCGGCGCTTGCGACCTGCACACGCAGTGCAAATCTGTTGGCCTGCGTCGATGCCGACGGCAACGCCTATAGCGTCAACACCGTCGGCAACACGCTTTATCTGCGTGGGTTTGAAAAGGCCGGCCAGCGTTATTGGGCGCAAACCAATAGCCGTTTCGGCCAACTGACGTTCTTCACCGGCATCGCCTCTGACGGCGAAGCCTGGGTGGGCTACACACGACGTGTCGGCTGGACGACGATCAATCGCTTCTCCAGCTCGGGTGGTAGCAGCGCGAAATTCACCTGCAGCCGGATTACCGGCTGTTAAACCTGAGCCTCTCGCTGCGCCTGCTGCCAGGCCAGGTAACTGTCGACGGGGGGATTCTTTTCAAAGTAGCGCTGCAATCCTTTGAACAAACCGTCCGCCACGGCTTGCTGATGCCGAGCGGTGACCAATCGCTGGCTGTCCCGCGCATTGGAAATAAAGCCGGTTTCCACCAAGATTGAAGGTACGTCCGGCGATTTCAACACTGCGAATCCAGCCTGTTCCACGCGCTTCTGGTGCAGAGTCGTAATGTCGGCAAGGCTGCCCAGCACCGTACTGCCAAGCTGCAAACTGGCGGCAATCGTTGCATTCATCGACATGTCGAGAATCACCCCGGCGAGCATCGGGTCTTTATCTTTCAAGTTGAGCAGACTCGTTGCACCGAGCAGGTCCGCGCCGTTCTCTCGCTGCGCCATGAAGCGCGCAGTCGCCGACGTTGCGCCCCCCTCAGAAAGGCAATACACCGATGCGCCAGAAGCCGTCAGACGCGGCGCTGCATCGGCATGCACCGAGATAAAAATGTCGGCTTTGTGCTGACGGGCGATCGCCACGCGCTTGCGCAATGGAACGAAAAAGTCGTCATTGCGTACCAGTTTTACGTCGAAGCCTTTCTCTTTTTTCAGACGCTTAGCCAGCATCTGCGCGATGGAAAGCACTACATCTTTTTCGCGTTCGCCCTTGGCGCCGACCGCGCCGGGATCCTTTCCGCCATGTCCCGGATCGACGACTACGACGATGTCGCGCTTCGGATGAGCACTGATCTGCGGTGTTTCACGTGGAACCTTTGGAGCTATTTGAATCAGTTTTGCGCTGACCAAGTCCAATACCAAGCGATGACTTTGTCCGTCTTGCGGCGCTAAAAGAAAGCTGTTCAGTAATACCGGACTGCTCAGATCCAGAACAATTCGCGTATCGCCCTGACCAAAGGGCCCGGATCGGATCGCGCGTATCACCGTGTCATTCAGCGCCAAGTGGCTGAAATCCCCACCCAAGCTTGCCCCACTCACATCAATGATGAGTCGTTCAGGCGCACTGAGCGTGAAGGTCTTGTAGCTGACCGGCCCACTCAAATCGAACACCAACCGCACTTTGTCCTCAGATCGCCAAAGTCGTGCCTGACGAATTTGCGTAGCAGACACGCTGAAGGGCAAAGCAAAAGCGGCGCTGGCCAAAATCAGATTGAGCACTTGACGTCTGTGCATATGAAAACCTGTTCATGAAAAAGACATCGTGATTTGAATTGTTATAATGTAACATTGAATCGAATCACCATGATGGTCCCGAACATGAATTCGCTTTCACTCCCGGATATCGCCGCGCAGACCGCTCGCCAAGCTTTGCCACTCGAATGGGTGGGGATGCAAGGCATCGCATTACCCGTTTTGTTGGAAGGCCAACACCTGAATGCCAAGGCTGACGCTGGAGTGAGCCTTGATGATGGCGAGGCGCGCGGCATTCATATGTCGCGGCTGTATTTGGCCCTGGAGATACTCGAACAGGAACGCCTGACACCCGCTCTCCTGCACGAAGTACTCAAGCGCTTTCTAGAAAGCCACCAGGGGTTATCCAACTGTGCGTACGTGAATATTCACTGCGACTTACTGCTGAAACGCCCCGCGCTAATCAGCCCGTTGGCCGGCTGGAAATCCTATCCGACGACTATTTCGGCAAGCCTGAAAAATCAAATGTTCCACGTGGAACTCAAAATTGACGTGCCCTACTCTTCGACTTGCCCTTGCTCAGCGGCGTTGGCGCGGCAGTTGATCCAGCAACAATTTATCGACGACTTCGCCAACAAAGGTCTTCAGCACGCAGACGTTTTGGCATGGCTAGGCTCGACTCAAGGCATCGTCGCCACACCTCACAGCCAACGCAGCATTGCGCAATTGCATCTGCACCTAGACGAATTCATCGATGAATTGCCGCTGAGCGTGATCATCAATGACGCCGAGGCGGCCCTTGGCACCGCTGTACAAACCGCAGTAAAGCGCGCGGACGAACAAGCCTTCGCCCTCGCCAACGGCCAGAACCTGATGTTCTGTGAAGATGCCGCGCGCCGTCTGAATATGGCATTGCGTCGCACCCCAGGAGTCAGCGGATTCAACCTGCGGGTCATTCACGCCGAAAGCCTGCACGCCCACGACGCCGTCGCCGAAAGCCACTGGCAGCGTGAACAAGCATGATCCGCTGCCAATCGCTGAGTTGGGGCGCACCCGGTCAACCACTGACGAGCCCGCTGAGTATTGAGTTCGACAGCGGCAGCCTGACCGCGATCATCGGTGCCAATGGCTGCGGCAAGAGCAGCCTGCTGAAAGTCATCGCCGGATTGCAAAAACCTTTGGCAGGCAACGTTGCCCTCAGTGTTCCACGTCAAAGCGGGTTGTCATTCCTGCCCCAGCAACAGCATCTCGACCGACAATTCCCCATCAGCCTGGAAGAACTGATCTGCGCCGGTTTCTGGGGCCGACGGCTTTCAACACAATTGCGCGCACAACGTCTGAAAGACGCACTGGAAAACTGGCACCTCAGCGGACTCGGGGAGCGTCCACTCATGGCCCTGTCCGGTGGAGAACTGCAACGTGCCCTGCTCGCCCGCCTGAGTCTGACCGACGCTCCAGTGTTGTTGCTCGACGAACCCCACGCCGCACTCGATGAGCTCGGCCAACAACTGCTTTGGCAGCACATCCATACCTGGCATGGCGAAGGTCGAACACTGGTCGTCGTGTGCCACGACCTCGCCGCCGTACGCCAGCACATCCCGCAAACCTTGCTGATCAAAAACCACGAATGCGTGTTCGGAGCCAGCAACGAGTTGATCCGGCAAACCCCTCACACGCAGGTGGCCTGATGCTCGCCGTCGCCCATTTCTGGCAGCCGTTCAACGAATTTTTATTCATGCGCCGCGCCCTGCTCGGCGGCTTGGTATTGGCGTGCAGCACTGCGCCGCTCGGCGTGTTTTTGATCCTGCGGCGAATGAGCCTGATCGGTGACGCGGTGGCCCACGGAATACTTCCCGGCGCCGCACTGGGTTTCTGGTTTGCCGGACTCAGCCTGCCTGCACTGACGCTCGGAGGTCTCGGGGCCGGCCTGAGCATGGCCGGCCTCGCCGCCTGGATCACCCGCCGCACCGGCCTGCGCGAAGACGCCAGCCTCGCCGCGATCTATCCCATTTCCCTCGCCAGCGGCGTACTGATACTCGGCATCGCCGGCAAACGCCTTGACCTGTTGCATCTGCTGTTCGGCTCAGCACTGGCCGTCGACGGCCCGACCCTCACCGGCATGTTATGGGTTTCGGGATTCAGCCTGGTCGCCATGGCGCTGATCTACAAGCCGCTGTTGCTCGACACCCTCGACCCGCTGTTCCTGAGAACCGTCAGCCGCCTCGGCCCCATCGCCCACGGCGTCTTTCTGACTCTGGTCGTACTCAACCTGGTGATCGGCTTCCAGGCAATCGGCGCTCTGATGGTGGTTGGACTGATGATGCTTCCCGCCGCCGCTTCGCGATTCTGGAGCCGCCGTCTGCCAACCCTGATGGCCATCGCGGCCGTCATCGGTTGCCTCTCGGTGTGGCTTGGCTTGCTGCTGTCGTTCTGCTGCTCGTTGCCCAGCGGCCCGGCCATCGTATTGGTCGCCGGTGTCGGTTATCTGCTGTCCGTGGTGTTCGGGCCGGTTCACGGTTTGTTGCGCCGCCCGCCTTTGCTCACATCCCAATGAGGTGTTTCCCGATGCGCGCTCTACTCGTGTTGCTTAGCCTGATGCTGTCGATGTCCTTGTCGGCGGCGGAAAAATTACCGGTGGTCACCAGCTTCAGCATCCTCGCCGACATGGTGCATCAGGTCGGCGGCGAGCATATCCAGATCACCAACATGGTCGGCCCGGACGCTGACGCACACACCTACGAGCCAACACCGGACGATGCCAAAGCATTGCTTGGCGCGAAATTGATCATCAAGAACGGCCTGGGTTTCGAGCCGTGGCTGGATCGTCTAGTGACCAGCACCGAGACCAAAGCCACAGTGGTCAGTGCCAGTCACGGGGTGATTCCCCGCTCGCTGGATGAGGACGGCGAAACCGTTCCCGACCCGCACGCTTGGCACAATCTGGCGAACGCCGAGTTGTACGTCGCCAACATCACCAAGGCACTGATCGCTGCCGACCCGGCGAACAAAGCCGACTACGAACGCAACAGCAAAACCTATCTGAAGCAGATCTACGCCCTGCTCGCCGAAGCCAAAGCCAAACTCGGTGCGCTGCCTCCAGGCAACCGCAAAATCGTCACCAGCCACGATGCCTTCGGTTATCTCGGCCAGGCGTACGGCATCGACTTCATGGCACCGCAAGGCTTGTCCACAGAACGAGAGCCATCGGCCGCGGAAGTCGCTGCGCTGATTACCCAGATTCGCCAAGCTCACGTCAAAGCAGTATTCATGGAAAACATCAAAGACGCGCGTCTGCTCAAACAGATCGCCGACGAAAGCGGCGCGCACATTGGTGGCACGCTCTACTCCGACGCCCTCGCCGCCCGCGGCCCCGCCAGCACCTTCACCGGGCTGTTCGAATACAACCTCGACACCCTCTACAACGCGCTGAGCCAACCATGATCCGCAAGAACCCATCAGGTGATTTGCCACAAATTGCCGAGTCAGCCTACGTCGACAAAACCGCAATCATCTGCGGCAAAGTGGTGATCGGCGAGAACGTGTTCGTCGGTCCCTACGCGGTGATCCGCGCCGACGAAGTGGACGCCTCGGGTGCAATGGAGCCGATCACCATCGGCGCCAATTCGAATATCCAGGACGGCGTAGTCATCCATTCCAAATCCGGCGCAGCAGTGACCATTGGTGAGTTCACTTCCATTGCCCACCGCTCGATCGTCCACGGCCCCTGCGTCGTGGGCAACCGCGTGTTCATCGGCTTCAACAGCGTGTTGTTCAACTGCATCGTCGGCAATGGTTGCGTGGTGCGGCACAACTCGGTGGTCGATGGTCGCGATTTGCCGGACGCCTTTTATGTGCCCTCGACTACTCGCATCGGCCCGAACACCGACCTCTCGTTATTCCCGCCAGTGAGTGTCAGTGCCTCGGAGTTTTCCGAAGACGTGGCGCGCACCAA
Source organism: Pseudomonas sp. R84 (assembly GCF_009834515.1). Classification (NCBI taxonomy): domain Bacteria; kingdom Pseudomonadati; phylum Pseudomonadota; class Gammaproteobacteria; order Pseudomonadales; family Pseudomonadaceae; genus Pseudomonas; species Pseudomonas sp. R84. Next base: position 6,539,397 of record NZ_CP019426.1, read on the forward strand.
CGTCGATCTGGTGCGCGGCTACAAAGCCTTGCAGAACGAGTTCTGAATCATGAGCAGCGTGCTGATTCGCAACGCAAGACTGGTCAATGAAGGACGCGAGTTCGACGGCGATCTATTGGTCAGCAACGGGCGCATCGTCAAGATTGCTCGCAGCATCGAAGGCGAAAACGCCAAGGTGGAAATCGACGCGAATGGCCAATGGTTGCTGCCGGGGATGATTGACGACCAAGTGCATTTTCGTGAGCCCGGTGCGCCAGCCAAGGGCAGCATTCATAGCGAATCTCGGGCGGCGGTTGCCGGCGGTATCACCAGTTTCATGGACATGCCCAATACCAACCCGGCCACCCTCACCCTCGCAGCGCTGGCCGACAAAAAGCGCCGGGCGGCGCTCGGTTCGGTGGCCAATTACGGCTTTCACTTTGGCGTGAGCCGCGACAACCTCGATACGGTCGCCGCGCTCAATCCCTGCGAAGTGGCTGGGGTGAAAGTGTTCATGGGCGCGTCCACCGGCAACATGCTAATGGATGATCCGCAAATTCTTGAGCGACTGTTCGCGGAAGTGCCAACGATCCTGTTGGCCCACTGCGAACATACTCCGAGTATCGACGCCAACGCGGCCAATCTGCGTGAGTTGTTCGGTGAGCGAATACCGCCCGGCGCTCACCCGCTTATCCGCGATGCCGAGGCATGTTATCGATCCTCTTCACTGGCGGTGGAGCTGGCGCAACGTCACGGCACGCGCCTGCATGTTTTGCACCTGACCACGGCGCGTGAACTGACGTTGTTCGAGGACAAACCCCTAGCGCAGAAACGCATCACCGCTGAAGTCTGTCTGCATCATTTGCTGTTCGATGATCGCGATTACTCAAGCCTTGGAAACTTGATCAAGTGCAACCCGGCGATCAAGACTCAGGCCGATCGCGATGCGTTGCGCGCGGCCCTGAACAGCAATCTACTGGACGTGATCGGCAGTGACCATGCGCCACATACCTGGGAAGAAAAGCAGCGAGCTTATGCGCAGGCGCCTTCCGGATTACCGCTGGTACAGCATGCGTTGCCCGCGTTAATGGAGCTGGTGGCGGATGGAATTTTGCCGATCACGACCTTGGTGGCGAAGACCAGCCATCGCGTCGCGGATCTGTTTGCGATTCCGGATCGTGGGTATTCGCGTGAGGGGTATTGGGCGGATCTGGTGCTGGTTGAACGGCAAACGCTGGAGGTCGATCGGCAACCGATTCTGTCGCAGTGCGGATGGACGCCGTTTGCCGGGTGCAGCTTTCGGCATCGGGTGAATACGACGATTGTTTCGGGGCAGATTGCCTGGCGGGAGGGTCAGGTGAATGAGGCGTGTCGAGGATTGGCGCTGAGGTTTATGCGTTGATTCAAACCCCTGTAGGAGCTGACGAGTGAAACGAGGCTGCGATCTTTTGATCCTTTTGTAAAATCAAGATCAAAAGATCGCAGCGTCCCGCAGCTCCTACATGGAATGTTTTACGCGCGAGGTTTCACAGCGCCGCAATCCTGGCCCAGCCAAACCGCGCGAGTCTCGAGACTGCCCTTCTGGTTGATCCCGATCGCGTTGAACGTGCCGTTGGCCACGGTGGTGAACTCACGATCACTGAGGAACGTCGCCACCCCGGTGCCCTGCGCTTTCGGGCAACTGAAGCGGAATTTCCATTGGTTGCCGCTGCGCTCGGTGATCTGCTGCTTGCAACCCGATTGCGGGTCGGCCAACGGAATATCGTTGGTCGCCACTTGCTGCGGCGTCAGACAGGCACGAATGCCCTTGCCGCCGATATTGATCCCGTTCTTTTCCAGCGCCGCGCGTTGTTGCGGGGTCATCTGACCTTGCAGCTGGCCGAGGATCGATTGCACATCCATCGGCTGGTCATCGACCTTGACGTTGCTCGATGTCATTTCCCACAGCCCCGGCTGCAGCATCTGCGCCTGCGCAACCACCGGCAATGCCAAACCCAGGCCCAGCGCCAAACCCAGCAGACGAACGTTCATCGAAAAACTCCTGATCAGTAGTGGCCGTTAGACGTCGGCCGATTGCTTCGGTTCATGCACCAATTAAATAGCGACATTCGCGACAGAACATGGTCTGTTAAGCATTGAATCTTCCGGAGCAAGGCTGCCCCATGGATTATTTTGGACCGCACATTTTCGGTTATCTGATCGCCCTGATACACACCCTCGGCTTGATCGCTGCCATCCACGCGGTGCTCACCGTACGCACGGCTCAAGGCTCGATCGCTTGGGCATTGTCGCTGATCTTCATTCCCTACCTCACGCTTGTTCCGTACCTGGTGTTCGGCCGCAGTACCTTCGATGGTTATATCAAAGCGCGGCGTCAGGCCAACGAACAGATGCGTCAGGCGATCTCCGAACTGAACTGGCGCCCGTGGGTGGAAGAGGCACTGACCGCGCGCGCCTCGAATGCCTACGCCTCGTTACGCGCCATGCCCAAACTCGGTCGCATGCCGTGCCTGGCGAACAATCAAGTGCAACTGTTGATAAACGGTGCGGCCACTTTCGACGCGATCTTCCAGGCGATCGATCAAGCGAAAGAAGCGGTGCTGATTCAGTTTTTCATCATTCACGATGATCGGCTCGGCCAGCGCCTGCGCGATCTGTTACTGAGGAAAGCCGCCGAAGGCGTGTCTATTCACCTGCTCTACGACGGCATCGGCAGCCACGCCCTGCCCCACAGTTATGTGCAGGCATTGCGCGATGGCGGCGTCGAGGTCAAAGCATTCGCCACACGCAGCGGCTGGCTCAATCGCTTTCAGGTCAACTTCCGTAACCACCGCAAGATCGTCGTGGTCGATGGCGTGGTCGGCTTTGTCGGTGGACATAACGTCGGCGATGAATACATGGGCGAAAAACCACCACTGGCACCTTGGCGCGATACCCATGTGAAGGTACGTGGCCCGGTCGTCGCGTGTATGCAGGAATCCTTCGCCGAAGACTGGTTCTGGGCTGCGCGTACCCTGCCGCCGCTGATCCTGCCCGACGAATACCCGGATGACGGCGTGCTCTGCCAATTGCTCGCCAGCGGCCCGGCGGATGCCTACGAAACCTGCTCGCTGTTCTTTGTCGAAGCGATTCACGCGGCGACCGAGCGAGTGTGGATCACCAGCCCGTATTTCATCCCTGATGAAGCCGTGTTCGCTGCATTGCGTTTGGCCGTGTTGCGTGGGGTCGATGTTCGATTGCTACTGCCGTCGCGTCCCGATCACCGCATCGTCTACGCCGCTTCCAGCCTTTACGCATTTGAAGCCGTGCGCGCCGGCGTGCGGGTATTCCGCTACGAACCCGGTTTCCTGCATCAGAAAGTGGTGTTGATCGACAGCGAGATCAGCGCCATCGGCAGCGCCAATCTGGACAACCGCTCATTCCGGCTGAATTTCGAAGTGATGCTGCTGACCGTCGACAGTGACTTTGCCGCCAGTGTGGAAAACATGCTCAAAGAGGATTTCGAACAAGCCTATGAAATCGCCAAGGAAGAAAGCCGGGAGATCCACCGCCTGCAACAGGTCGGCATGCGGATCGCCCGGCTGATTTCGCCGATTCTCTAAAAACCCCTCACCCTGACCCTCTCCCAAAGGGAGAGAGGATTATTCAGTGTTAAGGGTTATAGATGTCGTCGCGAGTCCACGGCAGTTCATGGCTGCCATCCGGGTGGGCCTTTACCGCGAGGATCTGGTGCAGATTGATCCAGCCACGCGCGAACGCATAGGCGCAGCCGGCCAGGTACAAACGCCAGATGCGCAGCGCTTGATCCGGTACCAGTTTGCCGGCGGCTTCGAGATTGTCCTCCAGCCGCTCGCTCCAGTGATCCAGCGTGCGCGCGTAATGCAGGCGCAGACTTTCGACGTCGACAATCTCCAGGCCGGCTTCGCTGATCTCGGCCGAAATCATCGCCAGGTGCGGCAACTCACCGTTGGGAAACACGTACTTCTCGATAAACTCCCCGGCACCGCGTCCTACCGGTCGGCCATCAGTGTGTTTGGCGGTAATACCATGGTTCATCACCAGGCCGCCCTCCTTCACCGCGCCGAACAGGGTTTTGCAGTACTCGGCGAGATTGGCGTGACCGACATGTTCGAACATGCCGACACTGACCACTTTGTCGAAACGCCCGTCCTGGGGCAAATCGCGGTAGTCGAGCAACTGCAGTTCGATCTGGTCTTCCAGGCCTTCGACCTTGACCCGCTCACGCGCCAATTCCAGCTGTTCTTTGCTCAGGGTGATGCCAAAGACTTTTGCGCCGAATTCCCGCGCGGCATACCGCGCCAACCCACCCCAGCCGCAACCGACATCCAGCAGGTAGTCGCCTGGCTGCAAGCGCAGCTTGCGGCATAAATGTCGGAATTTGGCTTGTTGCGCTTGTTCGAGGGTTTCGCTGCCCGTTTCGAAGTACGCGCAGGAATACGCCATGTCGCTGTCCAGCCAAAGCTGGTAGAACGCATTGGACAGGTCATAGTGGTAGGAAATGGCTTTGGCGTCGGTTTCCTTGTCGTGCACCGAACGTACTGGCTGACTGTCGTCATCTTCGCCGAGCAAAGCGTTGCTCAATTCGTCGCAGACCCGGATGACTTCGCTGATCGAACCCTCCAGTTCAAGTTTGCCTTCAACGAATGCCGCTCCGAGCGCATCCAGGCTTGGGTGTGTGAACTGGCTGACCATCTGCGGGTCCTTTACCACGATGGTGACGCTGGGCGCCGGCCCCAGATTAAACTCATGGCCATCCCAGAGTCGCAGGCGAAGCGGAAGCTGCAGATTCTGTAAGGCCGGTGGAAGTTGCACGAGCATGGAAAATCCCCCTTGTTTCAGACGTCAGATCTGAGGGTAGACCATCCCGGAAAAATAGCAGGCTATCGATTTGATTAGCCTTATCTATCGTTGCAGACGCTCCAACAAGCCTTCCTGAATCCACTGTTTCAGCCAGGTAACGGCTTGAAGTGGCGCGCCCTCACCATAAGTGACTGCTAACTCGGCGCACAGTTCGGCGAAACTCCATCCTTGGTTGAGCAAGCCATCGAGGGCCGTGGCTTGCGCCGGATCGAGGCTGCGGTAACTGCAGATCAACTGGTTGCGCCAGATCAGGCAGATCTGTGGGATTTCGAGCGCCATGCTGTCAGGGAATTCCGATTCTTCCTTTACCGCGCGCCACATTGAAAGACTATTGCAGCGGCACTCCAGCCACTGCAGGGACGGCACCGGTCTGACCCGCAGCTCTGGCCATTCTTCCGGAGCGAGGGCGACCATGGCTTCAATCGTCAGCGGTTCACCAAAAGGTGCATCGAAAGCCAGGGTGAAAGCCCATTCGAGCGCGATCATCTCGGCCAGCGGCGCACTCTGCTCCGGCACCAGATACTCGCGGACAAAGCCTTCGAAGCCTCTGCCCAACCAGCGCAGGCTGTAGTGCGTTGATGGACACTGACGGATGTACGCCATGGCGAGCGCTTCGAATTCTTCATCACCCATCCAGTGCAGGATCGTCGGAAAGTCATTGCGCAAGACTTCCAGCAAGCGCGCTTTGTAAGCGTTGTGATAGATCGCCAAGCCCGTTTCGACATCCAGTGTCGGGCCACCGATCAGGCTCCTGCTCAGGGTCAGATTTGCGCCGGTGTCTTCTTCGAGCAGAAAGGATTCGAATGCCAGTTGCCACTCTTTCAGGCGCATTGCTGCCTCCCGGCCAGAGCCTTATTCCCCAGCTGACGGGCCTTTTGCAGTTCATCGAGCAATTCGTCGAAGGGCGGAAAATGATCGTCGCGTTCCAGCAACGTGGCCACCGGGCCGAAATGTTCGAGCGTGCGTTGGTACAGCGCCCAGACCGGATCGCTCACCGGATGGTCATGGGTGTCGATCACGTAGTCACCATAATCGCTGTGCCCTGCCAGATGCAGTTGGCGGACTTTATCGACGGGCAGGCTACTGATAAAGACCCACGGATCGAAGCCATGATTGCGTGAACTGACGTAGACATTGTTCACGTCGAGCAGCAATTCGCACCCGCTCACGCGGCTAAGCAAAGCGAGAAATTCCCACTCAGTGAAATCATCAGAGGCGGCACGGACATAACTGGAGACGTTCTCCAGAACCAACGGACGCTGCAAAACATCCTGAACCTGCATCACCCGAGCGGCAATGTAATCCAGGCTTTCTTCGGTGTAAGGCAGCGGCAGCAGATCATGTAACTGATGGGCATTGCCACGGCTCCAGCACAGATGATCGGAGATCCATGCAGGTCGGACCCGATTGGCCAGTTGCTTGAGTTGTTTGAGATAGTCCGGATCGAGGGCATGCGGCCCGCCGATAGACAGAGATACACCGTGCATCACCAACGGATAACGCTCGGCGATCGCATCAAGGTAATACAGGGCCTTGCCGCCCTGCACCATGAAATTTTCCGAGACCACTTCGAACCAGTCGACATTTGGCGACTGCTCAAGGATCTGCTGGTAATAAGCGCTACGCAAACCCAGGCCGTAGCCCAGGGAGGGAATGGAAACAGACATGCGGCGAACTCCTGATAAAAAGTGGCCGCAGTGGAACCATCCACTGCGGCGACACTTGCCGGTCAGTTATTCGCCGACCTTGCCACCGGCCTGTTCACACGCCGCCTGAGTCATTGCCTTGAAGCCCTGGCCTTTACAGGCACCCATGCCTTTGCAGGCGTGGTCTTTGGTCTTGCAGTCATTCTGGCCTTTGCAGCCGTTCACGCCATAGCAATGCACGTTGGCATCGGCAGCCATTGCGTTGGTGGCAACACCGGCAAACATTGTGGCGGCAGCCAAAGCGAGAGCGGCACCAGCAGCAGCGGATTTGATGGTCATTTTTCTTATCCTCGGTAATCGTCAGGGGTGTCGGCTGAAAGGTTTGTTCAGTCCCGACATAGCACTAGAGAGAGCCGCCCCGACGGCGTTACAGCGGATCGAAAAATAATGTCAAAGGTCTTCCTTGAGTTTTAGTAGCGGCTCTTGAAAGCGCAGCAACCGCCCGGCATTTCCGAGTACCAGCAAGGTGCTGAGGTTATGCAGCAGCGCCGCAATCATCGCCCCTGCTGCACCCAACCAGCCGAATGCGGCAAACACCACAATGGCCAGCGTCCAGCCCAGACCGATGATCACATTGACCTGCAATGTCCGGCGACATTGGCGGCTGAGGCGCACGCAGGTGCCGAGCCGGCGCAGGTCGCTGCCGATCAAAACGATGTCGGCCGAGGCCAACGCTATGTCTGCACCACCGGCGCCCATTGCCACACCGACCACTCCCGCCTTCAGCGCGAGCGAATCATTGATGCCGTCACCGACCACCATTGGCCGGAAACCATTGTCGATTTCCCTGAGCACGCGATTGAGTTTGTCCTCGGGCAACGCCTGGGCTTCGACCTCATGCAAACCGACCTCTTTGGCCATCGATTGAGCCACGCTGTGTCGATCGCCTGTGAGCAACAGTTGTCGCCCAAGGCCCAACTCACGCAATTCACTGAGGGAAAACCGGGCTTCCGGTTTGACGCTGTCAGCGAGCAACAGCCAGGCGAGGAATTCACCGTTCAGCGCCAGACCGGCGATCGGGCCGTCATGATCGGGAACCTTGGTCGTGGCAATACCCAGTTGCGCGAACAATTCTGGCCGACCGAGCGCCGCTTCGCCCTGCCCGGTCATGGCGACTACACCGAGCCCCTGACGCTCGTGAATATCACTCAGCGTTAGATATTGGTCCTGACTGACCAACCCTGCGAGTGCCCGACTGACCGGATGACTACTCGCCGCGCCGAGGCTAGCGGCAAGCGCCATGACCGCAGACGACTGTGCCTGTGGGCTGTTGATCGACTGCAAACGCAAGGTGCCATAAGTCAGCGTCCCGGTCTTGTCGACGACCAGCGATGTCAGATCAGCCAGTTCTTCGAGGAACGCCGAACTGCGAATCAGAATCCCGTGACGCGCTGCCACCGCGACACCGGCAATCGCCGTCGCCGGAGCGGACAACACCAACGCGCACGGACACGCGGCTACCAGCACGGCGAGCATGGCCTGCGCATCGTTGGTGATAAACCAGGTCACCGCTGCCAGCAACAACACCAGCACCATGTAGCTACCGGCGTAACGTTCGAGCAACCGGGTGATCGGTGGCTTCGAACGCTCGGCGTTCTGCATCAGTGCGATGACTTTACCGAGGGTCGACTCATCGCCGGTGCGGGTCACTTCGATGCGCAACAAACCGTCGAGGTTGATCGCACCGCCGAACACCGTCATGCCGACACCCGCCTCGACCGGCACTGATTCACCGGTAATTGAAGCGGTATCGAGACTGGCCTGACCAGACAGAACCCGACCATCCGCCGGCACCCGATCCCCCGCGCGCACCTCAACGGTGTCGCCGGATTTCAGCGTGCCGTTGTCTACTTCAATGATCGAGCCGTCGGCCTGAACCTTGCGCGCATGGCTGCGGGTCAGTTGGCCGAGGGCGTGAATCGCCTCCTGCGAGCCGATGACGCTGCGCTCCTCCAGGACATGACCGAAGATCATGATGATCGGCAGCAATGCCGCCGTCAGCAGATCGCCAGTCGCCCACGCCCCGAGCATGGCCAAGGCAATCAGCTGATCAGTGATGCCGTGCAGGCTCGGATAACGCAGGCTGTACCATGCCGAACGCATCACCGGCACGGCGACCAACAAAGAGGCGAAACCGAGCAACAACTGGCTGACCCCGGTTTGCTCCGGAACCAGCCAGCGCCAGATCAGCCCCAGACCAAGAAGGCCCAGCGCGAGCATCGCCAAAGTCAGTTGCCGTGCGGCGCGGCGTTGTTCGGCCGAGGACAACAGGCTCGGTGCAGCGGTCGTCGCAGTCATTTACTGGCTCCCTGAATGATCAGGCGGGAATCGTCTTTCGGGTCGACCGTGGTGACCGATCCGGCCTGACCGAGAATCTTCGGCATACGCTCGCGGTACAGACGCAGGAGCATTTGCGGGTCTGTATTTTTGGCCAGACTCGACACCGTGGCAGTGTCGGCAGAGGCTTTGGCCAAGCGTTCACCAGCCTGCGCGTGAGCAACCTGCAGTGTGCGGTCGGCCTGTTCGTTGGCGGTTTGGGTGAGTTTCTCGGCGTCGGTACGCGCATTGGCCACGGCTTTGTCGGCCTGCTGGCTGGCGGTCAATACCGCGTTAAATGCACTGACCGCAGGGTTGGGCAGACTCGATTGCACATCGACCCGCGCCACTTCAATCCCGATGCCCTGCCCGCTCGCCTTCAACTCGGCCAAGCGTTTGTTGATGCCCTGTACCAGATCACCGCGCAATCTCTCACGCCGTTCGGCAGCCTGGTTGTCGGCGCCGATCAATTCCGGACGAGCGACCAGAATGGTGTCCAGATCTCTGGCGGCAGTCAGTGCCACGGCACTGCGAGTGACCAACCGATCGAGCGCCGGCAGCACATGCTCAGCCTGCAACACGAAGTCATAGGGGTCGGTGACTTTGTAGAACACCCGCACATCCAGTTGCACGACGCCGGCATCACCGGTCAATAAATAACCAGATCCGGCCAGTGCGTCGCTCAGTGGTGTGGCAAAGGAAGCGACCCGATCAGCCTTGAGTGCCTCATCGCTGCGCAGAAGATTTTCCACCCGCCGCTCGATCACCCGATCCGCGGCTGGCAACAAAACCACCTGTTCGAACGGCTGTGGCCAAGCCAGCAACAGCCCGGCGTTCTGCACGCGATCCAGTGCACCAAAGTGCAAAACCACAGCACGATTCTGCGGATCGATCTGCCGCACATTGGACAACGCCCAAGCCAATGCGGCCAACACTGTCACCGCGTACAGGGCGAGAAATGCCAAACGACCGGCCTGAACCCACGGACTGTTCAGCGAATGTGTTCCACGTGGAACTTCTTCACTCATGGTTGCGATCCGGATTTACTGTCGAGTGTTGGCGGGCCGTCGACCAGCACGCGGAATGGCGCCGCGTCAGTGCGCAAGATCAGTTTTGTTTCCGGGGTGACGATGGTGCCAAGGGTGTCCAGCGAGCGCAGCAAGTTGTAGAGCTGCGGCGAACTGGCGTAAGCACGGCCATAAATCTGCGCCGCTTCCACGCGAGACTGCGCCTCGATTTCTGCGGCTTTCACTGTCGCATCAGCCTGCACAATTCGCGCATCGCGTTCAGCAGCGGAACGGATCTGCGCAGCTTCACGTTTGCCGATCGCCGTACGTTCGGTAGCGATTGTTTCACGCTCGGCGCGCATGCGATCGACAGTGGCGGTGAGTGTTACAGACGGCAAGGTCAAACGCTCGATGCCGACTTGCACGACGCGCACGCCATAGGTCGCGAGCAATTGCTGATCGATCTGCTGACGCAACTGCGCTTCAAAATCGGCGATATGCACCTGACTGGCATCGGTGTTCACCAGATTGGCCAGATCGAAGCTGCTGGCCGTGGTTTCCAGCGCCGAGCCGACAAAAGTGCGGATCTGCCGTGCCGCTTCATCTGGCTGGTTCTGCACCGCGCGCATGAAGCGCTGCACATTGTCTGGATCACCCTGCACCTGCCACGCCACATAGGCCTGGACGATGATGCGTAAACCGTCGCGAGTGCCGACATCCTGCAAGCCGCTAGAGGTGGTGCGCAAACGTAAATCCACCGGAATCGCCGCCTCGAATGGCGCCGGCCAGCGCCAACTCAAACCCGGATCAAGCAACACCCGCGCGGGGTTACCAAAACGCGTGATGACCGTGGCTTCGCCCGAGCGCACTTGCACCAGGCTCGCTGCTGCGATGGCGAACGCCACCAGCAACACGGCACACCCCATGCGTCGCCACGGAAAAGGCCCCGCCTCTTCCGGCGCTCCGTGGTGATGGTGATGATGCCCGCCGTGGCCGTGATCGTGGCCGCTGTGATCATGCGGTTCGTGAGTGTGTGACTGGCTCAATGGGCGACTCCTGGTTGAGCGGTGGTACGCGCGGGCGTCGGGTCAGCCGGCAGCGTGAAAGTCCGAAGATCGATAGTCGGCCCATTGCTGCTGCCACCGAGACGATGATCGAGTACCAGCAATTTGGCTTTGCTCAGGCCTTGGCCGAGCTGACCGAGATATTGCTCGAGCACGAAAGCCTGACCGGCACTGGCGTAGGCTTTTTGCTCGGCCGTGAATTTCAGATCCGCCGCCTGCGCGGTGGCACTGGTTTCGCGGGCATTGGCGCTGGCCTGATCGCGAGCAAGGCTGGCCTGCAATTGCGCCTGATTGCTCGCCTCGGCCGCCGCGCCACGCTCACGGGAAATCAACGCTTGCGCGCCGATCTGCGCGGCTTGCACGCTGTGATAGGCATTGGCGGCACCGGCCGGCGGGTGAATGGCTTCAACCACCGTGGCGAGAATTTCCACGCCACTGTTGAGTTGTTGCAGATCACTTTGCACCGCGCGACCGATCTCCTCGCCCAGCCCGACCCGGTCTTCACCGAGCAAACCGTCGAGCGTGCGCGAGGCAAAGTCGTGCACCAGAATCCGGCTCGCCGTGCTGCGAATCAGCGTCGGCACATCGGCACTGTTGTAGGTCGCGGCCAGCGCCGCCTGATCAGTCAAGCCAATGCGATAGACGAAACGTACGTCCATGTTGACGATCTGAAAGCTCTGCTGAGCGCCACGGCTACTGGCGATGACTTGCGACTTGTCGTTGACGTGGCTGGCGTCCCACAAGCGGTTGGCTGTGATCGGCGCAGGGCCTTCGGCGGGATCGGCCTGCAGCGGCGCAGGGTTTTCGCCAACGCTGGTGGCCAATTCGTGCACCACGCCGTTTTCGACGATCAATACTCGGCCCAACGGCCACGGCAAACCTGTGTGCAATCCCGGGCCGAACACCTGCACCGGTTTGCCGAAACGCTCATAAATACCGCGACCCTGTAGTGGGATTTCATGGATACCGGTGAGCAACCAACCTACCACTGCGACGAGCGCCAGCACCGGCAGAAACGCTCGGCGCATATAACTGAACGCCCAGATCTGGCGCAGATCGATGCCAAAGCGGTTGTGCAATTCGTGCTGCAACGCGAGTAAAGGCTGGGGTGGCCAACGCAGCATGTCGGCAACAAAACTGCGCGCCAGCAACGTAGGCTCAAGCTGTTCGCGACGAGGGCTGAAGACGGAAAGAACGGCGCGCAATAGCAACTCGATCGCGACCAATCCCGGCAGGATACCCATCAGTACAGACACGCGAACTGGCCAAACGGCATTCTCGCCAGCAAACAACAAACACAGCGCGCCGAGCACCAGACTGATGATCGCCACGCGCGTCAGTTGCGCCAATGAACCGGCTTCCGGCCATTGCGCAGGATTCTCCTGAGCCAGTTGTCGCTCAAGCACCAGCAAGCCGAACGCTAGGAGTAATGCCAACGCCGCGCCCACCGTGGCGGACAATCCAACGGCTGCGGCGGGCAGTGCGAGGTTCCACACCTGTTCGATGCTCAGCGCCACTAACAACGCCCAGCCGCCTAACCACAGCGTCGCTGCGCCGATCTGGCCGAGCATATGCAAGCCACGCTGACTGAGGCGATCCAGCAACCGTTCGTACCAACCTTCCGGCGCAGAGAACTCCCCACCGGCATTCGGCGCCAGGACAACAGGATTCATCACTCGCGCGCGCCATTGCGTCACCCACCACGCCGATTGCAGCCCGGCGACCAACACCAGCAGCGCCGCGCTCAAATTAACCAGCAGCGGCAGCCACAATGACTGCGGCGCAAACAGCCCGACGAAAAACGCCAACACCCAGCCTGCCCCGGCCAATGCGCCAAGACCAAAAGCCCAGCGCCGCAGTCGCCTGCCCTGTGTGGCCGCCTGCTGAAAACGCGGCAGCCCGGCCACCAGCGTGCCATCCACCTCCAGATCAACTCGCATATCACCCCAACATCATTGGCTTGCCGTTCATATCGTTACGATATAACGAAAAGCGTGAAATATTCGTACACAATTACGCGTATTCAAAGATGCCCAACCTGTCGCTTGCCTGAAGCCTTGACCGAAATGCCTGGAAACGCACATATTACGTTCGTAATTTTTATTCAGAACTACTTTTAGCGATCCGCATTCATCCATCAGGAGCAAGCTCATGAGCAACTATGACGTGGTGATTCTGGGCGGCGGCCCCGGAGGCTATAACGCGGCGATTCGTGCCGGCCAGTTGGGCCTCAAGGCCGCGTGTGTGGAAGGTCGTGCGACGCTGGGCGGCACCTGCCTGAACGTCGGTTGCATGCCGTCCAAAGCCCTGTTGCATGCCTCGGAGCTGTACGAGGCGGCGATGGGTGCGGAATTCGCCAATCTCGGCATCGAAGTCAAACCGACGCTGAACCTCGCGCAAATGATGAAACAGAAAGACGAGAGCGTGACCGGCCTGACCAAAGGCATCGAGTTTCTCTTTCGCAAGAACAAGGTTGACTGGATCAAAGGCTGGGGCCACATCGACGGCCCGGGCAAGGTCACGGTGACCGACGATCAGGGCGGCAAAGTCGAACTGACCGCCAAGGACATCATCATCGCCACCGGTTCCGAGCCCACTCCCCTTCCGGGCGTCGAGATCGACAACAAACGTATCCTTGATTCGACCGGTGCGCTTTCCCTGAGTGAAGTGCCCAAACACCTGGTGGTGATCGGTGCCGGTGTGATCGGCCTGGAGTTGGGCTCGGTGTGGCGGCGCCTCGGCGCGCAGGTCACCGTGGTCGAATACCTCGACCGCATCTGCCCGGGCGTCGATGGCGAGGCCGGCAAAACCCTGCAACGCTCACTGAGCAAACAGGGCATCGCGTTCAAGTTGAGTTCGAAAGTCACCAGCGCCACCGCTTCCGCCAACAGTGTGCAACTCAGCGTCGAGCCGGCCGCTGGCGGCACTGCCGAGTTGCTGGAAGCCGATTACGTGCTGGTGGCCATCGGTCGTCGCCCGTACACCCAGGGCCTCGGTCTGGAGAACGTCGGCCTGAGCACCGACAAACGCGGCATGCTCGCCAACAAACAGCACCGCACCGAAGCCGCCGGAGTCTGGGTGATCGGCGATGTGACCTCCGGGCCGATGCTCGCGCACAAGGCTGAAGACGAAGCGATGGCCTGCGTCGAGCAGATCCATGGCAAGGCCGGCGAGGTCAATTACGATTTGATCCCCAACGTGATCTACACCAGACCGGAGCTGGCCAGCGTCGGCAAGACTGAAGAACAACTCAAGGCCGAGGGCCGTGCCTATAAAGTCGGCAAGTTTCCCTTCACCGCCAACAGCCGGGCGAAGATCAACCATGAGACCGAAGGTTTCGCCAAAGTCCTCGCTGATGAGCGCACCGATGAAGTACTCGGCGTTCACCTGGTCGGTCCGAGCGTGAGTGAAATGATTGGCGAGTTTTGTGTGGCGATGGAGTTCAGTGCTTCGGCGGAGGACATTGCGTTGACGTGCCATCCGCATCCAACGCGGTCAGAGGCGTTGCGCCAGGCGGCGATGAATGTCGAAGGGATGGCGACGCAGATGTAGGTTTCGGAATTTTTATTGGCTGCCCCAGCGCTTTCGCGAGCAGGCTCGCTCCCACATTCGACCGCGATACGCCTGAAAGAGCGCGGTCACTGTGGGAGCGAGCTTGCTCGCGAAGGATGCGACTCGGTCTATAGCGGAAGATGTCCGAGAGGCAACGCCCCCGGCGTCTTCACCGTGTGAATCGCAAAGTTGCTGCGGATGTCACTCACCCCCGGCAGCTTCAGCAGGCAACCGCTGAGAAAGCGATCGTACGCACGCAGATCCGGCACCACCACTTGCAGCAAAAAGTCCGACTCTCCCGACACCAGAAACGCCGAGATCACTTCCGGCAACGCCGTCACTGCGGTGTAAAACGCCTCGGCCTGTGCATCGTTGTGCCGCTCGACCTTGACCCCGACAAACACCGTCAGTCCCAGCCCGACTTCATCGCGATCGAGATTGGCCTGATAACCGCGAATCACCCCGGCCTCTTCCAGCATCCGCACCCGGCGCAGGCACGGCGAGGCCGACAGGCCGATTTCATCCGCCAGCTCGACATTGCTCAGGCGCCCGTTACGTTGCAGGGCCGCGAGAATCTTGCGATCGAAGGCATCGATTTTCATTTTTGGCAGACCCCGATAGTCGTGCAATGGGAAACCAGCAGATTATGCCAATCAAGAAGGTTTTTGAAGCGGACTACGCAAGCACCTGCCCTACCCTTCGGCTCTAGACTTGGCGCACCGAATCGACAACGAAAGGGCGGCAACATGGCGAATTTCTGGCTGTTTTTCCTGGCATTGGCGGTGGTCTATCTATTGCCCGGCCCGGACATGATCCTGCTGCTGCAAACTGGTGCCCGGCAGGGACGCGGCGCGGCGCTGGCCACCGCTATTGGCTTGGGCATTGCCCGTGGTTGTCACGTGGCGCTGGCGGCATTGGGGCTGGCCGCGCTGTTCAAGGCTGCGCCGTGGACATTCGAGGTAGTGCGGCTGGCGGGGGCGGCGTATCTGTTGTGGATCGGCATTCAATGCCTACGCAGCAATCTGCTGCCGAACCTGAATACTGGCGAGCCTGGCGATTCCCACGGGCGTTGGCGCGAAGCCGTCAGACGCGGTTTGCTGACCAACCTGCTCAATCCCAAGGCGTTACTGTTCTGCTCGGTGCTGCTACCGCAATTCATCGTCAATGAAGGCGCAGCGGTGCTGAGCCAGTTCGCCGTGCTGGGCATGCTGCTGGTCGGCGTCGGCCTGCTGTTCGACAGCGCCTACGCCCTCACCGGCGCCGCGCTGGGTCGTTGGCTGCAACACAGTCCAACGGCCCAACGTGTACAACAATGGCTGTTCGGCAGCCTGCTGATCGGTTTCGCCGTGCGCCTGACGTTCGTCCAGCAGGCTTAGCCTTTGCGGGCCTTGCGCTGGCGACGGCTGATGAACAGCAACGCAGCGGCCGCGACCAGCACAACCGCACCGATCTGCACCGGCCACTTGTACGGCCGCAGCGACGAGCGCACAGCATCGGTTACCTGGGTGACGTAACGCTTGTCGGCGTTTTCGAAATCCGGGTACGGGCACTGATTGCCGAAGTCCACCGCCCACGGTACGAACGGGCCTTCCTTGATGTAGCGCTGATACAGCGCGCTCTGATCTTCCAGGCTGCTGTTCCAGCCGGCGGCGTTGCACAGTACAGCAGCAAACGCCTGGCTGGTGTGCGGCAGATTGTCTGCGGCGCGCCCGGCTAGCGCAGTGGCGACAAAACGGTAGTGATAGCGCTGATCCGGTTTCGCTTCGCTGGCGGCCTGACGTTGCACTTCGGCCTCGCTTACCAGCGGGCCGACTTTCAGCTCCGTGCTTTCCAGACTGTAGTTGCCACCGAACGTGGCGTAGTCCGGCGCCATCTCGTAACCGAGAATGTCCATGCCCCACTCGCGAGCTGTCCACGCGGCGTTGTACAGCGCACTCGCACGTTTGGTCGGCCACCACGAAGCATCGGCCTTCAGCCGTTGTTCGCCGTAGAGTCGGGCCTTGTTTTGCAGGTCGGGATTGTCGAAATAAGCGACCGCATCGGCGTAATGCCCCTCACGCAGCAAACGCCGGCCGAGCAGATTGCGCAGGCTGGCAGCGACCGGCAACGGCACGTAGTTGTCACGCTCCTGCTGTGTCAGCGCGGGCGGAGCCGGGACGTTATCGTCGACGTATTTTTTCAGCTCATCGACCGTCAGCACGCGCTCGGCCACGCTCGCGGCATCGAACCAGTAGACACTGTTGCTGCGATACAACTGCACGAAGGCTTGCAGGTATTCGCCGCGCTGCAAGGCGAGAATCGCGCTTTCACCTTCGACCCGGCACTTCGGCTGAACGGTTTCATACGCCCAGTCCGGTGTGCGCCGGTAACCCCAGTCTTCGCTCTGCGGGAAAGCTTGCGCGGCTTTCGAATAGGCCGCAGCCGCGGCATTTTTATCGCCGTCACGCACCGCCAGTTTCGCCCGTAGCCACCACGCCAGTCCGCCGTCGCCGGCGTTCTCGAGAAAAGCCTTGGCTCCGGCGTAATCGCCCTGTTGATAACTCATCGCCGCCAGGCGATCAGCATTATCGAGGCTGCCACGGGTGCTGTTTTGCAGCAGCTTGACCAGTTTCTTCTCGTTCGGCGGCTCATCGCCAAACGACCAGCCCTGGCGGCTTACCAACGATGCCGTGACCAGTTGCTGCACGGCTTTGTGCTGCAGCAGCTCGGCCAGTTCGGCCTCGGGCAGCTCCGCCAGTTCATTCATCAATTGCTTGAGCGAGGTGTAACCCACGGCCGAGCCGTGCAGGTTCTGTGCTTCATACAATTCGATGGCGCCGTTCCAGTCGCCCGCCGTGCGCAACACCCGCGCCTCTTCACCGAGACTGGCAACACCCAACTCCAACGGATCGCTGAAACCGTCGATGCTCAGTTGCCGGGCCTGGCGGAAGGCATCACGCGATCGCTCTAGCGACACGACCGCATCCGCGGCTTCGCTGCTCATCGCGAACCAGGTACGCCCGAGAGAATACGCCGCCCAGGTACTGCGCAACGCGCGCTGATCCGCCGGCAGCGCCAGCAGCTTGTCGAAATAAGCGATGGCGAGTTGATGATCGCCCGTGGCAAACGCCACCGCGCCGGCGACGTACAAACGGATTTCCGCTGGCAGACTGGCACCCTGCGCCTCGACCTGACGCGCATCGGTCAGGCCGCGCAGCTGTTTGACCAACGCTTGTTGCTCGGCGCTCAGGCCGGCTTGTTCGGCGATTTCCCGAGACTCGGCCGCCGCGTTTTCCTCGCCGTACATATCATTGGGATTGTGTGTCGCCGCGGTGACGTTCTTCAGCCCGGCGATGGTTTTGCCGAGGCGGCTGAGCTCGAAGTTGAAGTTGCCCTCAGGCAGATCTGCGAGGGTCTGCCCGCGATTGTCGAGCAGGCGCATGGGGAAATCCGGCCCGCAGGCCAGCGCCGAACCCAGCGGAAAGCAGAGGCTCAGGCAGAGCAGATGGCGGGGCCAGTTACGGGTCAACATGCGAACCTCCTTGATCAATATGTGCGCAGCGCGCCCAACCGATGGCGCGTTGTCCGCCCGCCGGCATGCGGCCGTCGCGCAGGCGGGTGAAGGTAAGCAGATCCGGGCTTTGTTGCAACGAGTAACCGGCGAGCGCATCAGCGCCTTCACAGCTTTGCGCTTTCAGCGTGATCCGTGCGGGCCAGGCACTGTCGAGGTTGCCAGGGTTGTCGAGTCTGATGTCGTAGAGACCGTTGTATTCGCTCAACACCACGCCGAGCTGACTGGCGAGTTGCTCACCACGGGAGACTGCGCGCAGGGTGGTCAGGCTCCAGGCACGGCGATCATTGGCCAGCGGCAAGCGAAACCAGATCAACCCGGCCAGATGCGCCGGCGGGTCTTCGCGCAAGGCCTTGCCGAGTTGGCTCAATTGCAGCGGATCGGCGAGCAATTCCTGGCGCTCACCGCTCCGCTCAAGTTGCACTTCGCTTTCCACCACTGGCGCCCCGCCGTCATCCGGTAACAGCGCCACGCCGTAAGCCGGCAGCGCGAGATAAAAAGGTTTATCGGTGATTCGCGCCCAGGCCTTGGCCCACTTCAACGCCTGATCGGAATCGAAGAGCCCTCGACGCGGGTCACTGACGGCGTGGACTTGCAACACGCTGCTGTCGACGGTTTGCAGGAGTACGGGCAATTGCGAACTATCGAGCCAGGCTGGCAGCGCGGTGATGCTTAGCGGGATGTCCGTCGGCAATGCCACGCGCAGATGTTTGAGGAATTCAGCGTAGGCCGGCAAGCGTGCGTTACCGGCGTCGTGATCGATCTCGACGCCGCTCAGCCTCAGGCCTTGCGCCTGCCAGTCGGCTAGCACCTGCAGAATCTGCGCGGTGACCTGATCCTGATCCAGCGACTTGAGTTGTCCGTCGAGACGAATCACCGCAATCAACGGACGACCATCGGCTTTCAATAACGGCGCATCGATTCGCGCGCTGCTCCATCCGGCATTTGGAAAGGCTTGCAGTGCGAGGACGCGTAGCGTTGAGAAATCCTGGCGACTGTCACGCAGCGCCGCCTCGTGGGCCGGCGTCCATTGACGTTGCCAGATGTAGAGTTGTTGGTCGAGGGGCGGAGCGTCCTGCTGCTTGCAAGCCACAAGCAAGATGCCCAAGAACAGAACCACAATAAATCGCATACCTTCCAACCCCCTGACACCACAAGGCTGCAAGGTTACACAAAAACCCTGTAGGAGCTGTCGAGTGAAACGAGGCTGCGATCTTTTGATCTTTTTTCAGGATCAAGATCAAAAGATCGCAGCGTGCCGCAGCTCCTACAGGGGGGCGGCGGGTTTACGGGCGATGATCACCTGGCTTTTCGCAACCACCGCATCCAGCGCCTGTTTGATCTGCGCGCCACGCGGCGAGTCCAGCACCGCTTGCCAGGTGTCGGCCCAGTGATTGAGCAACGGATGATCCGGGTTGCTGAAGTCGACCTTGGCTTCCCAGAACAGCAACATCCACATCGACCAGTAAAAACCGTACTGGCTGTGGCTGATGACCTCCAGCCCGGCTTCACTGACCATCGCCTTGAACTGTTCTTCGCTGATGATGCGAATGTGGTTGGGCTTCTGGAAATACTCGGCCGCGGCGATGTCTTTTTGCAGGTCTTCGGAGCTTGGGTGCGGCACGCTCAGCAGGTACAGGGCCCCCGGCTTGCCGACGCGTACCAGTTCGGCAAGGAACTGCGCCGGGTCGTCGACGTGCTCGATGACTTCCGTCGAGACCACACGCGTGGCCGTGCCGTCGGCAATCGGCAGTGGATTGCAGTCGGTGACGTGGCATTCGATGTCCCGCGCTGGCGTATCGCTGAGACGCTGACGGGTCGCTTCGACCTTCGCTCCGTCGATATCGGCAATGATGATCTTCGCCCCACGCATGCCACAGAAGTGCACATTGCCGCCATCACCGCAGCCGACGTCGAGCAAGGTGTCGGCGGCGGTCACCGGAAAGCCTTTGAACAGCTCGCCGGTTTCCTGGTTGAACCAGCCACTGAGCATCGCATCGTGCAGGCCGAGCATGTACGGATCGGTCTTCTCGGCGACCGCCACGACAGGCTGCGCGGCGACCGGAGCAGGCGTGCCCGCCGTGAGTTTCTTCAAAAGGCTCAGCATGAGGTAGCTCCAGAGGATGGGATGGCGGTTCGAGACGTGCCGAGGCGTTTGACCAGCGCAGCGCCACGGTTGCGCATCGGCATTTCGATAAGGCGATAATTCAGTTCGCTGAGCAGCACGATCAGGCCGAACGCCAGCAGCAGTGTGACGATCGGATGCCCGGCGGGGCTGGGCAAACCGGCGCTCTGCAAACGGAAGATCAGTTCACGTACCAGTTGATAGGCCGGAATGTGGATCAGGTACATACCGTAGGAGCGACTGCCGACCCACGCCAGCACACGCTGCACAGCACCGGCAGGCATCAGGTAGTCGCGGTTGTACGAAGCGATCCACACAAGCAAGGCGCCGAGTACGGCAATCGAGCCGATGCGGTAAGGAGCAAAGGTGAAACGGTCAGTGGCCATGAAGCTCAACAGTGATCCGATGGCGATCAACGCCGAAATTCCGGCCCACGGTCGACGCAGGAAGGTCGGCTGCCAGCGTTGATAACCCGGCTGCGCGCTCCACATCGCCAACAGCACGCCGAGGGCCAGCGCGTCTGTACGCACGACCATCAGCAACGGTGTGCGCACGGTCAGAATCTGCACCGCCACCAGCGCCAGCAATGCCCAGACCAGACGCCGGCGAAACAGCAGAATCAACAGCGGGAACAGCAGATAAAACTGCTCCTCCAGCGCCAGGCTCCAATATACGAAACTGCTGCCGTATTCGTAATGAAAGAAGCTGTCGGCAAAACGAAAGTTCGCGTACTGCAGCACCCCGGCCAGCGTCGCTTGCAAGTTGGCGCTCAGCGTGCCGAACGCCCCGGAGCGATTGAGAAACACGCAGGCCAGCAGCATCAGCGCCAGCCACAACCAGGCCGACGGCAACAAGCGAAACGCCCGGCGCAGCCAGAAATTTCGGGTCTCCTGCCAGTATTCCTGCCGCGTCGTACAGCCTTGCAGCGTCGGGATCAGGCTACGGGCGATGACAAAACCGGAGATCGCAAAGAACAGATCGACGCCCCACCACGGCTGCGCCCAGCCATGAATCTTCTCCAGCAACGGCACCGGGTCGGTGAACAGGCTGCCCTGCATGTGGTGGAACAACACGCCCAACACGGCAATCGCGCGCAGGACTTCAATGTCCATGATCCGTTTGCTGGTCATGCTTCAGGGGCTTCCATGGCCACTGCGCGTTGTTCGAACAATTGCGCGAGGAACACCTGTAAGCGTTGTTCGGCCACGGCCTGACTGCAGAAACCTTGCAGACTGCTGACGGCTTGCGCCGACATCTGTGCGTAACGCGCCGGGTGGTTTTTCGCCACGTCGTAACTGGCCTTGTAGGCTTCACACAACGACGCCCAGTTGGTTACGTAACGCAAGGTGCGAAAGGCTCGACGCGGGTCGTGCGGCCAGGCGGTGAGTTCATCCGTGGACTCGATCAGAAAGGCGTTGTCGGCGCTCAGGTAATCGATCATCGCCGTGGTGCGCGGTGCCACCGCCGGTTTGCCGCAGGACATGAATTCCATCAGCGGCAAGCACTGGCCTTCGCCATACGAGGTGTTGACTACATAACGGGTGGCCTGCACCAGACGCTCGTAATCCGGGTCGGCGAGATAGCCGTAGATCAACACGATACGGCAACGGTAGGACTGGTTTTTATACAGGTGATGGAGGATGTCGCTGAGCGCTTCTTCGGCATCGTGATGGGTCAGTTTGAGGACCAGCGTGGCGTCTTCGACGTCGCGGAAACTGACACAGAAGGCGCTGAGCATGTCTTCCCAATTCTTGCGCCCGTCGCCGGGATTGAACACCGAGGTGTACACCACGCCGTCGAGCAACAGCCCTTGCTCGGTGACCGGCGCAGTGAAATCGATGCCCTCACCACTGCGCAGATGCGCTGGGCCAAAGGCATTCAAGTCGAGCTTGCGACTGTCCGCCACCAGCCCTTTGATAGTCAGGCGCAGCGGCCCCGTCGAGGTTTGCCCCTGCAACTGCGCGCCACGGGCCGCAAAGCGATCCCACACCGGTGCCGGCACCGCAACGATCGGGTAGTCATCCGTCATCGCTTCGCGCACGGCGTTGACCGTGTAATTGGAATGGGTGATCGCTGCGCCACAGGCTGCCAGCACCGTGCGCCAGTCGTTGCGCGGTTCACCGGCAAACGGCTCGTTGGGGATGGTGCTGAATTCCCACGCAAACACCGGCAACGTCGGACACGCCAGGTGCACCGGGGTGCGATGCGGCGGCGAGAACGACAGAAATACACACGGCTCGCCACGGCTCAGGCATTCCAGGTACAGCGCATCGACCTCGGCTTGCGGATCGAGCACTTCCACCACCCGCCCGAGCCGTTCGAGCACCGGACGGTACTCCTTGAGCACGAAGTAATAGCTGTACTCCGAACGCCCGAGGTTCTGCGCGATGGTGTGCTGGTTGGTTTCCGAATGAATGATGATCAGCATGAGGCGTTATCCGTCACGGGCGCGACATCGGCAGCATCGGAGGCCAGCGCGAAAAAGTCCGCCATGCGTTTTTGCACCGGGGCGAACGCGCAGTAATCGTGCATGCGTTCGATGGCGGCCGCCGACATCTGCTGATAATCCAGTGGCTGGGTCTTGGCCATCCGATAGCTGTTTTCGTAGGCGTGTTTCAGCGAGCCCCAGTCCGGGCGATAGCGCAAAGTACGGTAGATGATGCGCGTGTCCTGCGGCCAGATCGTCAGCTCTTCGCTGGACTTGATCACGAATGCCACCGCGTCATCGATGTAGTCTTCCATCGCCGTGTGATCGGGGGCGATCACCGGTGTGCCGCTGGACATGAACTCCATGAGCGGCAGGCACAGGCCTTCACAGCGCGAGGCGTTCACGTAGAAACTTGCGGCCTGATACAGCCTGGCGTACTGCGTGTCGTCGAGATAACCGTGCATCACCACCACCCGGCAGGCGAACGGCGTGAGTTGCGCAAGCAATGTCATCAACTCGCTGTAATAGGAAGCCAGATCGTTCTGGGTAATCTTCAACACAAGCGTCGCGTCGGACGTTTCGCGAAACGCCCAACAGAATGCGGTGATCAGTTGATGCCAGTTCTTGCGGCCATCCCTGGGGTTGAACACGGTGACATAAACCACACCGTCGACCGTGGTTTCGACCACCGAAGTGGTGTCCGGCAAGTTCAGCGTCACCGGTTCGACGACGGGGACCGGCAGCGGCCCACACACCGCCGGCAAGCGTTGTTCGAGCCAGCCGTGCAGCGTATCTGGCACCAGATCGCGAATGCCTTCCCAATACCAGTTGTAGAGAAACTTCACCCGTGGCACCGGTTCTGCCTGCTCGTGTCCCAGATCCAGCACCCATAGACGCAGGTAATGCCGGGCAATGACGAAGCGGCGTTGGAGGGTCAGCGGTGGCGGACGCGCGGCTTCGATTTCGGCCGCCAGCGCGGCTTCTTCTTCCGGCGTGATCGGTGTCGGGATCAGTGCATCGGCGCAGAGGCCGAGGGTGCGAGTATCGAAAATGCAGCCCTTGATCGCCAGCGTGGTGCCTGGATTGACTGGCGCACCCAGTGTCTGCTGACGGATCGCCGCGAAGTTTTCCCACAGCGGCGTGGGCAATACCAGCACAGGGAAGTCTTCGCCCATGGCACGACGAATGGCTCGAGCGGTGTGGCTCGACAGCGTGATAACCCGCCCATGGCGAGCGAGCATCTGCGTCCAGTCCTGACGCGGGTCGTTGTCCCACTGTTCGTCAGGAATCGAGTCGAACTCCCAGGCCACCACACACACCGTCGGGCATTCGAGGTCGACCGGGGTTTTCTGCGGCGGAGTGAACGACAGGAACAGGCTGTCTTCGCCAGCGGCGAGCAGTTGTCGATACAGCGGATCGACGTCGGCGGTGGACGCGACCACGTGCACGCGCCCAAGGCTTTCCAGCACCGGGCGATAGGCCTTGAGCACGAAGTAATAACTGTATTCCGGACGGCCGAGACTCTGGCCGATGGAACTGTCATTGACGTCCGAGTAAAGAATGAAATTCATGGCATCCCACGATGAAGGCGCCATCCCGGTACCTTCATGCTATGACGGCCGTGCGCTGGATCGAGTCGGCATGGCAGGCCCTCGTCCTTCGTCATCGGGTACGTCTTCGTTCTTGTTTTAGTGGTCGGTTTCACCCTGCGTCGCGGTTCTCGAATCAAAGCTCGGGATTTGGCGACGAAGGGCATTCTAAACACATCCGTCAGGTATTCGTGAACCGCCCGGCGAGAATAAATCCGCTACGCTGACGAGAACTGACCAGTCACGGTATGGCCAGTTGAAATTGCTCGGCAATTGGCACAGATTGACAGCAAATAACTACAACAACGTTTTCGCCTGTCGTCTTAGCGGTTTTTTCCAACCGGTCTGACAGACCCTTCTCTAAAGCCTGTAGGAAGTGCTGCGAAAACCAAGACCAAGGGGTCGCTGTTTGAAAAAGCGTCTGTTCGTCACGGGTCTCAGTGGATTCGTTGGACAACATATTCAGTCACGTTTGGCCTCGCCTGACTCTGCGTGGGAACTGCTGCCTGCAGCTTCACGTTACGACCTGACGGCTCCAGACAGCCTTGTCGACCTGTGGCCGCAAATGCCTGACGCGGTCATTCATCTGGCCGGCCAGACGTTCGTCCCCGAAGCCTTCCGCGACCCGGCACGGACCTTCGACATCAATCTGCTCGGCACCCTCAATCTGTTGCAGGCTCTCAAGGCCCGTGGTTTTCAGGGCACCTTCCTGTACGTCAGCTCCGGCGACGTTTACGGCCAGGTCAGCGAAAGCGATCTGCCGATCACCGAACAACAAGCGCCCTGCCCGCGCAATCCGTATGCGGTGAGCAAACTCTCGGCCGAGTTTCTCAGCCTGCAATGGGGTTTGAGTGAGGACTGGCCGGTGCTCGTCGCGCGGCCGTTCAACCACATCGGCGCAGGACAGAAAGAAGGTTTCGTCATCGCCAGTGCCGCCCGTCAGATCAATCGCATCAAACAGGGCCTGCAAGCCCCGCAACTGGAAGTCGGCGATATCGACGTAACGCGGGATTTCCTCGATGTCGGCGATGTGATTTCGGCCTATTTCGCGCTGCTGGAGAAAGGTGTACCGGGACAGGTTTACAACATCTGCTCAGGGCGGGAGCAGAGCATCCGCAGTCTGATTGAACAACTGGCCGATCTGGCCGAAGCGCCAGTGCAACTGGTTCAAGATCCGGCACGCATGCGCCGCGCCGACCAGCGCCGCGTTTGCGGCAGTCATACCAAGCTGAGCCGGATCACCGGATGGACGCCTGAAATCACAACACAACAATCCCTGCGGGCGATCCTGTCCGACTGGGAGAAGCGAGTAAAACAAGAATGACTAAAAGTGCACTGATCACAGGGATTACTGGCCAGGACGGCGCATATCTGGCCAAACTGTTGCTCGACAAGGGCTACAAGGTTCATGGCCTGGTAGCACGACGCAGCAGCGATTCGCGCTGGCGCCTGCGCGAGATGGGTGTCGAAGCCGACATCGTTTATCTCGATGGCGACATGGCCGATGCCTGCTCGGTGCAGCGTGCGGTCATCAAGTCGGCGCCGGACGAGGTATATAACCTCGCCGCGCAAAGCTTTGTCGCCGCCTCGTGGGATCAACCGGTGACCACCGGCATCGTCGACGGCCTGGGCGTTACCCATCTGCTCGAGGCGATCCGTCAATTCAGCCCGCACACCCGCTTCTATCAGGCTTCGACCAGTGAAATGTTCGGTCTGATCCAGGCTGAGCAGCAGGACGAAAACACACCCTTCTACCCCCGCAGCCCTTACGGTGTGGCCAAGCTGTACGGCCACTGGATCACCGTCAACTACCGCGAAAGCTTCAACCTGCACGCCAGCAGCGGCATTCTCTTCAACCATGAATCGCCACTGCGCGGCATCGAGTTCGTCACCCGCAAGGTCACCGACGCCGCCGCACGCATCAAACAAGGCAAACAGCAGGAGCTGGCCTTGGGCAACATCGACGCCAAACGTGATTGGGGGTTTGCCGGTGATTACGTCGAAGCCATGTGGCTGATGTTGCAACAAGACAAGCCTGACGATTTTGTGGTCGCCACCGGCATCACCACCACCGTACGGGAAATGTGCCGCATCGCCTTCGATCACGTCGGCCTCAACTACCGCGATTACGTGAAGATCGACCCCGCGTTCTTCCGCCCGGCCGAAGTCGAAGTGCTGCTCGGCAATCCGGCCAAGGCTCAGCGCGTGCTGGGCTGGAAGCCGAAAACCGACCTGGATACCTTGATCCGCATGATGATGGATGCGGACATGAAACGCGTCGCCAAGGAGTAGGCCATGCTGATCCCCGTGATTCTGTCCGGCGGTGCCGGCACCCGTTTGTGGCCGGTGTCCCGCGAGGGCCATCCCAAGCCGTTCATGACCCTGCCCGACGGCCAGTCGCTGCTGGGCAAGACCTACCAGCGTGCCGCCGCATTGCTGGACGGCTGGGGTGACATCGTCACGGTGACCAACCGCGAGTACTACTTCCAGAGCAAGGATCACTATTGCGCCGCCCACGTGTCGCGCCATCGCGGGCACTTCCTGCTGGAGCCGACCGGGCGCAACACGGCGCCGGCCATTGCTGCTGCCGCGTTGTCGCTGCAAGCACTGCATGGTGATAACGCGATCATGGTGGTGATGCCCGCCGACCATTTGATCGTCAATCAGGACGCGCTGAAAACGGCGGTCGAGCACGCGGTCAATCTGGCCAAAGACGGCTATCTGGTGACCTTCGGCGTGATCCCGACGGCGGCGGAAACCGGCTTCGGCTACATTGAGACCGGTGCCCCACTGGATGCCAAAGGTGCGGCGAAAGTGCAGCGTTTCGTCGAGAAACCCGACCTGCAAACCGCCACGCATTATCTGGAGAGCGGCAACTTCCTGTGGAACTCAGGCATGTTCTGCTTCACCACCGCCACGGTGATTGCCGAGCTGCAATTGCACGCGCCCGAACTGCTCGAGCAGACTCGCGCCTGCATGGCCGCCAGCGCGCCGATTGAAACCGTCGGTTGCCTGCAGCAAGAACTGTCGCCGGCGCTGTTCGCGGAAATCACCGACATTTCCATCGATTACGCACTGATGGAGCGCTCGGAAAAAGTCGTTGTCGTGCCCGCAGGCTTCGACTGGAGTGACATCGGTTCGTGGGGCGCCGTCGCGGCATTGGTGCCGGCCGACGCAGACAACAACCGCGCCAGCGGCGAAGCGATTTTCATCGACAGCCACAACAACTTCGTCCAGAGCGAAGGTCGTCTGGTGGCGACGGTGGGTGTGGATAACTTGATCATCGTCGACACCGCCGACGCGGTGTTGGTGGCCCATGCCGACCGTGCGCAAGACGTACGCCGCGTGGCCAAGCAACTCAAGGACAAATCCCACGAAGCCTATCGGTTGCATCGTACCGTCAGCCGCCCGTGGGGTACTTACACGGTTCTCGAAGAAGGTCCGCGCTTCAAGATCAAGCGCATCGTGGTCAAGCCTGGCGGCAAGTTGTCGCTGCAAATGCACCATCACCGCAACGAACACTGGGTGGTGGTCGAAGGCATGGCCAAGGTCACCAACAATGGCAGCGGTACAACGCTGGTAGCCAAGAACGAATCGACCTTCATCGCCGCCGGCCACAAGCATCGCCTGGAAAACCCCGGGGTGATCGACCTGGTCATCATCGAAGTGCAAAGCGGCGAATACCTGGGAGAGGACGACATCGTTCGCTTCGAAGACCAATACGGCAGGACGGTTTAAATGCTGCTTTCCCTGTTCCGCTCGTTGCATGGCTACCGGGGTTTCATCCTCGGCAGCGTGCAGCGAGAGTTTCAAGCCCGGTACCGCAATTCGTTGTTCGGCGCGCTGTGGCCGATCTTCAATCCACTGTCGATGATCGTCGTTTACACCGTGATCTTTTCCCACATCATGCGCGCCCGTTTACCCGGCGTGGATGACAGCATGGCCTACAGCGTCTACCTCTGCGCCGGGCTGCTGGCGTGGGGACTGTTTTCCGAAATTACCCTGCGCAGCCAGAACATGTTTCTGGAAAACGCCAACCTGCTGAAGAAAATCAGCTTCCCGCGCATCTGCCTGCCGGTGATAGTGCTGTGCAACGCCGGGATCAACTTCGCGATCATCATCAGCCTGTTTCTCGGCTTTCTGCTGATCACCGGACGCTGGCCGGGCATGGCCTTGTTGGCGCTGATTCCATTGATCGCCCTGCAAATGATGTTCTGCGCCGGACTGGGCATGGTCCTCGGCGTATTGAACGTGTTCTTCCGTGATGTCGGTCAGCTGTTCGGCATCTGCCTGCAATTCTGGTTTTGGCTGACGCCGATCGTTTACCCGATCACGATCCTGCCGGAATGGGTACAGCGCCTGCTGCAACTCAACCCGCTGACCAATCTGTTCAGCAGTTATCAAAACCTGTTTCTCTACGGTCAGTGGCCGGTCTGGAGCTCGCTGCTGCCGATCTTCGTCACGGGTGTGCTGTTTTGTCTGATCGGTCTGCGGCTGTTTCGCCAGCGCGTCGGCGAAATGGTGGATGAACTCTGATGGGGCATATTCGCGTCACCGGCCTGAGCAAGGCCTACAAACAATACCCTAACCGCTGGAGCCGACTGGCCGAGTGGCTGCTCCCGTTTTCGCCGATCCGCCACCGCCAGCACTGGGTGCTGCAAGACGTCGAATTCGAAATCGCCCCCGGTGAAGCGGTGGGCATCGTCGGCGCCAACGGCGCGGGCAAAAGCACTTTGCTGAAGATGATCACCGGCACCACCCAACCCACCACCGGCACAATCGAACTGCAAGGCCGCGTGGCCGCGCTGCTGGAGCTGGGCATGGGTTTCCACCCGGATTTCACCGGTCGCCAGAACGCCATCATGGCCGGCCAGTTGCTGGGCATGCAGCTCGAAGAAATCGAGGCACTGATACCCGACATCGAGCATTTCGCCGAGATCGGCGACGCCATCGACCAGCCGGTACGCACTTACTCCAGCGGCATGCAGATGCGCCTGGCGTTCAGCGTCGCCACGGCGCGACGCCCGGACATCCTTATCGTCGACGAGGCACTGTCGGTGGGCGACGCCTACTTCCAGCACAAAAGCTTCGAACGCATCCGCAGTTTCCGCAAATCCGGCACCACGCTGCTGATCGTGTCCCACGACCGTTCGGCCATTCAATCGATCTGCGATTCGGCGATTCTGCTCAAGGATGGCCGCATGGCCATGTACGGCAAACCCGAACCCGTGCTCGATTATTACAACGCGCTGATGGCCGAACGCGAGGGCCAGATCGTCCGTCAGGAAATGCTCGCCGGCGGCGAAGTGCAAACCGTCTCCGGTACCGGCGAAGCAGCGATTCTCGGCGTGCGCCTGCTCGATGAAAACGATCGCAGCATCGACGCTGCCGAAGTCGGTCAAGCGGTGGTGCTCGAAGTGAAAGTTGAAGTGCGCAAGGACATCGAACGGCTGGTACTGGGTTTTATCCTCAAGGATCGTCTGGGCCAGATGATGTACGGCATCAACACCCACCGCCTCGACAAGGCGCTGACCGACCTGCACGCCGGCGAGCGTTTCACCTATCGCTTCGCTTTCGTCATGGGGTTGGGCAAAGGCAATTATTCCGTATCGCTGAGCCTGTCGCGCCTGGACTCTCACCTCGATCGCAATTTCGAATGGCGCGACTACGGGCTGGTGTTCCACGTGATCAACAATCGGCAGGAAGATTTTGTCGGCTGCTCATGGCTGGGTGCCAAGACCACCATCTCGCGCGACACCGAAGTCCGGCCTGTCGAGCGCTTGCCATGACCCGCTTGCTCGTCGAATGCACCCATGTGTTCAAACACCCGACCATCAACTCGGGGATTCAGCGTGTGGTGCGCAACGTCATCAAGCAACTGCCCGCCAGCGCCGCAGGTGTGGAGTGCATGCCGGTGGTGGTACTCAATGGCGAACTCTACCGCGTGCTGCAACTGGCATCGCTCGATACGCCTTTTTTCAACAGGCTGGAAACCTTCGGAGGACGCCTGGAGCGCCTCGCTCATCGCTTCTGGCAGTGGCATCAGCGTCGTGATGCGCAACTCACCTCGAAACTGGCGCGACGGATTTTGTATGTCGGCTACCGGCTGACAATCTTCGGCGCGTTCGGCCTGCCGATCCGCCTGATCCGACAGATCAACCGCACGCAACTGCTCAAACGTTGCTCCCCCCTGCAACATCGGCCGGGCGATCAACTGGTGTTGCTGGATTCATCCTGGCACTCGGATTTGTTCGCCCACGTCGAGCGACTCAAACGCGACGGCGTCGGCATGATCGCGGTGATCTACGACTTGATCCCTCTGACTCATCCGCAGTTTTACGACACGCGTCTGGTCGAGGTTTTCAGCGAGTGGTTCGACTGGATCACCCGCACGGCCGACGGCTACATGGCTATCTCCGCCACGGTGCGCGATCAGGTGCGTGAAGAATTGCAGCGCAGAATCGGTGCCGAACAAACCGACCAGCGCTGGTTCGATTTCTTTCACTTGGGTTCCGAACTGGATCTGCATACCGACCATGCGACGGTCGATCCGCGCCTGAAGCAATTGTTCACGACAACAGACCCGGTTTACCTGATGGTCAGCACCATCGAACCACGCAAGAACCATGCGTATCTGCTCGATGCCTTCGAACGCGCCTGGATCACAGGCTCGACCGCACGGCTGTGCATCGCCGGGCGGGTCGGCTGGAAATGCGATGCCCTCCTCGCCCGGGTGCGCAATCATCCAGAGCTGAATCAGCGTCTGTTCATGTTTAACGACCTCAGTGACACCAGCCTTGAACACGCCTACGCCCACGCCAGTGCACTGGTGTTTCCTTCGTTCGTCGAAGGCTTCGGCTTGCCCTTGGTGGAAGCCATGCAGCGTGGCTTGCCGGCGATGGGTAGTGACATTGCGGTGTTTCGCGAAATCGGAGGCGAGTTCATGGCGTATTTCGATTTGCAGGATCCGCAAAGCCTTGCCGACTTGATCAACGGCTTCCAGTGCAGCGGCCAGTTCCCTGCCGCCCGCGATGTTGCTGATTGGCAGTGGATCGGCTGGCGCGAAGCCAGTCAGCAACTGGCCGAACGCAGTGTGCGTAATGTTCTGCAAGCGCCGGCGGCGCCAGCGAGGCAGCATGCGCATAGCGCTTAACGCACGCATTCTCCAGGCACCGCGCACCGGCATCGGCCATTACGTTGCCGAACTGGTCAACGCCTTGCGCAGCGAACCCGAGATTGACGTGACCTTGTTCCACGGGTGGGGCTGGAGCTCGGCGCTGCCGGAAGCGGCCATGCCCGGTTACTCGCGCCTGACGCCGCTGCTGCGACAGATTCCCGGGGCTTATCAGGCGCGCCGCTGGCTGGAGCAGAAACGCTTCGATCAGGGGCGCGCGCAAGGTATCGACCTCTATCACGAACCGAGCCTGTGGCCGCTGGCCTTCGACGGCCCGACCGTGATCACCCTGCATGACCTGACCCACCTGCATTTCCCTGAGACCCAGCCCCCGGCGCGGCTCAAGGAAATCGAACGTCGATTGGCCGTGGGTGTGCAGCAAGCCCAAGTGATTCTCACCGACTCGCAAGCCATCGCCGAGGAAGCTCAAGCCTATTTCAGCCTGCCTGCCGAGCGTTTCGTCGTTGCACCACTGGGCATCGCCGAGCGCTTTCATCCGCGCGAGGCGAGCACCATTGATGCGGTGCTCAAGGCGCATGCGGTGGCGGCGCGGGAATATTTTCTATGCGTGGGCACGCTGGAGCCGCGCAAGAACCTTGGCCTGGCCCTGCGCGCCCATGCCCTGTTACCCGAAGCCGTGCGCCAGCGTTATCCGCTGCTGATCGTCGGCATGGCCGGCTGGGAGCGCGAGCAGTTCAGTGAACCTTTGCGTCAGGCGCTGGCCAGCGGGCATGTGTGCCTGCTCGGCTATCTGCCCGATGAACAGGTCGCGCAATTGCTGGCCGGTGCCCGCGCACTGATTTTTCCATCGCTGTACGAAGGGTTTGGTCTGCCGGTACTGGAGGCCATGGCCAGTGGCACCCCGGTGGTGCTCACGCATTCTTCGGCGATGCCGGAAGTCGCCGGTGCAGCGGGCAACTATATTGAAGCTGACGATGCAGAAGGCCTGCGTGATGCGCTGAGCCGACTGATCGACGATCAAGCGCATTGGCAGGCATGCCAAGAAGCCGGGTTACAGCAGTCACGGCTTTTTTCCTGGGAGCGTTGTGCACAGGCCACCGCCAGTGCCTACCGCCAGGCCATGGGAGGTTGAATGCGAGTTCTTCATTTTTTCAAGACGTACCTGCCTGACTCGGTCGGCGGCATTGAGCAAGTGATCTTCCAACTGTGCGAGAGCGGCGCCCAGCACGGTATCGACGGCCAGGTGCTGACCCTCAGTGCTGACCCGACACCGCCCGTGGTGAAATTGGGCCAGCACGAAGTGCACCGCGCCAAACTCGACATCCAGTTCGCCTCCACGGGTTTTTCCTGGAGCGTGTTCAAACAGTTTCGCGAACTGGCGGCCGAGGCCGACGTGGTCAATTACCACTTCCCGTGGCCGTTCATGGACCTGGTGCATTTCGCCAGTGCGATGAATAAACCGAGTGTGGTGACTTATCACTCGGACATCATTCGCCAGAAGCACCTGCTCAAACTCTATCGCCCGTTGATGAACCGCTTCCTCGCCAGCGCCGACCGCATTGTTGCCGCTTCGCCGAACTACCTGCACACCAGCGATGTGCTGCAACAGTTCCAGAACAAGACCCGAGTAATTCCCTACGGTTTGAACAAGGCTGGTTATCCACAGGCGGATGCAGAGCGGATGAATCGCTGGCGCCAGCAGGTTGGGGATAAGTTTTTTCTGTTTGTCGGGGTGATGCGTTACTACAAGGGCCTGCACATTCTGCTCGAGGCGCTGAAAGACGTGGATTATCCCGTCGTCATTGTCGGTGCCGGGCCATTGGAACTGGAACTGCACGCTCAAGCGCAAGCGCTGGGCCTGCGCAATATTCATTTCCTCGGACGCTTGGGTGACGAGGACAAAGTCGCGCTGCTGCAACTGAGCTACGCGATTGTTTTCCCGTCACACCTGCGCTCGGAAGCTTTCGGCATCTCGCTGCTGGAAGGTGCGATGTACGGCAAACCGATGATTTCCAGCGAGATCGGCACTGGCACCAGCTACATCAATATTCACAACGAAACCGGGCTGGTGGTCCCGCCCAGTCATCCACAGGCGTTTCGCGAGGCGATGCGCACGCTCTGGGAAGACCCGGTGCGCGCCGCTGCCATGGGGGTGAAAGCCGAAGCGCGTTACCGGCAGTTATTCACAGCCGATGAAATGGGCCGCAAATGGACAGAGCTGTATCAGGAATTGCTGGAAGAGAAATCGCTGTCCTACGCCTGAGCGTGGGTTGAATACCGATCCCCTGTAGGAGCTGCCGAAGGCTCGGGCCGCGATCGGACGATCTTTTGATCTTGTTTTTAAAAATCAAAATCAAAAGAACGCGGCCTTCGGCAGCTCCTACACGGGTTCGGGTTACAGGTCTAAGACCAGTGGCTGATTGCTTTGCGCCGGAACGGCACAGCAAATCAGCACATGCCCCGCTTCCGGAATATCCGCCGGCGGCTGTGGATAATTCACTGCACCACTGACCAGCCGGGTCTTGCACGTACCGCACGAACCACCGCGGCAACTGAACTCCGGCCGTAATCCGCGGCTTTCCGCCAGCTCCAGCAAACTCCCGCCATCGGGCTGCCAGCGCGCCTCTTTCGCCGAGCGCTCGAACACCACCGGGACCGATGTGGTCGCTGAGGGCGGTTGTTCGATGACGATCGCGTCCGGATCGGCCTGACGTTTCAGCGTCGACGGGCCAAAGGTTTCCGCATGAATCTGTGCGTCACGCACCTCCAGCTCGCGCAGGGTGTCGTACAACCCTTGAGTAAAAGCACCGGGGCCGCAAAGCACAAAGTCGAGCAGGTCGAAGTCTTCGGCATCCAGCAGGTTCCTCAGCACGGTGCCGTCGATGCGACCACGCACATCGAAATCCTCGCCCTCTTGCAGATCGGCTTCCGGCTGGCTGAGCAATCGCAGGATTCGTACAGAGTCACCTGCGGTTTCGAGCAAACGATCCAGCTCCCTGCGAAACGGCTGATCGGCGAGGCTGCGTGAACTCTGCAGCAACAATGTCGGACGAATCCCCCGAGTGCGTAAGCCTTGGTAAACCACCTCACGCAACATCGACAGCAACGGCGTGATGCCCACACCGGCGGCCAACAGCACCAACGGTCGCTGCTCCTGCGGCGCGACGGTGAAATGCCCTTGCGGTGCCCGTGCTTCGAGTACATCGCCGACACGAATCTGCTCATGCAGGTGCGACGAGATCAGTCCTTCGCGCTTCACGCTGATGCGGTAGAAACCATCTGATGGCGCACTCGAAAGGCTGTAGGTGCGGATGTGCACCTCGCCATCAATGGTGAAACGCAGCGGTAGATGCTGGCCGGCGAGAAACACCGGTAAACCGGCGCCATCGTTCGGCTCCAGATAGATCGAGCGGATGTTGCGGCTCTCCGCCTCAATTTTCGCCACCCGCAGCGGCCGCCACTGGTTCCCCAGCGCCTGCGCCTGCAAACGCGCATCCGCCTCAGCCCAATTGCCGGTCAACAGACTAGTCGGCGACATGCCGTCGAAGCGCCAGCGCAACGCCAAGGCTGCCGGGCGCCGCACCAGTTTCTCCACTTCAAATGTCCACAACCGTTCCGCACCTTGAAACGCCTCGATCTGCGGGTCATCGAGAAGGATCTCGGTGCGCCCGCTGAGTTGCAGCAGATCACCTGTGGAAAAGTCGATGAACAGCAGGCCGGCCTTGGGATTGAGCAACAGATTGCCGAGAGTGTTGAAATGCAGGTTGCCGGCGAAGTCGGGGATGGTCAGACGATTGCCTTCCACCCGCACGAAACCGGCCTGGCCGCCACGATGAGAAACATCCACCGCGCGCTCGCCCTCGACATCCACATAACTGGCGACGAAAAACGTATCGGCGCCAGTGATCAACGCAGTGGCCGCGTCATCTAGGCCGTGCAGATATTCAGCCGGGCGCGTCTGCGGATCCGTCAGCGGCACACGTTGATACTGGCGCAGTTGAATGTATTGCGGGCAGTTGCCGAAGGCTTGATCCACGCTCACCTCAAAACCCTGAGCGCTCAGATTGCCGACATGGCCGTTAAGGCGATTGCGCCGGCGGGTGTGCAACTCGATGCCAAGCAAACCGATCGGTTCGCCGTTACGCAGTTGCGCCGGGTCATCGGCAGCAGGCTGGCTGGCGAAATGCAGATGCTCGGGATCCGGCGAATGGGCAAACCCCGGCGCGCCTTCGAGCACACTGGCCCACGGCCGCCCTTGCGCATCGACTGCGCCGTATAGCATGAAGGGCAGTTGCTGATAGAACTCGCGGTGCTGATCAGGCATCCAGGTGCGAATCACCTTACGCCCGAAGGCTTCCATGCGTTCAGCAACCCCGACCTTCGCTTGCAACTGTTGCTCGCCAGCGTGCCACGGTGAACGTTCCATCACGACCTCTCCCCTGCACCGTCGGCACAGTGTGGATTGCGAAAATCAGGCGGTGGTTTGCAGACCGGCAACCGTGCGCGGCATGCCGACGAAACCAGGCAGGGCCTCGACCCGGGCCAGCCAGGCGCGGACGTTGCCGTAGTCGTCCAGCGACACGTTGCCTTCCGGTGCGTGGGCGATGTAACTGTAGGCCGAAACGTCGGCAATACTCGGCTCGTCACCGGCCAGATACACGGTTTTGCCTAATTCGATGTCCATCACCTTGAGCAGGTTGTGCGCACGGGTAATCGCCTCTTCTGCATTCAGTTGGGCACCAAACACCGTGACCAATCGCGCAGCAGCGGGGCCGAAAGCGATCGGTCCTGCGGCGGCCGACAACCAGCGCTGTACCCGTGCGGCGCCGACAGGATCGGTTGGCAGCCAACGACCATGGCCGTATTTCTGCGCCAGATACACCAGAATCGCGTTGGAATCGGCCAGCACCACGCCGTCGTCATCAATGGCCGGCACTTGGCCGAAACTGTTGATCGCGAGGTAGGCCGGCTGCTTGTGCTCACCTTTGGCCAGATCGACGAAGATCAGCTCGGTCGGTAGTTGCAGCAGGGACAACATCAGCTCGACACGGTGGGCGTGGCCGGAACGTGGGAAGTTGTAGAGTTTGATCGCTTGCATGGTCGACTCCGTTGAACAGGGGCGCCACTGCGGGGATGAGAGCGCCGATGGAGGCCATCTTCCACTTATCGCGAAAACAACAGAATCACCAGCAACTGCAATCGATTATTTCACTGAGTGAAATAACGCAGCATTTTTCAAGGCCGGATGTTCGCGCAAAGCCTCTGCCGTGAAATCGACAAAACTGCGGATCCGCGCTGGCGCCTTGCGCCCGCCCTGATACACGACGTGGATCGGCAGCGGCGGCAGTTCAAATTCGGCGAGCACTATTTCCAGTGTGCCGGCGGCAACCTGACTCGCCACTTGATAGGACAACACCCGGGTCAAACCCAAGCCCGTGCAAGCTGCTGTAATCGCAGCCTGATTGGCGGTCACGATCAGACGCGGCTCTGGACGCACGCTGAGCGGTTCGCCCGCGTCGAGAAACGGCCAACTGCGTTGCTGGCCAATCGCTGAAGTCGCCACCACTGGCGCGCCCGCCAATGCGTGGGGATGAGCCGGCCGGCCATATTTGGCAAAGTAGTCTGGCGAGCCGCAAATGACCCGACGCACCTCCCCGACCCGAATCGCATGCTGATTGCTGTCCGGTAGATCACCAATGCGCACCGCGACATCGATGCCCTCCTCAACCATGTTGACGATACGATCAACCAGTACGGCATTGATCGTGACATCCGGATACTGCGCGAGATAACGCGCCATCACCGGCGTCACAAACAAATCACCGAACAACACCGGCGCCGTCACCGTCAGTTGCCCACGCGGCTCGGCATGACTGCCCGCCGCCGAATCCTCTGCCTCCTGCACCTCGGCGAGAATCCGCCGACAATCTTCCAGGTAACGCTGCCCCGCTTCGCTCAAATGCACACTGCGCGTGGTGCGGATCAACAACTGCGTGCCGATGCGCAACTCCAGCGCCGCCACCGCCCGCGTGACGCTGGCCGCTGACAAACCCAGACGACGCGCGGCAGCAGAGAAGCCTTGCTCCTGGGCGACGATGGTGAAGATGTGCATTTCCTGGAAGCGATCCATGGAGACCCTCAAGTCAGATACAAAAATCGCAGCCGAAGCTGCGATTTTTTTGCGCCGATGTCAGCTGTGGATAACTTATTCCACCGTCACCGACTTCGCCAAATTACGCGGCTGATCGACGTCCGTGCCCTTGAGCACCGCAACGTAGTACGACAGCAACTGCAGCGGAACCGTGTAGAGGATCGGCGAGAGGATGTCGTGGATATGCGGCATCTGCACCACGTGGGTGCCTTCGCCGTTGGTCATGCCGGCTTTTTCGTCGGCGAACACGATCAATTCACCGCCACGAGCGCGGACTTCCTGCAGGTTGGACTTGAGCTTTTCCAGCAGTTCGTTGTTCGGCGCCACAGTGACCACCGGCATGTCGTTATCCACAAGCGCCAGCGGGCCGTGCTTCAGCTCGCCGGCCGGGTAGGCTTCGGCGTGGATGTAGGAGATTTCCTTGAGTTTCAGGGCACCTTCCATCGCCACCGGGAATTGCGCACCACGACCGAGGAACAGGGTGTGGTTTTTCTCGGCGAACAGCTCGGCGATCTTCTCCACGGTGCTGTCCATGGCCAGCGCTTCGCCAAGACGGGTTGGCAGACGACGCAGCTCTTCGACCAGACGCGCTTCAACGCCGTCAGCCAACGTGCCGCGCACTTGACCCAGCGACAGCGTCAGCAACAACAGGCCGACCAATTGCGTGGTGAAGGCTTTGGTGGAGGCCACACCAATTTCGCGGCCGGCCTGAGTCAGCAGGGTCAGATCGGACTCGCGCACCAGCGAGCTGATGCCGACGTTGCAGATCGCCAGGCTGGCGAGGAAACCCAGCTCTTTGGCGTTGCGCAGGGCTGCCAGGGTGTCGGCGGTTTCACCGGACTGCGAGATGGTCACGAACAGGGTGTCCGGCTGCACCACCACTTTGCGGTAGCGGAATTCGCTGGCGACTTCGACCTGGCACGGGATACCGGCCAGTTCTTCGAGCCAGTAACGCGCCACCATTCCGGCGTGATAGCTGGTGCCGCAGGCGACGATCTGCACGTTGCGGACTTTGGCAAACAGCTCGGCGGCTTGTGGGCCGAAGGCTTGCACCAACACTTGATCGTTGCTCAGGCGACCTTCGAGGGTGCGCTGCACAACGGCCGGTTGCTCGTGGATTTCCTTGAGCATGTAGTGGCGGTATTCACCTTTGTCGGCGGCTTCGGCACCGTCGCTGTACTGCACGGTCTGGCGCTCGACAGCATTGCCGTTGATGTCCCAGACTTGCACGTCATCGCGGCGAATTTCGGCGATATCGCCTTCTTCCAGGTACATGAAGCGGTCGGTGACCTGACGCAGCGCCAACTGGTCGGAGGCGAGGAAGTTCTCGCCCAGACCCAGACCGATCACCAACGGGCTGCCACTGCGCGCGGCGACCAGACGATCCGGCTGCTTGGCATTGATCACGGCCAGACCGTAAGCACCGTGCAGTTCCTTGACCGTTGCTTTAAGCGCAACGCTCAGATCAGGCTGATCCTTGAGTTTATGGTTGAGCAGGTGAGCGATGACTTCGGTATCGGTATCCGAAGTAAACACGTAACCCTGCGCTTTCAGCTGTTCGCGCAGGGCTTCGTGGTTTTCGATGATGCCGTTGTGCACCACC
This sequence comes from Pseudomonas sp. R84, assembly GCF_009834515.1. Taxonomy (NCBI): domain Bacteria; kingdom Pseudomonadati; phylum Pseudomonadota; class Gammaproteobacteria; order Pseudomonadales; family Pseudomonadaceae; genus Pseudomonas; species Pseudomonas sp. R84. The sequence goes on from NZ_CP019426.1 coordinate 6,578,483, forward strand.
GCGATGTCGCCGGAAAAATGCGGGTGGGCGTTGCGTTCACAGGGTGCGCCGTGGGTGGCCCAACGGGTGTGGGCAATGCCGAGTCGGCCAACCAGCGGGTGTTCAGCCAGCGCTGCTTCGAGTTCGCTGACCTTGCCCGGGCGACGCATGCGCTCAAGGGTTTCATCGTTGGTGAAGACCGCGACACCGGCGCTGTCATAGCCGCGGTATTCCAGGCGCTTGAGGCCCTCGAGCAGGATGGCGGTGATATTACGTTCAGCAACTGCGCCGACAATTCCACACATGCTTATTTCTCCTGACTGACAGCCGCGCAAATCACGGTGATACCGCGGGCCTGAATCTGATCGCGTGCCTCGCTAGGCAGGCGATCATCGGTAATTAGGGTATGGACGCTGCTCCACGGCAGCTCCAGGTTGGGAATCTTGCGACCGATCTTGTCGGCCTCGACCATGACGATGACTTCCCGCGCCACTTCGGCCATGACCCGGCTCAAACCGAGCAGCTCATTGAAGGTCGTGGTGCCGCGCATCAGGTCGATACCGTCGGCGCCAATGAACAATTGGTCGAAGTCGTAAGAGCGTAGTACCTGCTCGGCGACCTGGCCCTGAAAGGATTCCGAATGCGGATCCCAGGTGCCGCCGGTCATCAGCAGCACCGGTTCGTGTTCGAGTTCGCTCAAGGCATTGGCGACGTACAGGGAGTTGGTCATCACTACCAGACCGGGCTGTTGGCCAAGCTCCGGGATCATGGCGGCGGTGGTGCTGCCGCTGTCGATGATGATCCGCGCGTGTTCGCGGATGCGTTTCACCGCTGCACGGGCAATCGCCTGTTTGTATTTGGAAACGCTCTGCGCGGTTTCCGCTACCAACTCTTGGGGCATTGTGATCGCCCCGCCGTAGCGGCGCAGCAGCAGGCCATGGCTTTCAAGCGCAGCAAGATCCTTGCGAATCGTAACTTCGGAGGTTTCGAAACGCTTGGCCAGTTCATCCACACTGACTTCGCCCTGCTCGTTGAGCAAGGCGAGGATGTTGTGGCGGCGTTGCGGCGTGTTGCGTTTCGACATGGCGGCTTAAGTTTCGTTTCGAAAGATAACGTAAGCAATCAAAACCTATCAGCCCTAAATCGTCAAGCTGTCGCCCAAAAAAAATCGCAGCCTTCAACATTCCCGTAGGAGCTGCCGAAGGCTGCGATCTCTTGATCTTCAAAAAACCGCTGTGGATAACTCAGCTCTTCTTGATCTTCTCCGGCCGCTTCCAGCCGTCGATATTCCTCTGCCGCGCTCGGCCCACGGCCAACTGCGCGTTATCCACATTCTGCGTAATGGTCGAACCGGCTGCCGTGGTCGCACCGGCAGAGATATCCACAGGCGCGACTAACGAGTTATTGGAGCCGACGAACACGTCAGCACCCAACACGGTTTTCCACTTGTTGGCGCCATCGTAGTTGCAGGTGATGGTGCCGGCGCCAATATTGGTACGCGCACCGATTTCGGCATCACCCAGATAAGTCAGGTGACCTGCTTTGGCGCCTTCACCCATATGGGCGTTTTTCAGTTCAACAAAGTTACCCACATGCGCACGCGCTTCGAGCACGGTGCCTGGACGCAGACGCGCAAACGGGCCGGCATCGCTGCCCTCGCCCATAACGGCACCTTCAATATGACTGTTGGCCTTGATCACCACGCCTTTGCGCAGGGTGCTGTCCTTGATCACACAATTCGGGCCGATCACCACATCGTCTTCGATGACGACGTTGCCTTCGAGGATCACGTTGATATCGATCAGCACGTCGCGACCCACAGTGACTTCTCCACGCACATCGAAACGCGCCGGATCACGCAGGGTCACGCCTTGCGCCATCAAACGACGGCCAGCGCGCAGCTGGTAATGACGCTCCAGCTCGGACAGCTGCTTGCGATCATTGGCGCCCTGCACCTCCATCGGGTCGTGTGGTTGTTCGGTGGCCACCACCAGACCATCGCGGACCGCCATTTCGATCACGTCGGTCAGGTAATACTCGCCTTGGGCGTTGTTGTTCGACAGGCGACTCATCCAATCGGCCAGACGATTGGCCGGCACCGCGAGAATGCCGGTGTTGCCTTCAGTAATGGCGCGCTGGGCTTCGCTGGCATCTTTGTGCTCAACAATGGCGGCTACTTTGCCGTCAGCATCGCGCACGATGCGGCCGTAACCGGTTGGGTCTTCCAGTTCGACGGTTAGCAAACCCATCTGCCCGGGCACGACATGCTTGAGCAAACGTTGCAGGGTTTCGACTTCGATCAGCGGCACGTCACCGTATAGGATCAACACCGTGTCGGCAGTAATGAACGGCACCGCTTGGGCAGTGGCATGACCGGTGCCGAGTTGTTTGTCTTGCAGGACGAAATTCAGATCCTCAGCGGCCAGGCGTTCACGCACCACATCGGCACCATGGCCGATCACCACATGAATGCGTTGTGGCTCAAGTTGCCGGGCGCTGTGGATAACATGGCCCAGCATGGAGTTGCCGGCAATCGGGTGCAGCACTTTCGGCAGTGCCGAACGCATACGAGTGCCTTGACCGGCCGCGAGGATAACGATTTCAAGAGACATGACTGGCTACCAATCCTGGGTGGTCAGCGACTGCGACCGGGTTTCGGGAATTCGGAAAAGAAAAAAGGGTAGCCGAGGCTACCCTTTTTTATCAATCGCACAACAAGCGGCTGACGGATTAACCGCCAAACTTCTTGCGGATCTGCTGGACGGTGCGCAGCTGAGCTGCAGCCTCGGCCAGCCGTGCTGACGCAGCGCTGTAGTCGAAATCAGCGCCTTTTTCATGCAGAGCATGCTCGGCAGCCTTGAGAGCTGCTTGAGCCTGAGCTTCATCCAGGTCGGCGGCACGTTGCACGGTATCGGCAAGCACTTTGACCATGTTCGGCTGAACCTCGAGGAAACCACCGGAGATGTAGAACACCTCGGGTTCCCCGCCTTGCTTGATCAGGCGGATCGGACCTGGCTTCAGATTAGTGATCAGCGGCGCGTGACCCAGAGCGATACCAAGATCACCCAGTGCACCGTGCGCAATCACCATCTCGACCAGGCCGGAAAAGATTTCCCCTTCCGCGCTGACGATATCGCAATGGACTGTCATAGCCATCTGATTGCCTCAACCTAAATTAGCGCCCGTTGCCGGGCGCCGGGATTACAGTTTCTTGGCTTTCTCGATCGCTTCTTCGATGCCGCCAACCATGTAGAACGCTTGTTCTGGCAGGTGGTCGTAGTCACCGTTGAGGATGCCTTTGAAGCCAGCAATGGTGTCTTTCAGGGAAACGTATTTACCCGAAGCACCGGTGAAGACTTCAGCCACGAAGAACGGCTGCGACAAGAAGCGCTGGATCTTACGAGCACGGTTTACCAACTGCTTGTCGGCTTCCGACAGCTCGTCCATACCCAGGATCGCGATGATGTCCTTCAGCTCTTTGTAACGTTGCAGAACGTACTGAACGCCGCGAGCGGTGTCGTAGTGGTCCTGACCGATTACGTTCGGATCCAGCTGACGCGAAGTCGAATCCAGTGGATCTACCGCTGGGTAGATACCCAGGGAGGCGATGTCACGGGACAGAACGACGGTGGCGTCCAAGTGGGCGAAGGTGGTCGCTGGCGACGGGTCAGTCAAGTCATCCGCAGGTACGTATACCGCTTGGATCGAAGTGATCGAACCTTCTTTGGTCGAAGTGATACGTTCTTGCAGAACGCCCATCTCTTCAGCCAGAGTCGGCTGGTAACCTACTGCCGAAGGCATACGGCCCAGCAGTGCGGATACTTCAGTACCGGCCAGGGTGTAACGATAGATGTTGTCGACGAACAGCAGAACGTCGTTACCTTCGTCACGGAACTTCTCGGCCATGGTCAGGCCGGTCAGTGCTACGCGCAGACGGTTACCCGGCGGCTCGTTCATCTGACCGTAAACCAGTGCCACTTTGTCCAGAACGTTGGAGTCCTTCATCTCGTGGTAGAAGTCGTTACCCTCACGAGTACGCTCACCCACACCGGCGAACACGGAATAACCGCTGTGCTCGATGGCGATGTTACGGATCAGTTCCATCATGTTTACGGTTTTGCCTACACCGGCACCACCGAACAGACCGACTTTACCGCCTTTGGCAAACGGGCAAACCAGGTCGATAACCTTGATGCCGGTTTCCAGCAGGTCGTTGCCGCCTGCCTGTTCAGCGAACGAAGGCGCTGGACGGTGAATGCCCCAACGCTCTTCGGTGTCGATCGGGCCAGCTTCGTCGATCGGGTTACCGAGGACGTCCATGATCCGGCCCAGGGTCGCTTTACCGACCGGTACGGAGATGGCTGCGCCAGAGTCGGTAACTTCCAGACCGCGCTTCAAGCCCTCGGTGGAACCCATCGCAATGGTACGAACCACGCCGTCGCCCAGCTGCTGCTGAACTTCCAGAGTGGTGCCGGCATCGCTTTTGACTTTCAAAGCGTTGTAGATGCTCGGTACGCTGTCGCGTGGAAATTCCACGTCGATAACGGCGCCGATGATTTGAACGATACGTCCGCTACTCATAGCTGGATCCTCTGAATATTTGAACCGTTAAACCGCGGCAGCGCCGCCGACGATTTCCGAGATCTCTTGGGTGATCGCAGCCTGACGCGCCTTGTTGTAGATCAGCTGCAAATCGCTGATCAAATCACCGGCGTTGTCGGTAGCGTTCTTCATCGCGATCATCCGCGCAGCTTGTTCAGCCGCGTTGTTCTCGACCACCGCCTGGTAGACCTGCGACTCAACGTAGCGGACCATCAAGCCGTCAAGCAGCTCTTTGGCATCCGGTTCGTAGAGATAGTCCCAGTGGTGCTTGAGATCCTGATCCGGGGTGGCCACCAGTGGAATCAACTGCTCCACGGTAGGCTGTTGCGTCATGGTGTTGATGAACTTGTTGGACACCACGGACAGGCGATCAATACGGCCATCCAGGTAGGCATCCAGCATCACCTTGACGCTGCCGATCAAGTCATTGATCGACGGCTCTTCACCCAGGTGGCTGATAGCTGCAACGACGTTACCGCCGAAGTTACGGAAAAAGGCCGCACCCTTGCTACCAACGACACACAGATCAATCTCGACGCCGTTTTCGCGGTTTACCGCCATGTCCTTGACCAGGGCCTTGAACAGGTTGGTATTCAAGCCGCCGCACAGACCACGGTCACTGCTCACCACAACATAACCAACGCGCTTGATTTCGCGGTCGATCATGAACGGGTGGCGGTATTCCGGGTTGGCGTTGGCCAGATGCCCAATAACCTGGCGGATACGCTCCGCATAAGGACGGCTAGCAGCCATGCGCATTTGTGCCTTGCGCATTTTGCTGACCGCCACTTTTTCCATGGCGCTGGTAATCTTTTGCGTGCTTTTGATGCTCGCAATCTTACTGCGAATCTCTTTTGCGCCTGCCATGTAACACCTATCAGGTTAGCAAGCGGGAGCCTCGCGGCTCCCGCTGCGGCTTACCAGGTTTGGGTGGCCTTGAACTTCTCGATACCGGCTTTCATGCCAGCGTCGATTTCGTCATTGAAGTCACCTTTAACGTTGATCTTGGCCATCAAATCGGCGTGATCGCGGTTGAAGAAAGCAATCAGCGCTTGTTCGAAGCTGCCGATCTTGGCGATTTCAATGTCAGTCAGGAACCCACGCTCAGCGGCATACAGCGACAGCGCCATGTCAGCGATCGACATTGGTGCGTATTGCTTCTGCTTCATCAGCTCGGTAACGCGCTGACCATGCTCAAGTTGCTTACGGGTCGCTTCGTCCAGGTCAGAAGCGAACTGGGCGAATGCCGCCAGTTCACGGTACTGAGCCAGAGCGGTACGGATACCACCGGACAGCTTCTTGATGATCTTGGTCTGAGCGGCACCACCCACACGGGATACCGAAACACCGGCGTTCACTGCAGGGCGGATGCCCGAGTTGAACATGGCCGATTCCAGGAAGATCTGACCGTCGGTGATGGAAATCACGTTGGTCGGAACGAACGCGGAAACGTCGCCAGCCTGGGTTTCGATGATCGGCAATGCGGTCAGGGAACCGGTTTTGCCGGTCACTGCGCCGTTGGTGAACTTCTCTACGTATTCTTCCGAAACGCGGGATGCGCGCTCCAGCAGACGGGAGTGGAGATAGAACACGTCGCCTGGGTAAGCTTCACGGCCTGGTGGACGGCGCAGCAGCAGGGAAATCTGGCGGTAAGCCACTGCTTGCTTGGACAGATCGTCATAAACGATCAGCGCGTCTTCACCGCGGTCGCGGAAGAATTCACCCATGGTGCAACCGGAGTACGGTGCCAGGAATTGCAGCGCAGGAGATTCCGAAGCACTGGCAGCCACGATGATCGTGTTGGCCAGGGCGCCGTTTTCTTCCAGCTTGCGAACCACGTTGGCGATGGTCGATTGTTTCTGACCAATAGCTACGTAGACGCAGAAAATGCCGCTGTCTTTCTGGTTGATGATCGCGTCGATCGCCAGAGCGGTTTTACCGATCTGACGGTCACCGATGATCAGCTCACGCTGGCCACGGCCGACAGGGATCATGGCATCGACAGCCTTGTAGCCAGTCTGTACAGGCTGGTCTACCGACTTACGCCAGATCACGCCCGGAGCAACTTTCTCGACCGCGTCGGTCTCGGTGTTGCCCAGTGGACCTTTGCCGTCAACAGGGTTGCCCAGTGCGTCGACTACGCGACCCAGCAGTTCCTTACCAACCGGAACTTCGAGGATGCGGCCGGTGCACTTGGCGCTCATGCCTTCAGCCAGAGACTGGTAAGCGCCCAGTACAACGGCACCTACGGAGTCTTGCTCCAGGTTGAGGGCCATACCGTAGACGCCGCCCGGAAACTCGATCATCTCGCCGTACATTACGTCGGCCAGACCGTGAATCCGCACGATGCCGTCAGATACGCTGACGACAGTGCCTTCGTTACGGGCTTGGGAGGTCACATCGAGCTTGTCGATGCGGCCCTTGATAATTTCACTTATTTCGGAAGGATTGAGTTGCTGCATTGCTCTGCTGCCCCTTCAAACTCAAGATTTCAATGCTTCGGCAAGTTTCGCGATTTTGCCGCGAATCGAGCCATCGATAACCAGGTCGCCGGCGCGGATAACGACACCACCTATAAGGGCAGCATCCTCCGCAACTTGCAGGCGCACTTCCCGGTTGAGTCGTGCACTGAGAACCTTGGCGAGTTTGTCTTGCTGTTCTTGGTTCAATGCAAAAGCACTGGTCACTTCAACGTCTACCGACTTCTCTTGTTCGGCCTTGTAAAGGTCGAAAAGAGCGGCAATCTCCGGCAGAAGCGGGAGACGGTCGTTTTCGGCAACGACATTGATGAAGTTCTGTGCCTTGGCATCAAACTTGTCGCCGCACACGTCAATAAACGTGGCGGCCTTTTCTGCGCTCGTCAGTCGCGGGGCCTTGAGCACGCGCTGCATGGTGTCGTCTTGTGACACCGCTGCAGCCAGGCCGAGCATGGCTGACCAATTGGCCAGTTGCTGGTGGGCCTGAGCGTGCTCGAAGGCCGCCTTAGCGTAAGGTCGGGCCAACGTGGTCAGTTCTGCCATGATCGCCCTCGCTTAGATTTCAGCAGCCAGTTGGTTAACCAGCTCTGCGTGCGCGTTTTGATCGATTGTGGCACCCAGGATCTTCTCGGCGCCGCCGACAGCCAGCAAACCCACTTGGGCGCGCAGCTTGTCTTTGACACTGTTCAGTTCCTGTTCGATCTCGGCTTGAGCCTGAACCTTCACACGGTCAGCGTCGACACGGGCCTTTTCAACGGCCTCTTCGACAATCTGGTTACCGCGTTTCTTGGCTTGCTCGATGATTTCAGCTGCCTGAGCTTTCGCTTCGCGCAGTTGCTGACCCGCTTTTTCTTGGGCCAACTCCAGGTCGCGAGCTGCACGGCTGGCAGCGTCCAGACCATCAGCGATCTTCTTTTGACGTTCGTGCAGGGCAGCGATGACCGGAGGCCATACATACTTCATGCAGAACAGTACAAAAATCAGGAACGCAACGGACTGGCCAATCAGGGTCGCATTAATGTTCACGCCAACACCTCGCAGTTACGTTGTCCATCACATCAAATTACTCGGAAGAATCCGGGTAATTAGCCAGCGATCTGACCAACGAACGGGTTCGCAAAGGTGAAGAACAGAGCGATACCAACACCGATCATGGTTACGGCGTCGAGCAGACCGGCAACGATGAACATTTTAACTTGCAGCATTGGAACCATTTCTGGCTGACGCGCTGCGCCTTCCAGGAACTTGCCGCCCAGCAGGCCGAAACCAATTGCGGTACCCAGTGCGCCCAGGCCGATCAACAGTGCAACAGCGATAGCGGTTAGACCAACTACAGTTTCCATCTTTCCTCCCGACTTTTACGTCGTATGGTTTAGGTTTTTTAGATTAAAGCGGTAAAACAAATCGTTTCAGGTGCCCTGTGAAGAGCCCCTTCCCGTTTGACCGGGAAGGACATCAGACTAGTCGAGACTGGCCTTAATGGTTTTCTTCGTGCGCCATCGACAGGTAGACGATGGTCAGCATCATGAAGATGAACGCCTGCAGCGTGATGATCAGGATGTGGAACACAGCCCATGCCCACTGCAGAACAACGCCCAGGCCGCTCAGCCAGAGCAGACCGCTGCCGAACATCACAGCGATCAGAATGAACACCAGCTCGCCGGCATACATGTTGCCGAACAGACGCAGAGCCAGAGAGATCGGCTTGGCGATCAGGGTCACGAATTCCAGCAGGAAGTTCACCGGGATCAGCAGAGCTTGAACGAAGATGTTCTTGCTGCCGAACGGGTGCAGGGTCAGTTCGCCGATGAAGCCGCCGAAGCCCTTGACCTTGATGCTATAGAAAATGATCAGTGCGAAAACCGAGAACGCCATGCCCAGGGTCGCGTTCGGGTCGGTTGTCGACACGGCGCGGAACGGGATGTGGTGGTCACCGGAGATCAGGATGGCCAGCTGAGGAATCCAGTCGACCGGTACCAGGTCGACGGCGTTCATCAGGAACACCCAGACGAAGATGGTCAGTGCCAGCGGTGCAATCACCGGGCTACGGCCATGGAAGCTGTCTTTCACGCTGCCATCGACGAATTCGACCAATACTTCAACGAAGTTCTGCAAAGCACCCGGCTGACCCGAAGTCGCTTTCTTTGCCGCCATGCGGAAAAGAAGAACGAAGATCAGACCCAACGCGACCGACCAGCCGAGAGTATCGACGTGGAAAGCCCAGAAGCCCATTTCTTTGGCTTCTGCTGCGGTATGGGCAAAGCCCCAGCCGCCGTTAGGTAGCTGACCGAAGGTCAGGTTCTGCAAGTGGTGCTGGATATAGCCCGAAGCGGTTGTTTCTGCCATGGTTGCCTCAAACGCCCTAAGGTCTCGAAAGTCTTGTTCTCATCAGCAGGGGAGCGAACCAGCTGACCGACTGAGTCAGCACGAACGCGCCGAATACAGCTATCGGCGCCAGTGGCTTCACACCTGCAAACACCAGTGCAAAGAGCACTGCCGTCAAAATCAGTTTGCCTGCCTCGCCGGCATAAAATGACCGGACGATGGACTGGGCTGCTCGGGCGCCGGAAAACCGAAATGCCTTGTGAGCGAAATAAACATTGGGCAGCAAGGCTATCAGGCCCCCGCAAAGTCCCGAGTATCCGGCAACGACTCCGTGCCATTGCCAGAGCGCCAAAGCGGCAATGAGCAAAATGACAAATTGAGCCATTAACACCGGAAAAACCGCCAGGCGATGGAACGGCAGGCGGTTTGGCTTGCGGGTTTCCATCACGTTTGCTCTCCAATGGTCGGCTGCCAGAATTCAATAACTTGGCATAATTTGTGCCGACAAAATGCGCGCAGAGTATAGGGGCGGTTCTGCCCCTATTCAACTGTCAGGTAGTGATTTCCGACTGCGCGCTACATGAGGAAATGTTTCAGCGGATGTGCGCGAGCACACCTTGAAGCTCATCGAGGGAGTTGTAACCGATCACCAACTGACCCTTTCCCTTCTTGCCGTGGCGAATCTGCACCGCAGAGCCTAGGCGCTCGGCCAGACGCTGTTCGAGGCGGGCGATATCCGGGTCGGGTTTGCTCGCTTCCACAGGCTCCGGTTTGCCACTCAACCACTGACGAACCAGTGCTTCAGTTTGGCGCACGGTGAGGCCGCGTGCGACAACATGTCGCGCCCCTTCCACCTGCTGATTGTCCGGCAGACCGAGCAAAGCACGGGCATGACCCATTTCCAGGTCGCCGTGGGACAACATGGTCTTGATGACTTCCGGCAGTGCAATAAGCCGCAACAGGTTAGCCACAGTGACGCGGGACTTACCCACAGCCTCGGCGACCTGTTGCTGCGTCAGCTGGAACTCCTGCTGCAAACGCTGCAGGGCCACCGCTTCTTCGATCGGGTTGAGATCTTCACGCTGGATGTTCTCGATCAGCGCAATGGCGATCGCGGTTTCATCCGGTACGTCGCGCACCATCGCCGGGATGGTTTCCTGCCCGGCTTGCTGACTCGCGCGCCAGCGGCGTTCACCGGCGATGATCTCGAAGCGGCCACCGCCAATCGGGCGCACCACGATCGGCTGCATCACGCCTTGCGCCTTGATCGACGCTGCCAGTTCTTCCAGCGCCTGAGGATCCATGTCGCGGCGCGGCTGGTATTTGCCGCGCTGCAGCAGATCCAGTGGCAAGTGCTGCAGTTCGCGGGTGTCAGCTTGCGCCGCTTGTTCTTCCAGCGCGCTGACGGTCGGACCACTCAGCAGTGCATCCAGTCCACGTCCGAGACCTCGTTTCTTGACGGCCATGGGGATTCCTTAAGTTGCCTGAGCGGCGGCGATGCGTGAGTTTTTGCGCTGACGACGAACCATCTCGCCGGCCAGGGCCAGATAAGCCAGGGCGCCGCGCGATTGCTTGTCGTAGGCAAGCGCCGGCATGCCGTAGCTCGGCGCTTCGGCCAGGCGGATGTTGCGCGGGATCACCGTGTCGTACAGCTGATCGCCGAAGTGTTCCTTGAGCTGCGCCGAAACGTCGTTCATCAGGCTCAGGCGCGGGTCATACATGGTCCGCAGCAGGCCTTCGACTTTCAGGTTCGGGTTGAGCAATTCAGCGATGCGCTTGATGTTATCCACAAGGTCACTCAAGCCTTCGAGCGCGAAGTACTCGCACTGCATGGGGATAATCACCCCGTCAGCGGCGACCAGTGCGTTCAGCGTGAGCATCGACAGCGACGGCGGGCAGTCGATCAGAATGTAATCGTAGTTTTCACGGATCGGCGCCAGCGCGCTGCGCAGACGGCTTTCCTTCATCTGCATTTCCAGCAGCACCACTTCGGCCGCCGTCAAATCGCGGTTGGCCGGCAGCAGTTGGTAACCGCCGTGCTCGGAATAGTGCATGGCCTGGGCCAGATCGCATTCGCCGATCAGCAGGTCGTAGACCGAGTTTTCCAGGCCGTGTTTATCCACACCGCTACCCATGGTGGCGTTGCCCTGTGGATCGAGATCGATCAACAGCACCCGGCGCTTGGTCGCGACCAGGGATGCTGCGAGGTTGATGCAGGTGGTGGTCTTACCCACACCACCCTTCTGGTTCGCTATCGCGAATACCTTAGCCATTCTTGCTTGTGTTCCCAATCATGCCGTGCGGCGCAGTATCAGCAGATGGCGTTGGCCTTGGCAACCGGGTACGGCCAGGGCGTGTTCGCTATCGAGTTTGAAGTCTGCCGGCAATGCTACCAGCTCATCGGCCGGATGAACGCCCTTCATTGCCAGCCATCGTGTATCGGCATCGCCGAGGTGGCGAGTCCAGTTGGTGAAGTTCTCCATACTGCTGAACGCCCGGGAAATAATCCCGTTGAACGGCTGTGCAGGCTGGAAGGCTTCGACACGGCTGTGGATAACTTGCAGGTTATCCAGTTTGAGTTCGAGTTTGACCTGAGTCAGAAAGCGGGTTTTCTTGCCGTTGCTGTCCAGACAAGTCACTTGCGAATCCGGATACAGGATCGCCAACGGGATGCCTGGCATGCCGCCGCCACTGCCAACGTCGAGCCAACGACCGTTCTCGATGAACGACATCACGCTGAGACTATCGAGCAAATGCCTCGACACCATTTCGTCCGGATCGCGCACAGCGGTCAGGTTGTAGGCCTGGTTCCATTTGATCAACAGGGCCAGATAACCCAGCAGCAATTCGTGCTGGGTTTCAGTGAGATTGACACCGAGCTCGCGGGCTCCTGTGGATAACTCTTCGGCGTGTTGCGAAGTGACCTTAGAACTCAAGCGCTTTGCTCCAACTGACGGCCCGCGCCGCGTTTTTTCAAATGAATCATCAGCAGCGAAATCGCTGCCGGGGTCACACCCGGGATCCGCGAAGCCTGGCCCAGCGTCTCTGGTCGAGTCGCGCCGAGCTTGCTCTGGATCTCCTTGGAAAGACCGGAAATGTTGGTGTAATCGATATCCACAGGCAGTTTCGTGTCTTCACTGGCGCGCAGACGGGCGATTTCGTCCTGTTGACGGTCGATGTAACCGGCGTATTTGGTCTTGATTTCCACCTGTTCGGCAACCTGTGGATCTTCGGCGCCGTTGCCGGTCACTTCGACCAGACCAGCGTAGTCGATTTCCGGTCGACTCAAGAGGTTGAGCAAGTTGTATTCGTGGGTCAGCGGCGTGCCGAATTTCTCGGCAATCGCATCGCCCTGCTGCGTGTTCGGGCGAACCCAGGTGCTTTTCAGGCGCTGCTCTTCCAGCTCGATACTTTCGCGTTTCTTGCAGAAGGCCGCCCAACGCGCGTCATCGACCAGACCCAGCTCGCGACCTTTTTCGGTCAGACGCAGGTCAGCGTTGTCCTCACGCAGAATCAGACGGTACTCGGCACGGGAAGTGAACATGCGGTACGGCTCTTGGGTACCGAGGGTGATCAGGTCGTCGACCAAAACGCCGATGTAGGCTTCATCGCGACGCGGGCACCAGGCTTCTTTGCCCTTGGCGCGCAGTGCGGCGTTGGCGCCAGCGAGCAAACCTTGGGCGCCAGCTTCTTCGTAGCCGGTGGTGCCGTTGATTTGCCCGGCGAAGAACAGACCGCCGATGACTTTGGTTTCCAGGCTGTACTTCAGGTCGCGTGGATCGAAGTAGTCGTACTCGATCGCATAACCCGGACGCACGATGTGCGCGTTTTCCATGCCACGGATCGATTGCACGATCTGCAATTGCACGTCGAACGGCAAGCTTGTGGATATCCCGTTCGGATACAGCTCATGGGTGGTCAAACCTTCCGGTTCGATAAACACCTGATGGCTTTCCTTGTCGGCAAAGCGATGGATCTTGTCTTCGATCGACGGGCAGTAGCGCGGGCCGATGCCTTCGATTTCACCAGCGGCGGAATACATCGGCGAACGATCGAGGTTCGCGGCGATGATTTCGTGGGTGCGGGCGTTTGTGTGAGTAATCCAGCAACTGACCTGACGTGGATGCTGTTCTTTGTTGCCCATGAACGACATCACCGGAATCGGCGTATCGCCGGGTTGCTCGGTCATCACCGAGAAATCCACAGACTTGCCGTCGATACGCGGCGGTGTGCCGGTTTTCAGGCGACCGACACGCAGTGGCAGTTCACGCAGACGGTGAGCCAGGGCGATCGACGGCGGATCACCGGCGCGACCGCCGGAGAAATTCTGCAAACCGATGTGGATAAGTCCGCCGAGGAACGTACCGGTGGTCAACACCACGGAATCGGCGAAAAAGCGCAGACCCATTTGCGTGACAACACCACGGACTTGTTCCTGCTCGACGATCAGGTCGTCAGCCGCTTGTTGAAATATCCACAGGTTCGGCTGGTTTTCCAGAATTTCGCGGACAGCGGCTTTGTACAGAATCCGGTCGGCTTGCGCACGGGTCGCCCGTACGGCTGGGCCTTTGCGGCTGTTCAACACGCGAAACTGGATGCCGCCCAAATCGGTGGCCGTTGCCATCGCGCCGCCGAGGGCATCGATTTCCTTGACCAGATGGCTTTTGCCAATACCACCGATGGCCGGGTTGCAACTCATGGCACCGAGGGTTTCCACGTTATGCGTCAGCAACAGGGTTTTTGCCCCCATACGTGCTGAGGCCAGTGCTGCCTCGGTACCGGCATGACCGCCGCCGATGACGATCACTTCAAAACGGGAAGGGAAATCCACCACGCACCTCGTGCCTGCTTAAGTAGGTAATTCAGGAATAGTTTGAGATCAGGTTTCTGAACCTGGTCGACAAGTATAGGGACTTCGCCCTTCCTAAAGAACCCTTTGCACAAAATTTAACCAGCTGTGGAGAACTCGAGGTTAAAAGAATAAAAAAGAGAGAAATTTATAAAACCTTTGTTTTTATGTTTATTCTTACTGAGCCACCTTTCTGTGGATAGATTGCTACAGGCCTTTATATTCAATGTGTACAGAGTTTTAAAACCCTGTGCTCATGTGCTAATGAGGCCCTTGGATAACCGCTGTAAGCCTGTGGATGAAAGGGAAGGTTATCCACAGAGGGGTTTATGTCCAGTTTTTAAGCCCTGTTATCAACCGACCTCAGTGGCAGTTATTCACAGGGCTTAATCCACAGAAAAAACGATACAGCAGCTTTTTCAGCGCGCAAAAAAAACACCAGCGAGGGTTCGCTGGCGACAAAGAAGCTGATGGAGGGAAGTGCGAGGGCTATTGTGAGAGAACGTAACAGGGGCTAATAATAGGCATTATCATTAACTCATCAGTTTTCCCTATGTCCCTACCCGCCCACACCGCTGCGATTGAGCAAATCTACGAGCAACATCATTCGTGGCTATATGGATGGCTCAAGGGAAAATTGCATGACGCCTGCGATGCCGCCGATGTGGCGCATGACACGTTTGTGCGGATTCTGGCGGCCCGCAATGCCGCGCAGATTCGCGAGCCACGGGACTATCTGGCGACAATTGCACGCGGTCTGGTGATTGATCGTTATCGCAGACAGGCTATCGAAGCAGCATATTTGCAGACCCTGGCGGCTCGACCGGAAGCCACCGCCATCAGCGAGGAAGACAAGGCGCTGATCATCGAAACTCTGGTCGCTGTGGATAAAGCCTTGGCCGGGCTCGGCGCCAGAAGCCAACAGATTTTCATGCTGTCGCAGATCGATGGCCTGACTTATCAACAGATCGCCCTGCAGCTGAAGGTTTCTCTGACCACGGTGAAGAAACACATGATCCGCTCCCTGACGGAATGTGCCCTGGTCATGGCGCAGCGTTGATGGCCATCGCCCCCAACCGTCAGGTTTTCGAAGCGGCCGCCAGTTGGTATGTGCAGTTTCAAACGGATCCGCCGACGCTCGCCGAACAGAAGGCCTGGCAGCTGTGGATAGATAGCGACCCGGCACATCTGGCGGCGTGGAACCAGATGGAACAAATGCAACGCCACCTCGGCACACTACCGCAGGATCTGAAACGTCGGGCACTGAACACCGGTCAGCAACGCCGTCAGGTGCTGAAACTGTTGCTGCTCGGGGCGGGGACGGGGTTCGTTGGCTGGAATGTTCAGCATCACGCTTCCTTGGGGAATGTTTGGGCGGACTATAAAACCGGGGTTGGTCAGCTTCGCAATATCGCATTGGCGGATGGCAGCCAGATTCAGCTCAACACCGACACTGCCATTGACGTGTCTTTCGACCCGGTACAGCGGCTGATTCGCCTGCGCTCGGGCGAAATCCTGATCCAAACCGGAAAGCTTGGCGATCAACGACCCTTTTTCGTCGAAACCCGTGATGGCCGGATACAAGCCTTGGGCACTCGATTCTCCGTCCACCAGTTCCCGGGTTCTACCCGCGTGGGGGTGCTGGAAAATCGGGTCAGCGTTCAACCGGGGGATTCATCAACAGCCGCCATTATTCTGAATGCAGGGGAAGGCGCTGACTTCGATAGCCGGCATATCGGACTCATTCATCCCTTCCAACCCTCGGAAGTGGCATGGACCAACGGCCAATTGATCGTCCTCAATGCACGTTTGGGCGATGTGATCGAAGAATTGGGCCGTTATCGCAGCGGGGTTTTGCACTGCGACGCGCGCGCCCGGGATCTGCGGGTATCCGGCACCTTTCGGCTCGACTCCACCGATGCCGTTCTGGCCAATCTCCAGGCCTCGTTACCGATCAACGTCCGCTACTTCACCCGTTACTGGGTCTCGATCAGCCACAACGTCTGATCGAAAATCACCTGGGGAAAAATAAATTGAAACCAGGGTTATCTTTTTTTGCCCTGACCCGGCCCTACAGGTAATCGCGATAAACGCGGCTCTTCGCCACCTTCAGGGCTTATCCACACATGCGTCTTCCCACGTTCCGTCAGCGTTTTTCCCACCACTGCATTGCCTACAGCCTACTGATGACCAGTGCCGCGCCTTGCCTGGTAATGACCAATAACGCCTTCGCGGCGATGGCCGCCCAGCGCTACACCATTGCTGCCGGCCCGCTGGACAATGCGTTGAGCCAGTTCGCCTCTGCTTCGAACGTGATTCTGTCGTTCTCGCCGCAACAGACCAGCCGTTTACGCAGTGCGGGACTGAACGGCAACTTCACCGTCGAACAGGGATTCTCCCAACTGCTGCAAGGCTCGGGGTTGCAAGCCATACCGCAGGCGCCTAGCAGCTACATTCTGCAGGCGCTGCCCACTGGTGACTCGCTGGAACTGGCCCCGACCAACATCAACGGGCAATTAGCCAACCCGATGAACCTGGATTACGCCGCCGACGTTGGCTACAAGGCGCAAAGCAGCCGGATTGGTACGAAAACCAGCACACCGTTGTCGGAAACGCCACGCTCGGTGTCAGTCGTAACCGCGCAACGCATGAAAGATCAGAAATCCCAGACGCTCACCGAGGTGCTTGGCTACGTCCCGGGGATCTTTGCCCCTCCGTTTGCCGCCGGCGACAGTCTGGCCGGAGATCTGTTTTTCATACGGGGTTTCAATGCCACCGATTACGGCTACGGTCTGTTGCGCGATGGACTACGCGTACAGGGCAACCGCTATGACACCAGCACCGAGCCTTATGGTCTTGAGCGAGTGGAGATTTTCCGCGGCCCGTCTTCTCTGCTGTACGGGGAAAACGCTCCCGGCGGTCTGGTCAATCTGGTGAGCAAACGCCCGACCGCCGCGCCACAAGGCGAAGTGCAATTGGGTTATGGCTCGAATAATCGTAGGCAGATCGGCGTCGATGTCTCCGGTCCACTCAATAACAGCGGTAATGTTCTCGGGCGGGTGGTGATGCTCGGGCGCAAGTCGGACACCCAGACCGATCATGTCCCGGATGACCGGATCTACATCGCGCCATCGCTGACTCTGAATTTCGACGATTTCAATACGCTGACCCTACTGGCCAACTACCAGAAGGATCACACCAACATGGAACTTGGCCTACCGGCCGCCGGGACTTTGCTGACCAACCCCAACGGCAAGTTATCCAAGGGCACAATGCTCGGCGATCCGGACTGGAATACCTTCGAACGGGAAACCTGGAGCACCGGTTACGAGTTCAGTCACTCGTTCAACGACGACTGGCAGTTCCGGCAGAACTCGCGCTACATGCAGTCGCGCATTACCCGCCACGAAACCTGGCCGGGCAACCTCAACAATGCCGGTTTCGGCACACGCCTGAACATGACGGCCTACGATCGCTACAACAAATCGATGGTGTATTCGCTGGATAACCAACTGGAAGGCAAATTCCAGGTCGGCGGTCTGGAAAATACCGTGCTATTCGGCGCCAGCTACGACCGCACTTCCTTCAATCAAGACTGGGATGCCGGCGTCGTCGGGCCGATCGATGTGTATAACCCGGTGTACCTGCGCGACCCTACCACACCGATTGCGGTGCAAAACACCTTGCTCGAGCAGCAGATGAAAGGGGTTTATGCACAGATCCAGAGCAAGTACGACCATTGGTTGTTTCTGCTCGGCGGTCGTCAGGATTGGGTCGACAGTGATTTCCGCGACAAGGTGGCCCAGTCGAGTGACATCAGCTCCGAGGATAAGAAATTCACTTATCAGGGCGGCGTGATGTACCAGTTCGACAACGGCATGACGCCGTATGTCAGCTACTCGACCTCGTTCGTGCCGGTGCAGCAGATTTCCAACGCCGGCGCACCGCTTGATCCGATCACCAGCAGCCAATATGAAGTGGGCCTGAAATACGAGCCGATCGGCTGGGACACAGCGTTCACTGCTTCGGTGTACGACCTGCGCAAAAAGGACGACACCTACTTCGACGCCACCACGTCGAGCTATCGCCAAGTGGGCGAAAGCCGTTCCAAGGGTGTAGAGCTGGAACTTAACAGCAATCTGACGCAGAACCTCAACGTCACGGCGGCCTACACCTACACCGACGCGCGAATCACCAAGGATGCCGCGACGTCATTGGTCAAAGGCCATCAGATGACCGGCGTGCCGCGTAATCAGGCCTCGGCCTGGGCGAAATACCGATTCCTCGATGGCGATCTGAAAGGTTTGTATGTGGGTGGCGGTGTGCGTTACTTCGACAGTGCCTTCGCCTACACCTCGCCTTCTCTGTACGGAAAGCTGGATGCCGGCGATGTCACCTTGGTTGATGCGGCGATCGGCTATCAGATCGACACGCACTGGAGCGTGGACCTGAATGCGAAAAACCTGTTCGACAAGGAATATGTGTCGGGATGCAATGATGCCGGCCGCTGCTACTGGGGAGAAGACCGGACCTTGCTCGGTACGGTTTCCTACAACTGGTAAATGAAAAGGGGCTGTGGATAAATTGTCCACAGCCCCTTTGTCATTTGCCAATGCAGAAGCTGGAAAATATCCGACCTAGCAGATCATCGGAGCTGAAGGCACCAGTGATTTCGCCGAGAGAATGCTGGGCTTGACGCAGATCTTCCGCCAATAACTCTCCGGCGCCAGCCAAGGTCAGCTGGGCGCGGCCGTGTTCCAACGCTGCACTGGCGTGGCGCAAGGCTTCAAGATGCCGGCGACGTGCGCTGAAACTGCTTTCCGAGGTCTGCTCGTAACCCATACAGGCTTTGAGATGGTCACGCAGCAGGTCAAGGCCTTCACCGGCCGACTTGGCGCTGAGGCTGATCGTCACATGGCCGTCTTCACTGGTTTTCAGGGCAATGGCTTCGCCGGTCAAATCGGCTTTGTTGCGGATCAGGGTGACCTTCGCCGGATCTGGTCGGGTTTCAAGGAATTCCGGCCATAGGGCAAAGGGATCCAGCGCTTCCGGCGCAGTGGCGTCGACCACCAACAACACCCGATCAGCCTCGCCAATGGCTTTCAATGCGCGCTCGACCCCGATCTTTTCCACATGATCATCGGTATCGCGCAGTCCGGCCGTATCGACAACGTGCAGTGGCATACCATCAATGTGGATATGTTCGCGCAGGATGTCGCGGGTCGTACCGGCAATTTCGGTAACGATGGCGGCTTCACGACCGGCCAAGGCATTCAACAGACTGGACTTGCCGGCATTCGGACGACCGGCGATCACCACAGTCATACCATCGCGCAGCAACGCACCCTGCCCGGCTTCTCGCAGTACTGTGGATAACTCGACGCGCACTTTGTCGAGCATGCTCAGCACATGGCCATCGGCAAGGAAGTCGATTTCTTCTTCCGGGAAGTCGATGGCGGCTTCGACGTAGATACGCAAACCGATCAGTTGCTCGGTCAAGTTATGCACACGCTGGGAAAACGCACCCTGCAAGGAACGCAGAGCATTGCGCGCAGCCTGTGCAGAACTGGCTTCGATCAAATCGGCAATCGCCTCGGCCTGGGCCAGGTCGAGCTTGTCATTGAGGAAGGCGCGTTCGCTGAATTCACCAGGACGGGCCAAGCGACATCCCAGTTCCAGGCAGCGTTTGAGCAACATATCCAGAACGATCGGGCCGCCGTGGCCTTGCAGTTCCAGCACGTCTTCACCGGTGAACGAGTTCGGCCCCGGGAAATACAGCGCCAGACCTTCATCGAGGACTTGCTGGTCGTCGCTGAAAAACGGGCCGTAATGGGCGTAACGCGGTTTCAGTTCGCGGCCGGTGATGGCTTTCGCTGCAACGCTGGCCAACGGCCCGGAAATACGAACGATGCCCACACCACCACGGCCTTGAGCGGTGGCGACAGCGGCGATGGTTTCACGAGGTGCGCTCATTGACCGGTATCCAGACAAAAATGACAGATAGCAAAACGCCCCACTAGGGGGCGTTTTGAGTGGTTATCCACAGTGTAAATCAAGCAGCGGCTTGGGTAGCCCGTTCGATTTTACGTGTGATGTACCACTGTTGTGCAATCGACAGGCAGTTGTTCACAACCCAGTACAGCACCAGACCTGCCGGGAACCACAGGAAGAAGAAGGTGAAGATGATTGGCATCATTTTCATGACCTTCGCCTGCATCGGATCCGGAGGAGTCGGGTTCAGCTGCTGCTGGATGAACATGGTTGCGCCCATGATGATCGGCAGAATGAAGAACGGATCCTTGATCGACAGGTCAGTGATCCACAGCATGAACGGCGCTTGGCGCATTTCCACGCTTTCCAGCAGAACCCAGTACAGAGAAAGGAAAACCGGCATCTGCACGAGGATCGGCAAGCAGCCGCCCAGCGGATTGATCTTCTCTTTCTTGTACAGCTCCATCATGGCTTGCGACATTTTCTGCCGGTCGTCGCCATGTTGCTCTTTCAGAGCAGCCAGTTTCGGCGCAACGGCACGCATACGCGCCATCGATTTGTAGCTGGCAGCCGACAGAGGGAAGAAAATACCCTTGATCAGCATGGTCAGGAAAATGATCGACCAGCCCCAGTTACCGACAATGGCGTGAATGTGTTGCAGCAGCCAGAAGATTGGCTGAGCAATGAACCACAGAATGCCGTAGTCGACGGTCAGTTCCAGACCTGGGGACAACTCTTTCAGCACAGCCTGGCTTTTCGGACCGGCGTAAAGGATAGCGCTGGTTTCAACTTTGGCACCCGGTGCAGCGGTCAGTGTTGGACCTGTGTAACCGATGATGTAGTTGCCTTTGCTGTCTTTACGGGTCTGGACGATGTTGTTTTCGCCCTTTGCCGGAATCCACGCAGTCACGAAGTAGTGCTGTAGCCAGGCTACCCAACCACCGGTGACGGTTTCTTTCAGTTGTGCCTTGTCCATGTCCTTCATGGACACTTTCTTGTACGGCTCCGAACTTGTCCACAGGGCAGCGCCCAGATAAGTTGCGGTGCCAGTAGCGGTTGTGGACGAAGGATCAGCGCTAGCATCGCGCTTCAACTGCGCGAACATCGCGCCATTCCAGGGCTGAGCGCTCTGGTTATCCACAATGTAGGAAACGGCTACGTCATACAGGCCACGTTTCAGAGTGAAACGCTTGATGTAATTGACGCCGTCCTTGCTGAACTTCAGGTCTACGACCAGTTGGTCCTGACCGTCAGCCAGTTGATAAGTCTTCTTCTCCGAGGAGTAGACCGGACGACCGGCCGGATTTGCATCCGGGCCATTGGTGCCGATCAGACCGCTTTGTGCCAGATACACACGTTCGCCGCCGTTATCGAACAGCTGGAACGGAACATCAGGACGATCCTGACGACGTGGATACAGAGGCAAGGTCAATTGAGCAACATCACCACCTTGTGGATCGATCGCGAGATCGAGCACGTCGGTTTTGATCTGGATCAGATCCTTGCTGGCGGCTACCGGCGTTTCGGCAGGTGCACTGGTATCGCTAGCGGCACGCGGAATATCGTCACTGGCTGCAGCATTATTGCCAGTGGCGGTGTCCGGCAAACCGGATGTAGTCGTACTGGAAGCAACATTCTGAGTCGGCAGGGCAGCCTGACCATAGTCCTGGTTCCATTTAAGGACCATAACGTAGGCCACGATTGCCAGGGCGACGATCAGGATCGTGCGTTTGATATCCATGATTACTCGGCCATCGAAGAAGAACGGGAGGTAGGGATAGGTGGAACCGGGTCATAACCACCGGGATTCCACGGATGACAGCGACCTAAACGACGAAAGGCCAGCCAGCCACCGCGCAGAAGGCCATGATTTTCGATGGCTTCTAACGCGTAGCAGGAACAACTGGGGTAGAAACGACAGTGGTTGGCCATTAAAGGACTAATGGCATAGCGATAAAACTGGATCGGAACGAGGGCCAGTTTACGCATCTGGACTGTCTACCCCTACAGTTTCGGTTTTGACTTCTGGAACTGGCTTGCTGCGTGCCAGACGCTTCCAGAGCTTGCCGAAATGCTGAATCAATTCGGGGTTTTCTACATCGCCCAGACCTTTGCGCGCGACGATAACGATGTCCCAGCCGACCAGTGAATCCTGGTGCAGACGGAACGATTCGCGCATCAAACGTTTGAGGCGATTGCGCTCAACGGAGAGCTTTACGCTCTTTTTCCCGATAACCAGCCCGAGACGGGGGTGATCAAGATCGTTGTTGCGTGCAAGGAGCAGGAGATTTTTCCCCGGAACCTTGCCGGTAGGGGAGTCAAAGACTGCCTTGAAATGCCGGGGAGTAAGCAGACGCTTTTCCCGACTGAAGTCCTGACTCACCTCCAGTACCGGATTATCAAACTGCCAGACGCGCACGACCTTTGGCGCGGCGACGCGACAGGACTGCACGGCCGTTCTTGGTAGCCATGCGAGCACGGAAACCGTGGGTACGGGCGCGTTTGATAGTGCTTGGTTGGAAAGTACGTTTCATGTCGTGTTACCTGGTTCGTCCACAACGGGCCGGAATGGCCCCCGTTTTAAGAGACCGGGGATTCTAGAGAAAGCAAGCCTTCAGGTCAATTTCCAACCAGCGTTTCCTTATAAATAGATCTCAAGGTGTTCTTTGCCTGATCACCTGCTCGTCATACATAAAAATAAAGAAGGGAATTATTTAAAGCTTTTTTGTAAAGCTTATAAAAACTAGGCACACCTTCTTCTGTGGATAAGTAGCATTAGGCCTTGTCTGACGTGATGTACAGAGAATGACAACTACAGTGGAAAACCGTGTTCAGCCTGTGCTGCGCTGTCGGATAACCTGTGTGTGGAATGGACTGTTATCCACAGGCAGGTTATCCACCGAGTTCAACCCCCAGTTGTCCAGTGCCCTTAGAGGTGGTTATCCACAGAGCTTATTCACACACCGTTGGTCGCCTTTTTCTGATTCAACGCATTGATAAATCATGGACACCGGGCAACCTGCATGTGGATAAGTGGGCGGCTCGCCGCTACAATGGCCGCTTGTTTTTGCCTCACCGGCTTTCAACTTAGGGGATATCC